>PBHT01000011.1 GCA_002720285.1 Acidobacteriota bacterium | reverse complement strand
CGACACTAGCCACGATCAGCAGCCATTCGACCATTACGTGGCCATGCTCTGACGCGGCCGACACAATCAGTGATTTACTGACAAAGCCACTGAACAACGGCACGCCAGATATCGAGCAGGCACCAATGAGGTAAAGCATCGTAACGCCAGGCATTGAACGTGCAAGACCACCCAACTCGGTTAGTTTGTTTCGTCCGGTAGCTTGTAAAACGGCACCCGCCCCCATCAGTAAGAGCGCCTTATACAGAATGTGTGAGAACGCGTGGGCGGCCGCACCGTTAACAGCGAGCGCGGTACCCATGCCAACGCCAGCCACCATGTAGCCGACCTGACTGATGATGTGGTACGAGAGCAACCGCCGAATGTCGTTTTCAAGCACGGCAAATAGAGCACCGTAGACCGCCATGATCGCGCCAGCCCACATGAGAGCCTCGGTTCCTGGAAACACGCGAATCAGCAGATAGACGGCTGTTTTCGTCGTGAATGCACTCAGAAAGACTGTTCCTGTGACCGAGGCTTCGGGATAAGCATCGGTCAACCAAGCGTGCACGGGGGGCACGGCGGCATTCACAAGCACGCCAGCGAGAATCAAGCCGGAGGCTAGGCCGGTACCAGGGGACAGCCGCGTGAGCGTGAGTTCACCGCCGCTTGCCCAAAGTAGCGCGATCCCTGAAAAAAGCAACGAGCCGCCGGTCAAGTGCACATAAATGTACCGGAGCCCGGCCATTCGCGCGCGCGTCGTTCCACCGAACCAAATGAGTGCTAGTGACGTAACGGCCATTAACTCCCAGCCTGCAAACACGGTGAGCCAATCGCCCGCATAGATAACGGTAAGTGCGCCCGCAGCGTAGATTAGCTTTGTGAAGTGCTCACCGCCGCGATCAATGTGGAGGCCGTAAATAGTGCCGATGAACGCAATCGCCGTGAAAATCAAGCCAAAGAAGCGACTGACTGGGTCAACTCTCAGCAGGACGAGGCCTTGGCCAGTGAGCTCGACAACACCACGGTCACCGTCGGGCAATGCAAACGCAGCGATCAGTGCGGCGAGGGTCGCCAGCACTAAGCTCACCTGGCGCGCTCGACCGCGAGTGATCGCCGCGAACGAGGCGGCGGCAATCAACACAAGTGCTGGATGCAGGAGCATCGTCATTAGGGCTCAGTCTCAGAATGTTCGTGCTCAGACCGTTGCAGCCCCAATCGACCCAACGCCTTGGCTCCCCAAATTAACGCTAGGCAACCGGTGAAGCCAGCTAACAAGTCGAGTCCTGCAACACGGTGCCACCACCCGCCGTGCACTTCTTGCACGATGGCGATTTCGATGGCTATAAGACCAACCGTGCACACCGTCATCGCGCCAAACACTTGACGTGTCGTCATTGCAGCACCCCCGAACCAGTGACCACACTCTCGGCGGCGAGGCGGGCTAAGGTAAAAAAGTGGAGGCCGAAATCCGGTATGACTCCGAGAAGTAGCACCACTACTGCCGTCACGCCAAGCGGTAAGACCATTGCCCACCCGGCTTCGCGCACGTCGCTAGTCGGTGCTCTGAAGAACGCATCGAAAAGAATAGGAAAGAAGTAGGCAACATTTAGCAGTCCACTTACTACGAGCACGCCGACCAGTAGTAAATGGTCGACCTCGACCGCACCTACGCCAAGATTCCACTTCGCGATAAAGCCAGCCAGTAGAGGTACGCCGGCCAATCCACACGCGCCGATAGCAAAAGCGGTCATTGTCACAGGCATTTGCCGACCCAGTCCGTCTAAGCCTTTGACACCGTCGCGATGAGCCTGCGTGTGCACCGTTCCTGCACAGAAGAACATGGTGATTTTCATGAACCCATGACCAGCAATGTGAAACATCGCGCCAGTCAACGCTGCCACCGACCCCACCGCGGCACCGAGAACAATATAGGAGAGTTGTCCGATGGTTGAGTAGGCTAGTCGGCGTTTCAGGCGGTCTTCGCCCAGCGCTCTTATGGACGCGATCAAAATGGTTGCTACGGCGAAGATGATCAACACAGTATCGGCACCGGTCGCACGAAGGGTGTCGAGGCCAAACACGTAGCCCACCATTCGAACGATGCCGAAAACACCCGCTTTCACAACAGCTACAGCGTGTAACAAGGCACTCACTGGCGTTGGGGCAACCATGGCTGCGGGCAGCCATCCGTGTAGTGGCATGATTGCGGCTTTGACGCCGCAACCGACAACAAAAAGCACGAAGAGCATCCAGACGGTCAGACTTGGTGTTTGGCTATTGAGGAAACCACCTGGCCTAAACTCGCTTCCCGGTACAAGAGTCTCCGCCCACACAGTCGCGACGAGTAGTGCCTGGCCAGCGGCTAGTGTGTATACAAGATACCGACGGCCAGCGGCCTGCGCTTCTGGCGTGCGGCCGTGTACAACAAGCGGGTAGGTCGCCAGCGTCAGCACTTCGTAGCACACGAAGAAGGTCAGAAGGTTGCCCGAAAACGCGATGCCGACCGTCGCCGATAAACAAACCGCAAAGGCAGAATAATACGATGTTTGGTGTGTCGAAGTAGTCGCTCGGAGATAACCAATCGAATAAATCGAGGTCAGCAACCAAAGGCTTGATGCTGTCAAAGCGAAGAGCAGCCCCAGGGCATCAACTCGAAATTGTAGTGATAACCCCATCCCAAGTGCGAAGGACACGCCTTTGACCCCTTGCCCGGCAAGTACAGCCGGTAGCATCGACGAAACGAGAGCAAGTTTTAGGATGGCGGCCGTGATGGTAATGGTCTCTCGGACGGTCGGTCGCCTACCCACTAACGGCAACAGCACCGCGGCAAGCAGCGAAACGAGCACGGCGGCGAGTGGACGCAGGGCTAAATCCATTTAGGACACGGCGGTCGGCAAGGCGCGCTGGAGCACGTGGGTGATGAGTGGCTGTTGGAACAGGCCCAGTAGTAGCACAAGCGCGGCCAGCACCAACGCAGGGCCTAGCATTCCGACGGGCAGTTCGTTTGACCGAACTGATGAAAGCCCGTCGTCAGTTACAACAAACGCTCGTTCAAAAATCCGAAANAAGTAGACAGCGCTCAGCCCCGTGCTCACCACAANCGCTCCCACTCCAANCCATGCCTCTGCCTCAAATGCACCGAGTAATAGGTACCATTTNCTGAAGAAACCAGCGGTGGGCGGTANGCCGACCAACGACACAGCGGCCACCGCAAAGGCCAACATGCTCAGCGGTAATCGCCGGCCCATNCCGACAAACTCGGCAACGTTTGATGCCCCGGTACGCCACCTCACACCACCCACCACGAGNAAGAGGCATCCCTTCACCACGGCATGATTCAGCACGTGGAAGAGTGCTCCGACCAGCGCAATCGGGGANCCGAGTGAAAACCCAAAAAAGATATAGCCCATCTGGCTAACACTGGAGTAAGCCAACATNCGGCGGATATCGGTTTGCGATAGCGCCAACCAAGCACCNGCCAGGATCGCTATTACTCCTGCCCAGCCGAGAAACACCANGGCGCTGCCNGCCGCCGGCTCACCGCCGAGNGTAAANTAAAGCACCCGAAAAATAGCGTAGGCGCTCACCTTTGTCATAACCGCGGCTACAAANCCGGTGACGGGTGGTGGAGCGTAGGTGTAGACATCAGGTTGCCAGCCATGGAACGGAAAGAGTGCGGCCTTGATAGCCAAGCCAATAACAATCAAACCAATGCCTGCAGCCTTGGCCGTTGAGTCATCGACGTCTGCCAAACGGGCCGTAAGGTCAGCCATGTTCAACGTGCCCGTCAGTGCGTAGAGAAAACCAACGCCTAATAGATAGCACGACGCGGCCACCGTTCCGATCAGTAGGTAGCGAAACGTCGCCACTGTCGCGCGTTCACCGCCAGTGGAAAGCAACGCGTAGGCTGCAATGGCAGAGATTTCCAAGAATACGTAAAGATTAAAGAGATCCCCGGTCGCCACGATTCCAAGTAGTCCGGTCACTAACAAAAGATAGAGCGAATCGAAAATGCCGATTCGCTGTGGGTCGCTTGCAAAGAGGTAGGACCAAGCGTAAATCGATGTGGCCAGCGCAAGAAAGCTGACAAGCACCATCATCCCAGCGCTTAGTGGATCAAGAACGTATTCGATCCCCCACGGCGGCGCCCACCCGGCAAATGCATACCGCCATACGCCGTTGGCTACGACCACCGAAAGCAAAAAGCTTGAAGCCGCCAGCGCAAAGCCTAGAGCGGCCAGAGTGACCGCGTGTGCTGCACCCGGTGAACGGCGGCCAAGCAGCGGCACCACGACCGCGGCGAGAAGAGGAGCCATAACGACGAGAGCCGGTAAATGCGCACTCATTCTCGTAACTTGGCGAGAAGCATCGTTTCACTGAGCGTACCGTAGCGCCGCCGGATACGAATGAGTAAGGCGAGAGCAACCCCTGTCGTGCTAACCGACACAACAATCGCCGTCAGCATCAGGGCGTGGGGAAGTGGATTGACGTATGAAGCAACGTTGATTTCGTGCCCGTCCTGGATAACCACGGGCACTGTTGCGCCGGATTTAGCGGACAACGTGATGAAGAACACGATGACCGCCACCTGAAGGATGTTCATCGCCATGAGCTTACGTAGGAAATGCTGACGGGCAACGATTCCGTAGAGTCCAACCAGTAGTAGCACTATGGTCAGAAAGTATTCCGCCGTTCCGCTGTTCCAGATTCCTTCCATTTCATCCGTCACTGCGCACTTCGGCCAGCGCATCGAAAATGAGCGTCAGAACACCAGTTACCGTCACAGCGACACCAACCTCAATTGCCATACTGCCAACGGCTCGGACTTCTGGTGTCTCAAGCCACAGTGGAAGCACAGAATAATCAAGAAAGTTGCCACCGAAAAGCGGGCCGAGTAACCCAACCACTACAAAAATGCCCAGCCCAGCGCATGCAAACACCAGCGCACGCTCGGGCGCGAGTGTCCAGCCCCCNGCTCGCCCGCGGACGAGCCTAATCAGGATGACGCAGGCTGCAATAATCACACCGCCTTGAAATCCTCCGCCNGGACTGTCGTGACCGTGTACGACCACATAGGCACCAAACATCAGCATGAACGGTGTCATCAGACGGCTCGCCGCGTCGAGTGCTGGGCTACCNAACGCTAAATTCATTGCGCCTCACCNTCTTCTCGCCATCGCGCGCCGAGGATGAGCCAGCAGGCAAGACCCGCCGCACAGANCACCGCCGTCTCACCTAGTGTGTCGTAGGATCGATAGTCGGCTAACACACCTGTNACGAGATTGGCGGCGCCCGTTTCTTGATGCCCGTGACTAATGTATCGTGGTGACACGTGCGTGGCCGCTGGAGACTCGGGGTCGCCGACCGGCGGTAANCTGCCTNCCGCCGTCATNAGGAGGGCGCCCAGCACGACGAGCGGGACAAGCGACAGTCGGCCCACTAATCAGCACCTCGGTCAGTCCGGAAAATCGCCGTGACAAAGAAAACTGCCGTGATGGCGGCACCGACTGCCGCCTCGGTGAATGCAACATCAACTGCGCCGAGAATCGCAAAGTAAGTAGCCGAAAAAAAACTGAACGTGCCGAAAACGGTCACAGCGGNCAGTAAATCGCGNGCCGAGAGCACCGAAATTGCACAGATGATCATGAGTATCAGAAAAACAACTGCCAATGGATCAAGNATTGGCGTCACAAAGCATCCTTCCGTCGCCACGGAGCAATNCCGGCCCGATATGCCGCCCGGCCAAGCGCGTGGGTAGCGGTCGGATTGGCGAGCGTTACNAAGGCNACAATTAGNAAGATCTTCAAACTGGTAAGTGTCGCACCGCTGCGNAGNGCCAAAGCGCCAACGGTTANGGCCACGCCCAGCGTGTCNGATTTGCCCAAGGCGTGTAACCGCGTGTAGAAGTCTGGCAGCCTGAGCACGCCCACCACACCAGCCGCAATAAAGAAAAGCCCCACAAGTAACACGAGGTCAGCAACNNGGGTCATGGNTGATCCGCCTTTTTGGCCTCGAAGTACTTAGCTAAGGCNAGTGTNCCCACGAANCTNATCAACGTGTACGAGAGCGTGATATCGACGAAGACTTCGACGCGGTCCGTCAGAAATCCGAGCACCAGTAGAAACACAATGGTCTTNGTCGAGATGAGACCTAAGCCNGTTAGGCGGTCGAAAACGGTTGGTCCGGCAAGCACGCGGTAGAGTGAAAACACCATCGCCGCGGCAAGCACNAACGCNGTNNCNAGTANCAACGGGCTCATTGGGTCACCTCTCGGTCCAANTCGAGATCTGNGCGTAANAAGAGCGCCTGGCATCGCTGCACCGTGTCACCNCTTCTCAGGCNAGATGCGCTNCGTGAGGTCAAGGCGTGTACNAGATANCCGGNNTCATCAACATCAAGGGTTACAGTCCCGGGCGTTAANGTGATGGAATTCGCGAGCACCANNCGGGCAAATGTATGCGGCGCTGGTTTATCCAGCCTCACTAGACTCGGCTCAATTGGCATCCGCGGATGCANNACGATCCAGGCNACGTGTAGATTCGCNCTNATGACCTGCCAGGCTAGCCANAGCAAATACATCGGAAANCGTGACCAGAACACACCAGCCAACGGGTGAGATGCCGATGAACCGACCTGNGGCGGTAGNCTGAGAAGTCGGCCNGTCNACAACGAAACCGCAATGGCGCAGATAGCGCCGGCGAACANGTGGCTCCTGTCNAGCTTTCCCGATAGGACAATCCAAAAGACAAAGAGAAGNACGGTAAATGGCAGGCCGCGCCAGNACTCGNGGATTAGGTGNCCAAGATGCGACTGACTTGNTTCATGTTCCGCCATGCCCGGTTCATCGATCGCCGTACGATCTCGCATCAATNTTNCGTCGGNTGGGGCGNGCATGGAGCNCCNGTCGAATCTCGATGAGCAACTTAAACCTCCGNGTCAGGACGACACGAGGGNGGTGCGGCGCCCCANCGGACGCCGCCCTGATAAGTCGAAAAGGTCGAAGTCTAAGAGTGCAGCTCGGCGCGCGATCTANCCAACTTCGTCNATAGCCGTGATGATCCAGCGCCCGNTGACCGGCGTGCCGTCGTCTNCNACAAGTTCGGCCCGCTGAATCTCGATCTGGANCGTTTGCTGAACATCTTGCTCGTCCGGNGTGNCCACNTCCGCAANGATNCGGACGGTCTTTGACNTAATCTCGCCGTCATACAGCNNGACNTCGATCATGTCCGTTGGGCTGTAGGTGCTACCCTCTGCCACAATGCGCCCNTCGCNCAACGCCNCACGCGCATCGGAGACTTCCTGGGCNTGNTGAGCCATCTCTGCGCGCCACTGTGTCCATTCTTCNTGGACCGATCGATCGGCTCGGCGGCTTGGTNCGTTNCCCGCTTGCTCAGCTTCAAGNACCCGTTCNATCGCTTCAAGGTTCTCGTCTTGGTAAGCCTGCTTCCGTTCAGAGAATTCTGACTCCGANGNCTGGCTTGCCATTAATGCTTCATTAAGCGCNCGGGCGCGCATCGGCGCCNTTGTTTCTTCGGAGATNCTTTCCACCTCAAANCTCGAGACAACNCCTCTCTCAGCGGAACTAAACGTCACCATCGAAAGATTNGCGGACGTCATGTTGTCCCGAAAGCGGGATGCGCGGAAGAAACTTGANATCAACGTCTCNTCGGGTGGTGGACTCGAGCATCCGGCAAGGGCCNCCGTCAGAACGAANAGTNCTAANGCCGTGAATCGTGGCCGATGCATGTCGTCAGCCTCCTTCAATCAATCAATGACTAGTTTTCTCNCTTCACNGGGTCGCCAACCGAGGGCGCGTNTTACGCACGATACCCTACCCCTCGTTTCCGCCCGGTTCNCCCGNCTGGTTNTCATCGCGCTCANGGTCAGCGAGGCGAGCNATTGAGACTACGCGGTCGTCTTCCNCCATCTCAATCAGCCTGACGCCCTGAGTCGCCCGGCCGATTGCCCGGATGCTCCANGTNAGCATCCNGAGGATTTTGCCCTGTTTNGTCACCAACATCAACTCNTCCTCACCCCGGACGTGCTCGACGCCGANGACCNTACCGTTCCGCTCNCTACTCTGGATGTTAATAATACCCACTCCACCCCTAGACTGCACGCGATATTCGGCCAATTCTGTCCGTTTTCCNTAGCCATTTTCGCAGACAGTCATNAGCGCGCCACCAGGCCGAACTTCGGTCATGGCCACNACTTCATCACCGNTCCGAAGGGTGATGCCCCGAACACCNGTNGCCGTCCGGCCCATGGGTCGGACGCCNGTTTCAGNAAATCNNATCGCCATGCCGNCCTGGGTGCCCAAAAAGAGCTCTCCAGTGCCGTCNGTCGCCACNACCGCGATGACGGCATCANTAGCACCCACAGCCNGAGCGATAATGCCNCCGGCCCTTGGATGCCGGAAGGCTCGTATGTCGGTCTTCTTCACCTTGCCCTGCCGCGTGCCCATGACAATGAACTGCTCACNNTCGTTCTCGGGCCACTCGCGAANGGCGACTAGGGCGGCAACCCGCTCACCGGCCGACATCGAAACAAGNTTTGCGATCGCCTTGCCCTTTCCGGAAGGCCCAACGTCGGGAATTTNGTGGACCTTNAGCCAATATACGCGNCCACGGTTTGTGAAAATCAGGATGTAGGCATGAGTCGACGCAATGAAGAGTTGCGAGACAAAATCCTCTTCGCGCATCCGCATGCCGATTCGACCCTTTCCACCCCGCCGCTGGTTACGGTAAGTGNCGATTGCAGTCCGCTTNATATAGCCGGTGTTCGTTACCGTAATCGCCATGNTCTCNTCAGCAATAAGATCCTCGATGCTGAGTTCNCCCGTNTCGTCCACGATCTCACTCCGACGGTCGTCNCCGAACTTCTCACGCACGGTACGGAGNTCATTTAAAACGATNTCCAGCAGCAGAGCGTCNCTCCCGAGNACGGACCGAAGCTGTTCGATCGTTTTCAGGAGNTCGGTCAATTCGTCAACAATCTTCTGTCGCTCAAGTCCCGTGAGGCGCTGAAGTTGCATGTCAAGAATGGCTTGAGCCTGCAGCCGGGTCAGNCTGAACTCCGACATCAGGCCTGAGCGCGCCTCCGCTGGCGCCTTCGAACCACGNATTAANTTGATAATTGCGTCAAGTTGANTGAGCGCTATCTTCAGTCCTTCNAGGATGTGAGCGCGCGCCAGCGCCTTACGCANATCAAACTCGGNGCGACGCCGCACCACNNCACGCCTGAACTCCAAGAATTGTTCGAGNACTTCNGCAAGAGTGAGAACACGGGGNCGTCCGCCGACGATGGCCAGCATGATCACGCCGAAAGTGGNTTGCAGNGGCGTGTGCTTCCAGAGNTTGTTCAACACTACTTCCGGCACTTCGCCCCGCTTCAGCTCAATCACGACGCGCATTCCGTCACGGTCCGATTCGTCNCGCAAATCTGCAATNCCCTCAATGACTTTCTCGCGCGCCAATTCAGCNATCTTCTCNAGCAGTCTCGCCTTNTTGACNTGGTAGGGAAGCTCGNCNATAACAATCGNCGCCCGGTCGCCTTTTTGTAGNGGTTCAATNCTGGTCCTGGCACGCATTCGGATNGACCCTCGACCAGTCTGGTACGCTGACCGGATNCCACGCCGGCCNACGATATAGCCCCCGGTAGGAAAATCTGGNCCAGGGATAAAAGNTAGNAGTTTGGTTAGTTTTTCTTCTTCTGTCTCACCTGGATGCTCAGCNAGCCACANAAGCCCGTCAATAATCTCTCGGAGGTTNTGCGGCGGGACGTTTGTTGCCATACCGACCGCNATGCCGGCTGAGCCGTTCACTAATAAATTTGGGAAGGGCGCTGGNAGTACTGTTGGNTCCTCGGTCGTCTCATCGTAGTTAGGNACANAATCAACGGTCTCTTTGTCNAGATCNGCCATCAACTGCTCGGCGAGCGNCNGCANTCNAGCTTCGGTNTACCGCATTGCGGCNGGTGGATCNCCGTCNATGGANCCAAAGTTCCCCTGNGAATCAATNAGCAGGTAGCGCATGTTGAAGTCTTGNGCCATGCGAACAAGCGTGTCGTAGATCGAGGCGTCGCCGTGGGGATGGAAGTTGCCCATCACCTCGCCNACNATCTTGGCGCANTTCCGATACCCNCGATTCGANGCAAGNCCCATGCTNCGCATGCCGTANAACACGCGNCGGTGGGCNGGTTTCAGCCCGTCTCGTACATCAGGCAGCGCTCGCCCAATGATTACGCTCATGGCGTAATCCATNTACGAGNGCTNCATTTCNTCTTCGATGTTGACAGGGATTTTTNATTCNGAATCGGTCATNCGAGGTCACGTCGCNTTNACGCACGCNGNGCGNNCGTCNACTGANGGCTGNGNTTGNGTCACACGTCGAGGTTTNTTACATNCANNGCGTTCTTCTNGATAAATTCNCTGCGGGGCTCTACNTTNTCGCCCATTAGNGTCTTNAACATCTCGTCGGCGGCTTCGGCGTCNTCNGCCCGCACCTGCAGCAATGTACGGGNCCCGGGCTTCATNGTCGTTGCCCANAGTTGNTCCGCNTTCATCTCNCCCAGCCCCTTGTAGCGATTGATNGCAACNCCTTTTCGCCCGGCTGCAATGAANTGCTCNACTAANTCGTCGATCGAGTCNATCTGNACNGTGCCGTCAGTGTGNCTAGCTTCGCGAGACTCGGTGGCGAGGCGAGTTGCTTCGTCGAGCGGGGCGCCGCCGATCTGTGTTTCGTCGGCAGTNCCAGTANTGGCCTCGGCCGCTCCACTCTCGCGGTGCCCATTTGNANTCGAAACNGTTATTGGTCCTTCGAGTCCTCGGACATCGGCATAGCTCGCCAGTAGTGTGCGGTACTCGCCGGTCGTGACGAACCCNGNNTCCACCAAATNCNTNTTCGGNTAGCCGCTCGCGNGNTCCTCTATCGCAACAGCGAAAGCNTTGTGNTCTACGTCGGGACNGACCGTGACCTTCCGCGTCNNAGTNGTTAGTTCATTNGCCANCACNGNNAGNGCCTTNTCGTCAGTGAAGAACTCNCGGTCNCGNGCGTCGCGATCCANGAANGCCTTAATGACNGCGCGNTCNGGNCCTCGCCGNTCNACGAGTTGCACATATTTCTGGAAGATAATGAGCTTCTNCAGCAGCGTTTCCAGTTCTGTCCCTGCGATTGGGNNTGGANGGGTCGNCGCTNGNANAACNCGNGATTCGGNGGCACGAGCAATCAACCAACTCTCGAGTTCGCGTTCATCTTTGATGTAATGCTCCTTCTTGCCACGCTTCGCCCGATAGAGCGGCGGCTGCGCAATANGAACNTANCCNTGNTNAATCAATNNANNCATNTNGCGGTAGAAAAANGTCAGCAACANNGTGCGGATNTGCGANCCNTCNACATCNGCNTCNGTCATGATGATNATCCGGTGATATCGCAGTTTNNCCAAATTGAAATNNTCTCCNATGTTGCAGCCAAGGGCCGCNACCANCGTNTTGATTTCGTCNCTGGCAAGAANCTTGTCGANGCGNGCNTTTTCNACATTNANNATTTTNCCNTTNATCGGCAGGATNGCCTGGAACCGACGNTCNCGNCCNTGCTTNGCCGACCCNCCCGCGGACTCCCCNTCNACNATGTAGANNTCNCTCTCGGCNGGATNGCGNTCCTGGCAGTCGGCNAGNTTNCCCGGNAGNGNACTGTTNTCGAGNGCGCCCTTCCGTCGAACAAGGTCNCGNGCCTTNCGNGCCGCTGCNCGNGCNCTCGCTGCTTCNACCGCCTTGTTCAGNANCNGCTTCGCTATNCCNGGGTGCTCTTCAANNTAGGAACCNAGCCGNTCATTCAGGACNGTNTCAACAATCCCCTTNACCTCGGTGTTGCCGAGCTTGGTTTTTGTCTGCCCTTCGAATTGAGGCTGCGGAATCTTAACGCTAATAACTGCGGTTAGTCCCTCTCGGATGTCGTCGCCGCTAATGCTCTCAGATAAATCCTTCGTCAGGTTATGTCGCGTCGCGTAACTATTAACGGTGCGTGTAAGCGCCGACTTAAGGCCTGATAAATGTGTGCCACCCTCGTGCGTGTTGATGTTATTAGCAAAGGAGTACACCGTCTCCGTATAGCTATCGTTCCATTGAAGCGCGATCTCGACATCCGTGCCGCCCCGGTCGCCTTTCATAAAGATAGGCTGCTCATTAACCGCTGCTTTGTTCTTATTGAGAAATGTTACAAATGACACAATGCCGCCATCATAGAGAAATTTATGATTCTTGCTCGAGCGGACATCATCGAGCGTAATTGTGACGCCGGCATTCAAAAATGCGAGTTCTCGAAGACGTTGGGCTAGGGTGTCGAAACTAAACTCGACATTCTCAAAAATCTCAGAGTCTGGTTGGAACGTAACCTTAGTCCCACGGCGCTTGGTTGTTCCGGTCGCCTCAAGATTGCTGACGGCAACGCCGCGCTCATAGGTTTGGTGGTATACGTTGCCGTCGCGCCAGATTTCAAGATCCAGTGTGGCAGACAGCGCGTTAACAACCGAAATGCCCACGCCGTGCAGACCACCAGACACCTTATAACTTGAATTATCGAACTTGCCGCCGGCATGCAGGACTGTCATAACTACCTCGGCAGCCGATTTTCCACTCGCATGCTTATCAACAGGAATACCCCGACCGTCGTCGGCTACCGTGACCGAGTTATCTAGGTGGACCGTGACATTAATCTCATGGCAATACCCAGCCAACGCCTCATCAATGGAATTGTCGACAACCTCATAAACAAGATGGTGGAGACCTACAGCACCTGTGGAACCAACATACATCGCCGGCCGTTTCCTGACAGCCTTAAGGCCCTCTAAAACCTTAATTTTCTTGGCATCATAGGAATCAACCAGACCTCCATTATCAAAAGGCTTAACAGCACTATTGGGATGGACCGGTTCTTTAGCTATTGGGCTAACAGCTTCTGGTGAAGACTGTTTGGGGACTATGATTTTTTGTTCCACCATGTGTGCGACGCCGAAAACAAACTAATTGAACTTCAATTACAAAAAGGAGATGGGGTTCTAGATGGTTAGCTATATGCGCATTGGCATAATCACATAGGTGTAGTCGTAGCCCTCTAACCCAACTGGCTGCATTACCGCCTGGGTTGTCTCATCTTTAAACTCAAAACGGACACTATCGGTCTCAACCACGCCTAAGAAATCGAGCATGTAATCAGCGTTTAAACAAATTTGTACGCTGTCACCCGTGTATTGAACATCCAACTCCTCACTTGCTTCCCCAACGTCTGGGGAATTGGAGGTGATCTCAACCTTGTTTTTGCTTATCTGGATTTTTACAGCCTTCGAGCGCTCGTTCGACAAAACCGCAACCCGTTTAATAGCGGCTGTCAAGCGATCGTTGTCAAACTCCACCGCTTTGTCGTTGCCTTTGGGAATCACTCGCTCGTAAGCTGGAAATTGCCCATCAATCATCCTAGAAATCAACACTCGATCCCCAACCTCAAAAAAGAGGTGGTTCTCGCTTTGTTGATAGCCAATTTCTTTAACATCTTCGGTTAACAATTTAGCCAACTCGGTTAGGGTTTTCCTTGGCAAAATTACCCTTGGGGCCTCGCCTTTACCCTTCTTTGTTTTTTCGCCACTCTTTTGCTTACCAGTTATAAGAGCCAGGCGGTGACCATCGGTTGCAACCAAGGTTAGCGCGTCCGCGGTGAAATAGAACAGTGCGCCATTAAGGAAATATCGCGTATCCTCGCCCGTGATCGCAAACTGGGTCCTTGTAATCAAATCTCGAAATGTTTGTCCTGGGAGTTTGGAGATTTCCTTATTGTCTGCCTTCGGCAGGGTTGGGAAGTCCTGGCGCGGTAACGTTTTTATTCTGGACTCAAAATTGTCGGCTGAGACTTTAACTACACCCTGCCCTTCCTCGCGAATTGTGATGTTTGTGTCAGGCAACGCCCGAACAATTTCAAATAATTTTTTTGCTGGCAGAGTAAGTGTTCCACCCTTTTTTACCTTAGCTGAGAAGCGCACGTCCAGCGCGACTTCTAAGTCGGTTGCAACCATACGACCCTTATCACCTTCAGCTTCAAGTAAAACATTCGCCAAAACAGGGATGGTGTTCTTCCTCTCCACGATTCCTTGAAAGAGCTGGAGTTCGTGAAAGAATTCTTTTTTGCGAACAACTAAATCCATACTTCTAAAGACCTCATGTTTGGATATCGTCGATCCGAAACAGGCGAGACCAATATGATCTCTCTTACTAAAAAGAGATCGTAAAGTAATAAAATTATATAAGAATAAAGTGTGTGTTGATACTGTTATTTTTAAAGACTAACCCTTTAAAATCAATAAGTTAGACAGCACCTCATGAATAGGATAAAACAGGTCTTTTTGGTTGATTTTTTGTGGACAAAAAGGAGCCACGAAGGGAACCAAGAAGCAAATTAGAACCCCTGTGGATACTGGCTGGAAACTGTTGATAACACTACTTCAAGGATTCTATAAGGTTGTTGATAACCATGTTGAAATCCCCATCGTGCTTACGTTGTGCTTCAACTTTTTTAATTGAATGAATTACGGTCGAGTGGTGTTTTCCACCAAAACTCCGGCCAATTTCCGGCAAAGAAGCACTGGTCAGAGATTTACATAAATACATTGCAATTTGTCTTGGTCCAGAAATCGACTTTGAACTGTTCCGAGATTTTAATTCGGCCAACCTAAGTTTATAGTAGTCAGCGACGGCCTTTTGGATGATTTCAATTGTGACAGCTCGGTCGCCGTGCGCTAAAACATTTCTTAACACATCCTGGGCCAGCGGCACGGAAATCTCGTGTCCAGTGAGCGATGCATACGCGATTAAACGAATGAGCGACCCCTCAAGCTCGCGAATATTCGATTTAATCTTGCCGGCGATATAAATCGCTACATTATCAGGCAGGGGGATAGATTCAGCGTCTGCCTTCTTTTTAAGAATAGCAACCTTGGTTTCTAAATCTGGCGCCTGGATATCAACAATAAGGCCCCACTCGAAGCGTGACCTTAATCGTTCTTCTAGTGAGGGGATTTGGTGGGGGGGGTAGTCACTACTTATAACAATCTGCTTTTGGAGGTCATAAAGGGAGTTAAATGTATGAAAAAATTCGGTTTGCGTCCCCTCTTTGCCAGCCATAAACTGGACATCATCAACAAGAAGAACATCAACGCTGCGATAACGTTCTCGGAACTCAAGGATGCTATCAAAGCGCACGGCATTGATCATTTCATTCATAAACCGTTCTGATGAGATGTAAGTGAGCTTCAGTCGCGGGTTGTGTTCGAGTACAAATTGGCCAATCGCATGCATTAGGTGTGTTTTACCAAGCCCTACACCACCGTAGATATAGAGGGGGTTATATGAGCGGGACGGTGCTTCAGCGACGGCCCGACATGCAGCGTGGGCAAATTGATTTGATGGACCAACAATAAAAGTATCGAAAGAATAGCGGGGGTTTAGGCCAGCCGCTGAAGGACTGGTTTTCATGTCGGTGGTTGGCTGGGGTGGCACGTCCTGAGGAGGCCCGCTTGCCTGACCCTTTCTCTCATCGGTCACAAACGAGATTGTAGTGGAGGACCGATTGACCTCGTCTAGCGCTTCAGAAATGACACCCTTGTAATGTTTTGTTAGCCAGTCTTTAACCAGCTTGTTTCTAACCTTTACTTGAATTACCTCTCCAGAGTCATCTACGAAAGTAGTCGGCTTAAACCAAGTGTAGAAACTGTGTTGGTTTATCTTGGTTTCTATCCGTCCCAATACCTGGTCCCAAACACTGTCACTCATCAGCAAAATCCAATCCAAGTTGCCTGGAGTGGTGTTTTGTGACAGGCCACATTTGATAAGTTGAGGACACCCTTATTCGGCCAATTCCTAAAAAACCTAAGCAAAACAACGATTTCTTCCACATTTTTTTCCACAACTGTGGAAATTCGTGCCAAATGAACCACGCAAATAATTGAAAACGAGGACTTTAGCACATGGATGCTACCCTGCCAAACGTCTAGAATGTTGCGCCCCATTAATAATATCAAGGGACTTTTTTCAAACTTTTGCACATTTTGTCATTACTAGTGAATAATTTCACAATACTAACCCAACCAAGGCAGATTGCCCCTCCTTCGGCTACTGTAGCGGGAGCCCATCACAAACGAGTTGGCTGCATTGACACTGATTAAGCGCCTCCACTACCATTAAGGTTTCTCAGCTGTTCATCAGGCGCAACCGGGGAGTAAAGGTCAGTGAAGCGCACGTTCCAGCCAAACCGTCGACACCGTCGACGAACTCACGGATTTCTCGTGCGGATGGCCACGAAAGCCGGGCGCCGGATTTTGAAACGTCGTCGTGCCAAGGGTCGGAAGCGTCTTGCAGCTTTCTGACAATCGCGATTCCGTAATTCCAATCGAATCACAGGTTACCCTGAAGGGTCGTCAGTCTTAGCCTACCCGCGGTGCCAGAGTCCAACCAGTGCCACAGACGCTCAAGCGTAACGAGCGAATCAGACGCCGACCGGAATACCAGCGGATCCAGAAGAACGGGATTCGGACACATGGCCGGTACTTAACTCTTCTTATTTTGCCTAACGACTTGCCGAGGAGCCGGCTTGGAATCACAGCGTCGAGACGTCTTGGTGGCGCGGTGTTACGGAACCGCGCAAAACGTCTTGCACGGGAGCTCTTTCGAAGGACAAAGGCAAACATTGGACTGGATGTTGTCGTCCTACCGCGACGTGAGTTCCCGAACACTGATTTTGCAAGCTTGGAGTCAGACTATCGCTCGACCTTAGCTCGACACGAGCGTCGCCAAAGATGACGATATGGTGAATCGGTTAATCACGGCACTACTGATTGGGCTGCTCCGCGTATACAAGGTGACATTCTCACCACTTTTCACGGGCACCTGCAGGTTCACACCGTCATGCTCGACCTATGCGGCCGAAGCCGTAACCTGCCATGGTCCGTGGCGAGGACTTCTACTTGCAGGCTGGAGGTTGGTTCGTTGTCAACCGCTCACCCCGGGTGGATACGACCCTATTCCGGCGAAGCGTTCACGACGGGTCGAGTCCTGATTAGCTATCGATGGAAAAAAGAGTCTTACTTGCCGTTTTCCTCTCGTTCCTGGTGTTATTCGTGTACCAGAGCCTGATAGTACCCCCCGCTCAATTACCGGATGATGAGACTGTATCCACAGAGACAGGGTCGACTGGTTTACGCGACCTTTCACCTGTTGAGTCCCAGGCGCCGATTATTGAAACGCCGCCCTCCACAGAACCACCACAAACGACCGATGCATCGGGCACAGTAGGGGTGTCTACTGTTATCGCTGATGAGACTCCGCGAGATATCGTTGTTGAAACCGAACAAGTGATAGCAACTTTCTCTAACAGGGGCGGCGTACTGAAAAGTTGGCAGCTGAAAGAGTATTTAGAGGACTCCGGTGAATCAAATGAGCTAGTGCCGGTCCTAGACGACCAAGAAGCACCGCTTCCGTTTACACTCGAGGTTGCTGACGAACAGCTGAACGCTCGGTTGCGCGAGGCATTGTTTCGGCCAAGTGCTGGGTCGTTACAGGTAGGAGCAGCGCCACGGTCATTAGTCTTTGATTACGAAGACAGCGGTGGCCTACAAATTCGTAAGGAGTACCGCTTCGATCCCCAAAACGAGCCGTTCGTGGTTCGCTTCAGTGCCAGCGTGAGGACTCCTAGAGGCGCAGTAAATCCGGCAGTGCGATGGGGTCCCGGGCTGGGCAGCAGCACCGCTGGCGGGTTCGGCTTCACTTACAGCCAGCCGTCTCAGGCGATCTTTTATCGAGAGGAGGAGGTCTCTCGACTGGACAGCTCCGACCTGGAAGAGACGCCTGCCTACGAAGGCACTTTCGGGTTTGTCGGTGTTGACGACCACTATTTTCTGTCGGCGGCGTTGCCTGATAACAACCCAGCAGAAGTTAATTATCGGCCAGTAACGCTGGGTTCCGGCGACGACCAGCTTGTGCTAATAGATTACTCCCTGCAGTTTGCCGAACCGCCCACCGAAACGCGCTTCTATATGGGGCCAAAAGATTTTGACATTCTCGGCATAATCGATAGCGAACTTATGCAAGCTGTGCACTTTGGCTTTTTTTCGTGGTTGGTCGTACCACTGCATCGTTCGCTCAAGTGGGTGTATGGCTATGTTGGGAACTACGGGTGGTCGATCATCATTCTTACCATCATGATCAATGCCGCCATGTTTCCCTTGCGTCACAAAAGCGTCGTGTCGATGCGTAAGATGCAAGAGTTGCAGCCAGAAATTAAATCCATTCAGGAACGCTACAAAGGTCTGAAGGCCACCGACCCGGCTAAACAGAAAATGAATCAGGAGCTAATGGGTTTGTATCGCGACCGCGGAGTAAACCCCGCAAGCGGCTGTTTACCGATGTTGGCGACGATGCCAGTTTTATTTGCGTTTTATTCATTACTATCAGTCGCTATCGAAATCCGAGACGCTCCGTTTGTGTTTTGGATTCAAGACCTTGCGAAGCCTGATCCGCTGTATGTCACTCCTTTGCTGATGGGCGTGACGATGATGGCGCAGCAACGAATGACACCATCAACGGCAGATGCGACTCAGCAGAAGGTAATGATGGTGATGCCGGTCGTCTTCACGTTTATGTTCTTGGGGGCACCGAGCGGATTGGTCCTGTACTGGTTCGTAAGTAATCTGTGGGGCGTGGGACAACAAGTGGTNACCAATCGGATTATCGGCCCGCCGAAGGTGCACACGNTCAGGCCNCCCGCNGAACGTCGAACCAAAAAAGCGAAGGTGAAAAAGAAGGGCTCACGTGAGCACGGGGGNGGCTAGACGATGAACGCAGATANGGAACTGAANACNCGAGTNCAAGATCTNGTCAAAGANGTTTTGTTAACCCTTGCTCTCCCNCTAGAACCGGTGGTTGAAGANCNCGACGATTGCCTGCGCATACGACTNGATGGTGACGGGGGCGAGGTGTTGTTGGAAAAACGCGCTGCTGCACTTGACGCGNTACAANNTGTCATGAACTCNGTTTTTCGTCACGAGCTTCCTGNCCGCCACCGNNTTGTNGTCGACTATCGTGATTTTAGGCTGGGNCAAGANGAGGAGTTGCGGCAAACGGCTCGGGTGCTCGCTGACNGTGCNAAGCAAACGGGTGAGNNGCAGGAACTTGGACCATTGAATGCCTACGCACGGCGTATCGTGCACTTNGCCATTGCNGAGGATCCGGACGTGGACACTGAGAGCATTGGCGACGCTTTGCTCAAGACGNTNAGTATTACAGTCAAGGGGAGTGNTTAACGCGCAGGGCNCCACCCCGCCACGATTCGCCCACTAGGGGGCGTNCCCATNCCGTGTTTAACACCGACGACACAATNGTCGCCATTGCNACCCCNCCGGGGCGNGGTGGCATTGGNGTTGTCCGCCTNAGTGGCCCAAACGCNCAGTCGATTGCTGGGGCACTACTGGGGAACCNCNCGCNGCTNAAACCACGCACGGCGACACTCGCGACGCTCGAGGAGATTGCNAGNGATAANGACACGGAACGGATCGATCAGGTTCTAGNNACCTCTTTCCCNGGCCCAGCGTCGTACACCGGTGACGANGTTGTCGAANTAAGCGCGCATGGGAGCCCAGTGGTGCTCGAAGCGATCGTTAANGCCGCAATGCGTTNCGGTGCTCGGTTAGCCGAACCAGGGGAGTTTACGCTTCGCGGTTTCCTCAACGGGCGNATAGACCTCGTACAGGCTGAGGCAGTNGCCGACTTGGTTGACTCCGTTACACCACTGCAGGCCCGACTAGCTTACGATCAACTAGAGGGCACACTTAGTACNGAAATAANAGCGATCGACNNGACCCTCTTCGACTTGATCGCTGGCCTCGAAGCCTCGCTCGACTTTCCCGAGGAGGGCTACCATTTTNTCGACCGACGGAAAACGGTTACGGCGATCGTCGACATTNGTGCCCGAATAAGCGGATTGCTCGNAGGTGGGCGTCGCGGTCGGGTGATTCGNGAGGGCNGGCAAGTCGCAATNATTGGGAGCCCAAACACAGGNAANTCCAGCATTTTCAATGGTCTTGTGGGTGCCGGTCGGGCAATTGTCACCGACGTGGCCGGCACGACNCGCGATCTTGTCACCGAAACAATTGATGTGTGTGGTGTCCCNGTTCGATTGGTAGACACTGCCGGGATACGAGANACNGNCNATGCGGTTGAAGTCGAAGGCGTNNTCCGTGCNCGCTCAGTAATGGCGGTGGCNGACCTTTCCCTCCTNGTCTTCGACCAATCCCGTCCATTTGACAACAGTGACCTTCAGTTGCTCGAGGANACTTCGTCGTNCCGGCGATTAATCGTTGCCAATAAAGGNGANCTGCCNTTGGCNTGGNCGTCAGANCCATTCACCGCGGTGTCCAGTCGNATCGTGAAGGCTACGGCCACNACAGAAGCCGGCNTNGAAGCTCTTCGGGAGGCGCTAACGGCCGAGCTGGTTGCNGAGGAACCGNGCCGCGACTCACCAGCGATAACAAACACTCGGCATCTTGACCTNCTGGANCGAGCACGCGGTGAACTNGACCGAGCCGCACAGGCTGTTTCCNCAGAGATATCGGAAGAATTCGTGCTCGCTGANNTACAGCGAGCACGCGCGATCCTAGAAGAGATTACTGGCCAACGNACCACCGAAGACCTCCTGCAGCACATCTTCNNGCGGTTCTGCATCGGCAAGTAGATTCTGTAGTCTTTGTCACAGTGATACAGTTGCCNTCGTTCATTTCAACAGTCTCTATCTCAATGCTAGAGACNTAAGCCGATGANNTTTCTGGAAACTCGTCATCTCTAAATTTCGATGTCGNANTACGACNTNGTCATCNTTGGCGCNGGACANGCAGGATGTGAAGCGGCGCGAGCNGCNGCGCGNATGGGNCNNCGGGTNGGCCTATGCACNCTCTCGCGCGAAACNGTGGCGACGATGCCCTGNAACCCGGCGATCGGCGGNACTGCNAAAGGNCATNTGGTGCGCGAGATTGATGCCCTTGGTGGTCTCATGGGNGANGCAATNGACGCAACCGGAATTCAGTTCAAATTACTAAATCGAAGTCGTGGACCAGCTGTCTGGTCGCCTCGCGCCCAGGCNGACAANCAAAGGTACTCTCGTTGGNTTCTAGCGTCCCTCGAGCNCGAACCACGAATTGAGTGGATCTTTGGNGTGGCTNCCGAAATCGTGGTTCGCNACAANGCTGTTCGAGGACTNCGGATGGCAGATGGTCGATTNCTGAACTGNCANGCACTNGTGGTCACNGCTGGCACNTTTCTCAATGGTCTAATTCATATCGGNCGGGAGCAACGTCCNGCTGGNCGGTACGGCGAACCGCCGTCGACCGCCCTTGCCGANTCGTTGAAGCGNTTGGAGTTTCGCTGGGGGNGGCTCAAAACTGGNACGCCGCCCCGCTTACATCGTGACACGATCGAATGGGATCGGTTGGAAGTGGCGCGNGGGGATGATCAGCCGACTCCGTTTTCATTCATGACTGATCGGATTAGGAATCCNCAAATCAACTGTCACCTCNTACACACCAACGAAAAAGTTCACGCTTTGGTCCGNACACATCTTGACGACTCCCCTTTATTNAACGGNCAAATCAAGGGAATCGGACCGCGTTACTGCCCGTCACTTGAGGACAAGGTTGTGAGGTTTCCCNGCCGAGAACGCCATCANGTCTTTCTTGAACCCGAAGGGATTGATGTCGAACAGATTTATGTAAACGGGATGTCGATGTGTCTGCCGCGTGAGGTCCAAAGGGCGATCATCAGGAANCTGCCGGGCCTCGAGGCTGCTACGTTGCTGCGACCTGGCTATGCTGTCGANTACGACTTCATCCAGCCAACNGAGCTTCGGCCGACTCTAGAGACCAAACGACTCAANAATCTTTANCTNGCNGGACAGGTAAACGGGACCTCNGGGTATGAAGAAGCGGCGGGTCAAGGATTAATAGCCGGCATCAACGCCGCGCGCACNATCGCAGGNGATGAGCCCCTGGTGCTCCGTCGTGATGAGGCATATTTGGCCGTGATGATTGANGACCTCACNACACAGGGNTGCCTCGAGCCTTACCGCCTNTTTACCTCACGGGCCGAACATCGGTTGCTTCTTCGAANCGACAACGCGGACCTGCGNCTTACCNNACACGGGTGGAACATCGGNCTCGTTACCAAANAACGNTGGGANCGATTCGTNGNTCGNAGGCGANGTTTTGAGCAGAATCTTAAGACNTTGAGAAAGACAACGGTTACGTTNCCNGACGGNTGNCGTGTTCGTGCCTCTGAGGCCATTCGTCGTCCACAACTCAGACTCAAATCATTGATTGANAGNGGCGAGATAGAACTTANANGCGAAGAAAANACGAAGANANTNGATCTGGCGACTGTNGAGACTGAANTCAAGTATGAGGGTTATCTCAAGCGTCAGATGGCTGCTGTGGANCGAGAGCAANAACAAGCAGAATGCNAAATTCCCCAAGGGTTCATTTACGCGNAGATCCCAGGTTTGTCGGCAGAAGTNNTCGAAAGGCTTACNCAGACTTTGCCNACAACACTCGGTCAGGCCCGTCGAATTCCTGGNATGACACCNGCCGCGATNGCGATTCTTGGTAGCCTNCTTTTGAGGGGTAGNAAGAGAACTTTGGGGAAAGATAAACAAAACCGCGATATCATGCATGCNGGCCATGAGCGCAAAGGACNNGATCCTAAGGCTCGAGCGCCTCGCCGCTCAATCAGGGCTTCNGCTCAACGGTGAACAGGCTGAAAATCTGAGGGCCTACCTGGCTCTCTTAGCNCGCTGGAACTCAACGGTCAACCTAACCTCCAGCGTCGACACTGACTCGTTGCTGAAAAGATTGATCATCGAGCCTTTAATTGCGGCGAAAGTAATCCCAGGTGGCGAGCTGAGCCTCCTCGATATAGGTTCNGGTAACGGTTCCCCAGCCATCCCAATCAAGCTATTTAGGCCAAATCTCCACCTTACAATGGTTGAATCAAAAACAAGGAAATCAGCCTTTCTTCGGGAGGCCTTGAGGACNCTTGACCTNNAGGATTCAACGGTTGAAACGGCTCGTTGGGAGGATTTNCTACTTCGTAANGACNTNCTNGANTCGATGGCCTTTGTGAGCGTAAGGGCTGTCAGTGTAGACAGNGCCTCACTTAACAGGCTTCAGAGTTTCTTGCAATATGAGGGAAAGATGCTTCTGTTTGAAAGCAGCGNNANAACGAAAGAGTCAAGGTCGCTCAGCCCNCCACTTGTTTTGANGGAAACTGTTCAACTNGTTGAATCACTTGGAAGTCGATTAGTTGTGCTTCAGAAGGAAAAAGTTTCAAGATAGCTGACGAATATCCCGCGCAAGCTGTTTCACGTGAAACATGGTTAGTGAAAGTAGGAGTCTCAAAGACGACTGTTTCACGTGAAACAGCTTGACCAAGGTAGCCTCTGGACGTATCCTAACCTAGAAGTTTTATATTATAGGTCATTTAACATAATTTATACCAACGGTTAAGTTTCATGGCTGCTAGGGTCATTGCTGTTGCTAATCAGAAGGGCGGGGTTGGCAAGACCACAACCGCAATCAATCTGGCTGCCTCTTTGGCGCTTGCGGAGCGCCGCGTGTTAGCTGTCGACGTCGATCCTCAAGCTAATTTAACAAGCGGGATTGGGCTCAAAGGACAGTCCAGCAGTCAAGGCACTGTTTACGAAGCTCTCACAGCCAAAACGATTCCTGACTTTTCGGGATTTGTGCTGCAGACCGCCGTGAGCGGACTATCTGTGGTGCCGGCAGAGCGCAACCTGACCGGGGCAGAGCTCGAAATGGTCTCGCTCGAAAATCGCGAAAAGCGACTCCGCTCGCTGGTAAAACAACTCGTCGATCGGTACGATTACGTTTTTATCGACACCCCGCCGTCCCTGGGCCTTCTAACCCTCAACGGTCTTGTTGCTGCGGACACCGTTTTAATTCCTATGCTCAGCGAGTACTTCGCCTTGGAGGGCTTAGCCGAGTTGGTCTCGACCCTGCAGCGTGTCCGTGCTTCGCTCAACCCTGGTCTTGATATCGAAGGCGTCTTACTGACGATGCACGACGGTCGCACCAATCTCTCACAACAGGTCTCACGTGAAATCAGGGAATTCTTTAAAGCGAAAGTGTTCGATACGGTTATACCCAGGAACGTACGGTTGGGTGAGGCNCCAAGCCACGGACTACCGGCTATTCTCTACGACAAGAAATCACGCGGCGCGAAGGCTTATGTTTCCCTTGCCAAAGAAATTCTCAACAAGGACTCGATTATTCTGAGAGAGAAGTATGACTGAAAAGCGCCCAGCGCTCGGCCGGGGACTGAGCGCACTTATTCCTGACGTGTCGCCAACTCCCAAAGTTGCGCTCAACGAAATTGACATCGATCAACTCGTTCCGAACCCCGACCAACCACGGACGGAGGTAGACGGGGCGAAACTGGATGAGCTGGCACAGTCGATCCGAGCCAACGGTGTTATTCAACCGCTCGTCGTGCGAAAAGTTGAGGATAGGTACGAAATCGTCGCGGGGGAGCGGCGGTGGCGTGCCGCGCAACGGGCGGGTTTGTTGCGTGTGCCNATNGNTGTNCGCGAGGTAACAAACGACCAATTATTNCCNCTCGCACTCATCGAGAATTTACAGCGTGAAGACCTGAATCCTATTGAGGAAGCCGTTGCNTACCAGCGTCTGGTAGAACAGCATCAGCTGACACACGACGCGATTGCTAGTGCGATTGGGAANGATCGTTCGACCATNGCAAANGCTCTNCGTCTNTTGAAGTTGCCAGAGGAAATTAAGGCCAANCTTATGTCTGGTGGTCTGACCGTTGGCCATGCCCGTGCGCTGTTGGGCGTGCCAGACGAGTCGGCTCAACGGCGAGCGGCCCGTGAGGTAATGAGGCGGCGACTGTCGGTTCGAGAAACCGAGGCGTTCATCCGTAAGCTCACNGGACAAGGGATCAGAGCAGGTAGGCCGGAGGCGGCCGACGTACATATCCGTGCGGCCGAGGAGCAGCTCCGATTCGCCCTAGGTACACGGGTACGTGTCATCCGAAAACGGAAGGGAGGGCGGATTGAGNTCGACTTCAGTTCGGANGAAGAGCTACAACGAATCTACGAGCAATTGACAGNGCGGTGAACGAATTCTGGGTCACCGTGGAAGAGGGCTGTAGTATCAGTGAACTAGACATGCGTTGGACCAAACGACGACTGACCGACTACTCCAGTTGCGCGGGTTGAGCGAGTAAGCTCGCCGCCGGCGAGCTCGCTCAGGTCCTGGGCGATTTACCTTCGTTGGAAAACGAACGGGTGCTGGTCGATTTCCGCACTTCCGACGACGCGGGTGTCTACCNGTGGGATNCCAGTTCAGCGNTAGTCCAATCCGTTGATTTCCTCACGCCAATCGTGGACGACCCTTTCGCCTATGGACAAATCGCTGCAGCGAACTCCTTGAGCGATATTTACGCTATGGGCGGGAAACCACTCACAGCAATGGCTATTGCGGGTTTTCCGAGCCAGGAGTTCGACCCAACTGTGGTGAAGGCGATCTTCGAGGGAGGATTGAGCAAACTGAGTGAAGCCGGAGTAGCCCTTATCGGGGGACACACAGTGCAGGATGCCGAGGTCAAATTCGGGTATGCCGTAACCGGCCGTGTAGACCCAGNCCGGGTGCTGTCAAACGCGGGGGCACAGGTNGGAGACAAGTTGTTGCTAACCAAGCCGATAGGCACCGGGATTATTGCAACCGCGATCAAGAAAAGNCGTGCNGCAGAGAATATCGAAACGGCTGCTATCGAGTCGATGACGACACTCAACCGCGCCTCCGCTGATGCGNTATGCACCTTGGGCNGGGATGAAGTCCATGCCTGCACCGACGTTACTGGTTTCGGNCTAGTGGGTCATGCNTGTGAGATGGCCTCGGCTTCAAGNGTTGCCTTTCGGATTGAATCAGCAGCGGTTCCATTACTTGAGGGGGCATCTGCTCTGGTGCGACAGAATCGAACTGGCGGGGGCGACNCCAACGCGGAGCACTTCGGCCAGCGGACGAGGTTCGAAGCNGGGCTAGTTGGAGAGATTGCAANNTTGCTCTACGATCCCCAAACATCTGGAGGGTTGCTGGTCGCAGTGGCGGCCACTGCGGTGGACCGAGCGATGAGTGCATTAGCGGCAACTGGTAGCCAGGCAGTCAAGATTGGCACAGTTGAGTCGTTCGTGGAATCTGGCNCNAGGGTTTACGTGGGNTAGGCTTTACGAANACAAGTTTTAGCCTGGCCGCTCTTGTCGTCGTGCAGTGCAGATGCTAAAATCGGNGTTCTGCACGGGCGTTCGAAACCCTTCTGGGTCGTCGCTCTACCAAGCGGGAGTTCTCTTTGATTCCAGACCTGACGGTCCTNTGGGTAATTGGGTTGGTGTTGTTNCTNGCATGGACCCTCAAGCGTTTTTTAATTGCACCACTTACCGAGGTGATGGAAACGCGTGAGCGTGCCATTCGGTCAGCGCTTGAGCTGGCCGAGTCAGCGGCAAGAAAAGCCNCTGAAGCGACAGNAGAGTTCGAAACGAAGACAGCGGCTGCGCGTGCAGAGATTTACCAACAGATGGAGGAGAACCGNCGAGAGTTACTGGCTCGTCGCGCTGAAATCCTCGATGAAACGCAACGGGATGCCGAGTCGAACCTCGCTGATGCGACCGAAAGCCTGAAGACGCAGACCGCTGAAGCTCGCGCCCAACTCGAGCGCGATGCGGAGGCGCTCGGCCTCGCCGCCGCCGAGCAGGTGCTAGGCCGGAAGATTTCGTCGAATTGACTACTGGCGCGGAAGGTGCACCGGGCGTCCCGTTAAGTTGGAGATCGTTGACCCGNATCCGCCATTCGCTTGCCANTGCCTCCACTCGTAGCTCTGAATGGTCGAGTTTTAGGCGGTCGTCCGTTCTCTTCATTTGCCTCAGCTTCGCCGTGGTTCTGCCGGCGATTCAATGGGCTGGCGTTAGCGGCGTCTTAGCCGCGGCTTCCCANCCAACACAAACCGACTCAGTACATGCTGAGGAAGAGCACGNCACGCCTCTACTGGAAACAATCGCACGGCTTACTAATTTCGCTGTGCTCGNGGGTATCCTATTTGTATTACTTCGGNGACCTCTCAGCATTTATCTGAGNGATCGAAGCGACCAGGTNCGTGCGGGTCTCGCCCAAGCGCGAGCGACTAGTGCCGAAGCAGCCCAGCAATTGGAAGCGATCAAGGAGAGGTTGCTAACCCTTCCTAATGAGCTGGAGACGCTTCGGGTGCGCGGCCAGGAGGAGGTTGCTGCTGAGGAGAAACGGCTGCGAGAGTCGACNGAGGCGGCTCGTCAGAGGCTGATCGAGGAAAGTCGTAGAGAGTTGGCCCTCCAGTTACGGGTCGCGAAGCAGCAGCTGACNCAGCACGCGGCCGCGTTAGCCACGCGAGTGGCGGCGCAGCGGATTCAAGATAATCTGTCAGCGGCAGACCAGCTGAGACTTGTTGACCGGTACGTTGACCAAGTACGACCCGGTTGATAACCGGGCGCTAGAACCAGCACCGAAGGGTGTTGAAAGAAAATGACTGAACGGGTTATCGCAGGACGTTATGCACGCGCGTTGTTTGAGGTGACGGTTAGAGACAAGGACGAGGAGCCCTCGACCGCTGAGCNCGATTTAGAGGAGTTTGTCACCTTGCTGGANGTCCACCCCTCGTTGCAGGAGGCGCTCATAAACCCATCCGTGCCGTCTTCGCACAAGCAGGCTGCTGTGACCGCGGTTCTAAGGCATAACAAGAATGTGTCAGCCGCTGTCACAAGATTGCTAGATCTACTGGCTGCACGTGACCGNATGAACTTGGTCCAGGAAATCCTCTCGGCTTTTCGAGCCCGTGTGCAAGACCGGTTGCAGATCGTACGCGCTGANGTNACNACAGCGGTGAAACTATCAGCCGATCGGCGCGACGCGATTGCCCAACGGCTTGGGGAGGTGACCGGAAAACAGGTGTTGATTGATGCACGGGTCGACCCATCGATCATCGGTGGCGTCGTGGCAAAGATCAGTAGTACCGTTTACGACGGTAGTGTTGCAACCCAGCTTGAACGGCTGAGAGAGCAACTAGAGAGTGGAACCTGATGGATATCAAAGCTGAAGAAATTTCTAAAATAATACGCGATCAAATAGGGAACTACGCGGTCAACGTCGACGTGAGTGAGGTCGGCACCGTAATNGCCATCGGCGACGGCATTGCAAGGCTGCACGGTGTTGAAAGCGTCATGGCTGGTGAAATGTTGGAGTTTTCTCACGGAGTTTTTGGCATCGCGCTTAACCTCGAAGAATCAAGNGTTGGTGCTGTNTTGCTCGGCGACTANACCGAGATCNGCGAGGGCGACNCCGTGAAACGCACCGGACGGATTATTTCNGTGCCGGTAGGTGATGAGATGTTGGGCCGTGTTATCAACGCTCTGGGCCAGCCAATTGATGGCAAAGGNCCGATTACGAGCAATCAGTACCNGCCTATCGAACAAATCGCCCCTGGCGTGGTCGATCGCCAACCGGTTCGTGAGCCACTGCAAACTGGTCTAAAGGCGATCGACGCCATGATTCCGATCGGCAGAGGCCAGCGAGAATTGATTATTGGTGACCGCCAGACTGGTAAAACNGCTGTAGCCGTTGACACAATCATTAATCAGAAGGACACCGGCGTTATTTGCATCTATAACGCNATTGGGCAGAAACAGTCCACAATCGCCCAAGTCGTTAAGACCCTTGAAGACGCGGGTGCGATGACCTACACAATCGTTGTCGCTGCAGCTGCTTCGGACCCGGCACCGTTGCTTTTTGTTAGTCCGTACGCAGCATGCTCAATCGGCGAGCACTTCCGAGATTCCGGACGACACGCCCTCTGTATCTATGATGATTTATCAAAGCACGCGCAGGCCTACCGCGAGATCTCGTTGCTTCTGCGTCGACCGCCTGGCCGTGAAGCCTACCCGGGTGATGTTTTCTATCTGCACTCCCGGTTACTTGAGAGGGCGGCCAAGATGAGTGACACACNGGGCGGCGGTTCTTTGACTGCCCTGCCTATCATTGAGACCCAAGCCGGCGATCTTTCGGCCTATATTCCAACCAACGTTATCTCAATCACCGACGGCCAGATCTTTCTTGAGAGCGATCTGTTTCACCAAGGCGTGCGGCCGGCGATCAATGTTGGNAACTCTGTTTCGCGAGTCGGTGGGTCGGCGCAAGTCAAGGCAATGCGCCAAGTGGCCGGCACNCTTCGGCTCGACCTCGCGCAGTATCGAGANCTGGCNGCCTTTGCACAGTTTGGTAGNGAGNTAGACAAAGCGACTCAGGCNCAGCTCTCGCGGGGGCAGCGACTAGTCGAACTTCTNAAGCAACCCCAGTATGAGCCACTGGCTGTCGAGCAGCAGATAATGATTATCTTTGCTGGCACCACTGGGTTGCTCGATGATATAGCCGTGACCGATGTTCAAAAGTTCGAACGAGAACTCTATCGGTTTGTCGAAACACGACATAGTGCTATTTGNGCAGCGATTCGAGAGAAGTCNCAGTTAGACGAACAGCTCAANACTGATCTGACCGCNGCCATCAAAGAGTTTACAGCCGACTTTGTGGCCAATAGGAAAACTGAGGCAGCTTGATCGATGCCTTCCCTTCTTGACGTCCGCCGCCGTGTTCGTGCCGTTAAGTCAACGGAGCAGATCACCAAGGCCATGAAAATGGTTGCGGCGTCGAAACTTCGCCGGGCGCAGGACCAGATTCTGGGTGCCCGCCCGTTTGCGCACCATATGCTTCGCGTGCTCAACGACATGGCAACACGTGTTGAGCCATCGGCGCACCCCCTTTTAAGGGAACACGCTGTTACAGCGGGTCGAACCCTGATATTCGTAATCACGGCNGACAAAGGACTCTGCGGTAGTTTCAACACCAACATCATCAAGACCGCCGAGAGGTTCGCGGTAGAGGACCCNGATCGGGAAGTGGCGCTTGGGCTGGTGGGCCGAAANGGCCGAGACTTTTTCAATCGTCGTGGTTTCGACGTCAGGTATGAACTCGTAAACCTTTTCGCCAAACTGTCATCCAAAGACTCACAGGCGATTGCCGAGACCGCGATCGACGANTACATGAACGAGAAGGTTGACACGGTGTATCTCGTTTACAACGAGTTTAAGTCAGTGTTACAGCAGCGTGTCGTCGTCGAACGTTTACTGCCCATCGGACGGCTTGTGCCCGATGACATGACCGCCAAANCAGTCGCTCCAATGGACCATGATGCGGCGAAGACCGAGTTGCTCATNGACTANCTCTACGAGCCGGCGGCNCAAGAGATTTTCAGCAANCTGATTCCCCACCATGTAGAGATACAGATTTACCGGGCGCTCCTGGAATCGGCAGCGGCCGAGCACGCAGCTCGCATGACCGCCATGGATGCGGCGACGAAGAATTCTGGTGAGCTTATCGAACAGTTGACAATCTATATGAACAAAGTACGTCAGGCGGCCATCACGCGCGAGATAATCGAGGTTGTGTCGGGAGCCGAGGCGCTGTAGAGGGANCAAGACACATGGCGAATGTAGTGACGGTNGAACAGAAAACCGGCAAAGTGGTNCAGATCATTGGACCTGTTNTTGATGTTGANTTTGAGGGTGGGCANCTGCCGGCNATTTACAACGCGNTCCGGATCCAATCTCACGAAAAAGATGGCGCTGGCGCCGAGATTGACGTCNTTGCTGAAGTTGAGCANCACCTTGGTGANAACCGAGTACGTGCNGTGGCCATGAAGCCGACTGATGGAATGCAACGGGGCATGNAGGTGGTCGACCTTGGTGAACAAATCNCCGTGCCTGTTGGGCCGAAGACCCTNGGCCGGGTGCTAAATGTACTNGGTGAGCCNGTTGACTTTCCTGACAGGCCNNTTGAGGCGAACGAACGTTGGCCGATTCACCGACCGGCCCCAACTCTTGAGGATCAATCAACCGAACTTGAGATGTTTGAGACCGGGATCAAGGTCATTGACTTGTTGGAGCCGTACTTGGTTGGCGGCAAGATCGGGCTGTTCGGCGGTGCCGGTGTTGGCAAAACCGTCATCATCATGGAGCTTATCCATAATATTGCGCTGAAGCACGGCGGCGTTTCGGTGTTTGGCGGAGTTGGCGAACGAACACGTGAGGGTAACGACCTATGGCTTGAGATGCAGGAAAGTGGTGTTATCAACATCGACGAGCCTGATAAGTCACGAGCCGCCTTAGTGTACGGTCAGATGACTGAACCCCCGGGCGCGCGGCTCCGGGTTGGCCTGAGTGCCCTGACTGTGGCGGAGTACTTCCGAGATGAAGAGAATAAGGACGTCCTCCTCTTCATTGATAACATTTTCCGGTTCACCCAAGCAGGGTCGGAGGTCTCAGCGTTGTTGGGCCGCATGCCGTCGGCGGTGGGCTATCAGCCAACTCTTTTGACTGAGATGGGTGAACTCCAGGAGCGGATTACCTCGACGAAAAAAGGCTCGATTACTTCAGTACAAGCTATTTATGTACCGGCCGACGACTACACCGACCCGGCACCGGCGACGACCTTTGCTCACCTTGATGCGACGACAAACCTCTCACGATCAATTGCCGAACTTGGTATTTACCCGGCCGTTGATCCGCTAGCCTCGACTTCACGCATTCTGGATGCGCGGATTATTGGCGAGGAGCATTATGAAGTTGCCCGTCAGGTGAAGCAGGTCCTGCAGCGCTACAAAGACCTACAGGACATCATCGCCATCCTAGGGATTGACGAGTTGTCGGAGGATGACAAGCTGACAGTGTCACGTGCGCGGAAGGTACAAAGGTTCCTATCCCAGCCGTTCTTCGTGGCTGAGCAATTCACAGGTCTGCCCGGTAAGTACGTGCCGATTGCTGACACTGTCCGTGACTTTAAGGCGATTGTTGAGGGAGAACATGATGACCTGCCGGAGCAGGCGTTCTATCTCGTGGGAACTGTTGCCGAGGCAATCGAGAAAGCTGAAAAGATGAAAAGTGCCTGAGGCAGGGCGCGTCGTGTAGGGACCCCATGGTATTACCATCACAACTCACACTCGAGGTCGTTACCCCAGACAGGTCGCTGGTCAGCCAGTTGGTTGACGAGGTGCACATTCCTGGCGCGGAAGGGTATTTTGATGTTTTACCGGGGCACACTCCGCTCCTGGCGACGATGATGGATGTTGGGCAACTCTGGTTTCGTACGAATCAAGAACGGTCATTTATTTCGATCCTCTCAGGGTTCGTCGAGGTCCAGTCCGACCGTGTCACAGTGCTTGCAAAGGTAGCTGAGCGCGCTGAGGAGATCGACGTTGAGCGTTCACGGTTGGCCAAGCAGCGTGCTGAGAAGCGGCTGGCTGAGCGGTCCTTGGATATTGATGTTGAGCGAGCGCGCCTCTCGCTGCTCCGGTCGCTCGTTCGAATACAGGTCGCTGCACGCGCCCAGGTCCGCAGCTAGCCTTCAGCCTTGGTCCGAAGTCGACTATTATTTAGGCCCAGACATCTACATGAACTGTTGGAGCAGGACGGTCCACTTTCTGATATCTGCAAATCGTTGGTCGAGGCAGCTAATGCTAGGGGCGGACCCGACAACATCACTAAACTAGTGCTTCAGGTCGATGCTGCATAACCTGGTTCGCTTACTCCGCCACCGAAGCCTCATTCAAAGCCTGGTGGCCCGTGAACTCAAGGCGCGCTACCGTGGATCGGTTCTTGGGTTTTTTTGGTCCTTTATCAACCCCCTTCTGCTTCTGTTGGTCTATTGGTTTGTCTTCAGCGTCGTTCTCCCGGGCATCCGTCCGATCGACATTGAGCCCTACGCGTTGTTCATGTTTTGCGGTCTTCTGCCTTGGACATGGTTTTCGTCATCTGTCCTAGAGGCGTCGAATGTGCTGATCGCAGGCGGCAATTTGATCAAGAAGGTGCTGTTTCCTGCCGAAGTGCTGCCGGTTGTTACTGTTCTCGCGAACATGGTCCATTTCTTACTAGGGCTACCGATAATTGCTGCTGCACTGGTGTACTTTGCGGTGCCAGTCCGTCCATTGGAATTACTCTGGTTGCCGGTTGTCGTGCTTGTACAGCTTTTCTTTACACTTGGCTTAGCGCTGATTGTGGCGTCGCTAACGGTCCACTTTCGTGACCTAAAAGATATCTTAGGAAACCTGATGACCTTCTGGTTTTTCGCCACGCCTATTATCTATCCGATGTCATTAGCTCCGCCGAGTGGCAAGGTCCTACTGGACCTGAACCCGTTCACCCACCTGGTCATCTCCTATCAGGAGATCTTGTTCTACGACGGGCCGTTCGGGCATTGGAAGTGGCTGTTAGCCCTAGGTGGCGTGTCAATCGTATTGTTTCTCCTGGGATATTTTCTGTTCGACAGGCTACGCGACTCGTTTGCCGAAGAAGTATGAGAGGGTGGAGTTGACGAACGTAATCGCCGTCGAAGGAGTGTCTAAGGTCTACCGTCGATTTAGCCGTCGCCGGCAATTTGCCACGCTGAAGAGCGCTCTGTTGTCGGGTAGCCTGATCTCTGACCTTCGGCCTCACGAAACATTTTCAGCCCTTCAGGACGTGTCGCTTACTGTAGAGAAAGGGCGGACGGTGGGGGTGATCGGTTCGAATGGATCGGGAAAGAGCACCTTGTTGAAATTGGTCGCTGGTATCACCAAGCCGACGTTGGGCACGGTCAGAGTCGACGGGCGCATTTCAGCGCTGATTGAACTCGGAGCTGGTTTCCATCCTGAGATCAGTGGGCGGGAGAACGTCTTCATTAACGGCATCATGTTAGGCCTGTCAAAACGGGAGGTCACCAGGAAGTTCGACGAGATTGTAGAGTTCGCCGAGCTAGAAGACTTCATTGACGCACCAGTGAAAACCTACTCGTCAGGCATGTATATGCGACTCGGATTCGCCGTGGCAATCCATGTCGACCCGGACGTGTTACTGATTGATGAAGTACTGGCGGTTGGCGATCAGAGTTTTACCCATAAGTGTCTTGATAAATTTGCCGAGTTTCGTCGGAGAGGCAAGACCGTCCTACTGGTAACTCACTCTCTGGATCTAGTGGAGCGACTTTGCGACGAGGCTGTGTGGTTAGACGACGGGCGGATCCGCGCGACCGGTGATCCGACTCGAGTTATCGACGCGTATTTAGTGGACGTGGAGAAGGCGGAAGAGCGGCAGATAGCCTCTGCCGATGTGAAGACTAGGGAGCAGGCGAGAACGGCCGGACCACCCACCGATGACCATCCACCCGACATGTTCCAGGCCACCGAGGGCCGCTGGGGGTCACGCGAGGTTGAAATCGTGGAAGTCTCGATGGTGGGTGATGATGACCAACCCTCGCACGTTTTTCCCTGCGGTGCACGGATGTCCATCCGGTTGCGTGTCCGGGCTGCAAAGCCGGTAGGCGACTTCGTATTCGGGATCAGTTTATTTAATGCTGAGGGTGTGTGCTGTTACGGTACCAACACGGCTCTTGAGAAGTTGACCTCCGAACGTATGGACGGTGAGGGAGAAATTGTTTTTACCATTGACAGCCTAGACCTGGTCGCAGGTACCTACAAACTTGACGTCGCGGTGCACAAGCGTGACGGATATCCGTATGACTATCACCGCCTATTGCATACCTTTCGTGTTAAATCGCGTACTAATGACATAGGAATCTTCCGCCCGCGCCATCGTTGGAAGTTTCCAGACAACATCCGTTTCACGGGACATCTCGACTAGCTAAGAGCTCTATGGTGACGATGATGCCCGACGAAGTGATCGACCTAGTTAACCAAACCCGTGCAGCAGGTGGATCCATTGCCTTCACGAATGGTGTTTTTGACTTGGTCCACCCTGGGCATGTGCGCTATCTCAGGAAGGCAGCCGCAGAAGGCGACCTTCTGATCGTTGGGCTTAACGGTGACACATCAGTGCGGTCGATCAAGGGGCTAGGAAGGCCCATTGTGCCAGCAATCGAGCGTGCGGAAGTGCTGGAGGCGCTAACCTCCGTTGATGCGGTCGTTATCTTTGAGGAGCCAACACCTGAGAAACTCATTGCGCAGCTGCAGCCCGATGTGCTTGTGAAAGGCGCTGACTGGATGGCCGACCAGATTGTCGGACGTGAAACAGTTGAGTCTCGGGGTGGACGGGTTGTGCGTGTCGACATTGAGCAAGGCCACTCTACGACGGCAATCGTGAATCGCATCCGTTCCTTGCATTCGAAACCCAACTTTTAGTTCTCAGTGCCAGATGGAAGACCGCGACACCCGTTGCGGTTTTCTTGGCTCCCGCGTGCTAACATCGGGGGTTCATCTTCTCCACTGGTTTGATCGTGATTCCCTCGACCCCCCAATCGCTTTCGGTGCGGGCGATGCTCAAGACCGCACTCGAGCAGCTTGATACCAAGATTAACGCTACTGCCATTACTGGGTTGACGAGTTCGGCTTGTGCCCTATTCACAGTGGCCACCACACGACGTCAAACGGTGAGCCTCCTTGTCGTACCGACAGATGCCGATGTCGACCCGATGACATCGGACACTAGGTTCTTCTTCGCGTCACTGGAGGGGCTCTCGGCCCCAGAGGCCGAACTTGCAATTCTTCCGTTTCCATCGCTGGAGGTCGATCCATATCGCGGATTAGCGCCGCACTTCGAGGTCACCTCGGCACGGGCAGCTGCTCTCTCCGCATTGGTGCGAGGCAAGGCTCGGGTTGTCGTGGCCTCAGTTGAAGCGCTTCTCCCTCGTGTGAGTGCTCCAGCGGTAATGCTGGATGCGTCGATTCAACTTGCTCCGGGGGACGAGACGTCGCCAACGTTACTCGGCGATCGCCTTCTTCGTGGAGGTTTTGTTCGCCAAGACCCCGTTGATGGCCACGGTGAGTTTTGTGTCAGAGGCGGCATAGTCGACCTTTTTCCTGCCACAGACGACCATCCTGTGCGTGTCGAGTTTATTGGAGACATGATCGAATCGATAAGGCGTTATGACGAAGCGACACAGCGCTCAATAGGAGAGGTTAGTCGGGTTGTGATAACACCAATTCGAGAACGCTTTGATGACGATAACAATCCAGAAACATTAGAGGAGGAGCCTCCGTCTGTCTCGGTGTTCGAGTATTTATCAACATATGAGTATCGCCTGCTTACTTCCGAGCCAGAAGAAGTCAATGCGCAGTTGACGACAGCATATCAACGATTAGCCACCGCATTTGAAGATGCAAAAACACGCGGTGAGGCACCGAGAGCGCTGGAACAGTTCGTGGCTAACCCCGACGATATTGCACAACGGCTACGAACCGCGGTTTACCTCAACGCCCTTGATTACAAGACATCCGTGGGCGATTCTGTGCACATTGCCTGTCAACCAGTGATCGAGTACCGAGGCCGCCTTGCGGACTGGATAACGGATGTCCAAGGTGCACACACACAGGGCGAACTGGTGTTATTCGTTGCAACAACCGTTGGCACCTTGAACCGTGCTGTTGAACTACTGACCGACCATGGGCTTTCAGCGGTAATTGCCGGCGCCCATCAGCCGACGAGTAGACCGACCGTTATAGTCACTGTGGGTCAGTTATCGCGTGGATTTAGGTTGGCTGATGCCGGACTCCAGGTCTATACCGAAGCCGACGTGTTCGATGAGCCTAGACAAACGTCCGAGCGCCGGCGCCCCCTCCCGCAGGTGTTCCTCACTGATTTTCGCGACCTTAAGGTCGACGATTATGTCGTGCACGTGGAACACGGCGTTGGCGTGTTCGTTGGTCTCCGCCAGCTTGAAGTTGGCGGTGCAGCGCAGGAATTTATGGAGCTCCAATATGCGGAGGCCACGAAGCTATTCGTGCCAGTGGAGCAACTCGATTTAATCCAGAAGTACACCGGAGGAAGCCGACCATCGCTTGATCGATTAGGGGGAACAACTTGGGAACGTGCGAAGACACGAGTCAAGAAGGCGATGCGTGACATGGCGGAGGAACTCCTAAAGCTTTACGCCGCGCGCAAAACCATGCCGGGCCACGCCTTCGGCGAAGATTCGCACTGGCAACGTGAATTCGAGGACGCCTTCCGATATGAACTAACTGCTGACCAAGCCACAGCTGTGGCTGACATCAAACACGACATGGAGGCTCCGACTCCTATGGACCGTCTGCTATGTGGTGATGTTGGGTACGGAAAGACGGAAGTCGCTGTCCGTGCCGCATTCAAAGCAGTCATGGAGGGGAAGCAGGTCGCGCTGCTGGCGCCCACAACCGTCTTAGCTTTCCAGCATGTCAGGACGCTCACAGAACGGTTTGCAGCGTTTCCCGTGACGATTGAGTTGCTGAGCCGATTCAGAACTCGGCAAGAACAAAAGACAGTTATTAGTCACGCAGCAAATGGAAGGGTTGACATAGTTGTCGGCACCCATCGCTTGCTCTCGAAGGATGTGACGTTTCGCGACTTAGGGTTGCTTATTGTTGATGAGGAGCAACGCTTCGGCGTAGCTCATAAGGAACGACTCAAACAATTACGCCGGAGGGTCGATGTCCTAACACTGACGGCAACACCAATTCCTAGGACGCTCAACATGTCCCTTGTCGGTATTCGTGACATGTCGTTGATTGAAACTCCCCCAAAGGATCGGTTGGCGATTCAGACCAATGTCGCCAGATTCGACCGCACTTTGATCGCACAGGCAATCCGCCACGAGGTTGAGCGCGGTGGACAGGTCTACTTCGTGCACAACCGCATTGAATCGATCTACTCGATCGCTGAGCTAGTGACGCGACTCGTGCCGAATATCAAGGTGGCTGTTGCGCACGGCCAAATGAGTGAGGACGTTCTTGAGCGATGCATGGTGAGTTTTATTGATCGCAAATGCGACGTGCTTGTAACAACCACGATCATCGAAAATGGTCTTGACCTACCAAACGCCAACACTCTAATCATTAATCAGGCCGATCACTTTGGTTTGGCACAACTCTACCAGTTGCGAGGCCGGATCGGTCGGTCAGATCGCCGAGCTTACGCCTACTTGCTTGTACCCCATGCTGACGCACTGTCGGCGGTCGCACGTAAACGCTTGGCGGCGATTCGAGAGTTCAGCGATCTCGGTAGCGGGTTTAGGGTCGCCGCGCTGGATTTGGAGATTAGGGGAGCTGGCAACCTGCTCGGTGGTGAACAGAGCGGGCACATTGAAGCGATCGGATTTGAGATGTACATCAAGTTACTGGAAGAGACGGTGAGTCGATTGAAAGGCGAAGAGATTCTTGACGAGAGGCGGGCAGCCGTTAACTTGAATATTGACCTGCGAGTCGACCAGAACTACATACCAGACATGACGCAACGATTGACGGTCTACCGTCGCGTGGCAGGCGCAAAGAGCGAAGATGATTTGACGCAGATTCTATCCGAGTTGCATGATCGTTACGGCCTTCTACCCGAGTCCATTTTGACTCTTGCTGACTACGGTCGGCTCCGGGTCCGTGCCGATGCGTTGGGCGTTGAGTCGATCGAACGTGATCACAATACTGTCGTCGTGAAATTCCGACCTCAGATGGTCGTGGATTCTGGTCGAGTTTTGGAGATGGTAGAGGAGCACTCAGATGTGACGTTGGTTCCACCTGGCCTCCTGAAAATTGATTTGTGCGCCGCTACCGATTCTAGTGATGCGCAACTGACCACTTCTGCGCCCTGGTGGGCAGGCCGGGAGAGGGCCGGTAACGCCTCGTTACGACCCAACCGGGGGGACAGCTCTGCCGAGGACGCGCTTTCCCCAAGCGGCATCTTTTCTCGTGTCACCGGCGTGCTGGCTGAATTGGGATCAACAACCGAGATCAGCTAAGATGGTTGTGTCTAACACATTTCTTTTGAGGCGCTTATGAGAAAGTGTAGCGGTACACGTGGCTTGGTCATATGGGCCGTAGTGGTAGCTGTCGTGGTTTTGGAAGGCGCACCGGCGGCGCAGAACATTGTTTTAGAGCAGGTTCTCGTCAAGGTTAATGGCGCGATTATTACTAAGACCGAACTGGAGGAACGTCAGGTTCAAGTGCTGCGGCGACAGCGTGAGCAAGGCAATGTAGACGAGAACACGACCGACGCCGAACTTAACTATTTACTGGATCAAGCAATACCGCAGCTCATTGTTGATGCAATTGATGAGCTGCTGATCGTGCAGCACGGACGTGAACTCGGTATGGAGATGGATGACGAAAGATTCGCTGACATTGTTGAGAATGTCAAAGCACAGAACAATATCGAAAGTGACGAGCAGTGGAACGAAGTTTTGGCTGCAGAAGGCATGACCCCGTCAGACCTCAGGCGTGCGATGGAGCGGCAATTTATTGTTTCGAATGTCCAGCGGATCGAAGTTACTGACAAGGTTGCGATGACGGATACTGAGGCGCGCGAGTACTACAACGCGAACCCAGACGAGTTTCGTATACCAGGACAGATCACGCTACGGGAGATTCTGATCGCGGCCCCTGACGGTGCTCCAACCAACGCAGTCGAGGCAGCTCTTGAAGGGAAGGCTAACGATGCCCGTGCCAGTGTAGTTGCTGGTGAGCCATTCTCGGATGTAGTGGCAAGGGTTTCAGACGCGCCGTCAAAGGCGAATGGTGGTCTGATTGGCCCACTAAACGACGATG
>PBHT01000010.1 GCA_002720285.1 Acidobacteriota bacterium | reverse complement strand
GTCCTCGGGGATGCCTTGACCGTGTTCGTACACCACACTGAGGGCGAACTGCGCCCACTTATCTCCCTACTCAACCAGCGGCTTCAAAAACCGAAAGACTTTCTCGTAATCGCCCGTCTTGTAAACAGCAAACGCATCCTCAAAATCCCCCGCCTCCACAGAGGTGGCGACCAACATGAATGCGGTCAGGGCGGCGAGGAGAGTGCGCATCGGCGGCCAACTCTCTAAATTTGGAACGTAATGGTACCCATAGGAGCGGCAGTGCAGTATTCGAAGGCGTTAAAAAACCTTTCCGCATGAGGGGCATCCATAACCCTATGAATGTGAGAGATCACATCATCCGGTGAAGCCCATATCTCATTTATAGTGAATATGGTGAAACCGGTCTCTTCAGCGTCAGGGTCAAGTGGATCAGTAACCTCAGCCGCTTTTGCGAAGAAAGTTGTCGTTGGCGCCACAGCATCGTCGCCATCGACATATACTTTTTGCATGAAGGCCGCATGCTCATCTATCACTGCGGCGATTTCATCTGCTTTTTCATTTGGTACTTTATAGCAGAGATTAATAGCATACATTTTTCGCTCCAAAATTGAGTTCTATTTTCGAAACACACTCCAACTTTTGCTACCTTTATATCTTTTTTTTATATTTTTCTATGTAAAAACTCCTACGCTTCAGTGGGTTTCTGTCCCTTCCGATTTATTGCAGGAAATCGAGAAGGGGAAAGTCAAATTTCTCTACGTTTGGAACGCTGACCGTCTATCGAGAAATGCGAATGTTAGCTGGTGATAAAGCGTGTCTACCATGATGTGACAATTCGAAGAATGCGCCACGCCGACTAATTGAACGCCGCCCTAAAGATATTTCGGGTGCATCATCCGGAAATCTCGGTAACCAGGTCTGAACTGAAATTTGTGGCTGGCTCGTGCCCTAAATCGCGTGGTTCAGAGCCAAATCGAAGGCATCGAAATTTCGCAGGGCATACCCCTCGGGCAGATCAGTTTGCCGGTTCATCATCAAAGGAACTCCTTGCTCCGATATTCCGCCGTGGGAGCGCAAAGGTTCCGTCAAGGCAGACAGATCGTGGCGATCCGTGGATGTTCCTATGGTGTGGTCTTGCTTGGAAACTAAAACTAAGTCCCCAAGCCGGTCGGCAGGTAATTCGAAACGTTCCGCCGCGCTGTGACGATCCAGGACTAGTTCCATTCCATGCACAGCCGACAGACGCCCTAATAGATCTGTCAGGTCTGAACCCTCAGGTAGATATGCTGTGGCGTAGGAGCCTAGGGCGCCGTGATGTACAACATAGGGATCGGTAATGGGCAGGATCACACGTGCCACGCCCGCTCCAAGCCATTCGTCCAGCAAGGTTTGCAGATAGATTACTTTTGGCGTACCCGTGCCGTCATGTTTGGCGTTCATGCCATGATCCGCCGTCGCGACGATAGTGCACCCCATGGCATCCAACTGGCTCAGGTACGTATCCAACAAAGCATAAAAGTCGTTGGCGATGGGCGAACCTATCGCGTGTTTGTGTTGAATATAGTCAGTGGTTGAAAGATACATTAGCTCCGGTCGGTGGGACTCCATAATTTTGACCCCTGCGGCTAAGACAAAACCGCTCAAGGCCGCGCTGTAAACATCGGGCACATCAAGGCCAACCATTTCCGGTATGCCGTCGATCCCGTTTTCAACCAGGGTAGCCTGATCCGCTAGTTCGGATGAAAAACAGATGCCCCGTTCGCCAATCTTCAGGCCGTGACCTAGCAGACGCCGCAATTTGTCCTTGGCGGTGATTGTAACAATGGTTGCTCCGGCTTGTTGAAAGGCGGCAAATANTGTNGGCGCGCGGAGGAAACGCGGCTCGTTCATCATCACTTCGTTACCGGAGTCCGGATCCAGGAANAAGTTGCCGCAGATACCATGCACGCTGGGTGGGGCGCCGGTGACAATAGATAGATTATTAGGATTGGTGAAACTAGGTACCACACTGTCCGCTAGACGGTTGGTGCACTCCGCAAGGACTTTGGCAAAGAAGGGCGTGACACCGGCATCCGCTGCTGCCTCAATATAACCCGGTTGCGATCCATCGATGCAAAGTACGACTACGGGCTGCTCTGGCCAGGCATAGTTACGGCCGTTAACAGAAATATTTTGGGGCCTATTCACCGATTAATCAGATCTGCATTGAAATTCCGGGCCGGATCCATTTCCGGCACCATCCGGCCCAATGGCTTGGCTGCATCAGAACAGGACCGGGGCAGGAACCGGCCATCGCCGCGTTCGGCTTGCAATGTATTGTCTTGCACGACGATCTTTCCTCGGCTCAGGACGATGGNGGGCCATCCTTTGATCTTAATCCCAGCGTAAGGGGTGTAACCGACATTATCATGCAGCATGGCATGTTCTATGGTCTGTTCCAGATCCGGGTCCCAAATAGCAATATCCGCGTCAGAACCGACGGNGATAGTGCCTTTTTGGGGGTGCAAACCATACAATTTGGCAACGTTTGTTGAGGTCAGGGCCACGAACCGGTTCAGGTCGATGCGCCCCNTGCCCACACCNTCGGAAAACAGCAACGGCAGGCGCAATTCGATGCCAGGCACGCCGTTGGCGATTTGCTTAAATGTTGGTTGGGGTCCAGCCTTCAGCTTGCCACTCTCGTCATAGCGGTATGGCGCGTGGTCTGACGAGAAAACGTCGAATGTGCCATTGGCCAGACCGCGCCACATGGCCTCCTGGTCATTGGCATCGCGCGGCGGCGGACTGCAACAGAACATGGCGCCGTCCATGCCGTCGCGTTCAAGGTCCTGCGCTGTCAGAAATAGATATTGGGGGCATGTTTCTGCAAAAATCTTCAGGCCCTTGTCCTGTGCTTGGCGGATTTCATCCATGGCTGCCTCGGATGACACATGAACCACCAGGATCGGCTGATCCATAAGATTAGAGAGAGCAATGGCACGGTGGGCNGCTTCGCCCTCGCCGGTGCGTGAATGACTGACAGCGTGGTATTGTGGTTGCCAGTGACCACCGTCCAAGAGTTTTTCGCTCAACCAACGGATCATGTCATGGTTCTCGGCATGCACCATTACCATNGCGCCTTCGCGGCGTGCGGCAGACAATACNTGCAGCATTTGGTAGTCATCGAGGCGCAGATCGTCGTAGGTCATNTAGACCTTGAATGANGTATACCCATCCTTGATCAGGGCCGGTAGCTCCTGGCCGATTACCTGATCCGTGGGGTCGGAAATGATCAAGTGAAAGCCATAATCGATTACCGCCTTTGGCCCGGCGCAGGCGTGATAGTTCTCGACCACTTGTCGTATGGATTCGCCCCNTTGTTGGGCGGCGAATGGTATGACNGTGGTTGTGCCGCCAAAAACGGCGGAAACGGTGCCGGAATAGAAATCATCNGCTGTCATCACGCCGTTGGAAGAAATTTGTTCAATATGGCAATGGCCCTCCACACCCCCCGGGAGCACTAACTTNCCCTTGGCGTCGATCTCGTGAACGCCATTGCCCAGATCCTCTCCTAAGGCCACAATTCGTCCATCCTTTACGGCGACATCCGCCGCGAAGGTGTCNGCCGCTGTGGCTACGGTGCCATTNCGTANNAGCAAATCAAAATTNGGCATTCATGGGTCTCCTTTTTGCTGGTCTATTCTCCTGCCTTGTTTGGGGTTAAGGCAATAGGGTATGTGTTAAACTGCGAGCCTTAGAATCNAGGGTAAGTGTNATGGCGGATTTATTGGGGATGGACCCGGCCCGTATAGAACGGCTGCGCAGTCCGGAGCGGCTGGCATATTTCGATCCGGCGAAAATCTGGCAGGTTTTNAATCCAGGCCAGAATTCTACGGTCCTCGACATCGGCGCCGGCGTCGGATACGTGACCCTACCCTTTGCCAAGAATTATCCAAGCGCCAAGGTTTACGGCTGTGACATTCTTGAAGGCATGGTCGGTTTGCTTGCCAGGGATGCGACGGATCNGGGGTTGGCAAACCTGGAAACTATTCTGATGCAACCGAACTGNGTTCCCTTACCGGACGGCATAGCNGATGTCATCGTAATGGCGCAATTGCACCACGAACTAGACGAACCGGAAGCCCTTATGGCCGAGTGCCATCGTCTGCTAAATTCCAGTGGTACGGTAGCNGTAGTGGACTGGACAGATGAAGATAATGGCCGCAGTCCCGCTAAGGGACGCCGCGTTCCTGAAGCTACAATTCGGNCCCACCTGAGCGGTGCGGGCTTTAAAGACCTGGGCAGCCACCAAGTGTATGAATTTCATCAGTTTATCACGGGCCAAATATAGGCGCGTTTACAGGTTATCCCGCGCCCAGACATCCTGGGCCGGTGTGTCTTGGGGGCGATGGTGGCGCATCTCGTAATAGGGGATAAAGGGTTTGTAGATGCCATGGACGCGGCGCAATTCATCCACGGCCGCCTCATTGGCATCCACTCGTAAGTCGATATGTCCAAAATCCCTGTGGCCATGGGTGATAACTGCGGCGGATCGTTCGTTCAGATGGGTGCCATCGGCGGTTGCCTGTCCGCCAGCGTCCCGGCCGGCTTCTAAGGTGCTCAGTAAACGTTCATCCAGGTCTGCCTGCTCCTGTTTATCGAAAGTCTCAGCCATCGCTTGCACCACCTCTTCGCCTGCAAGGACGTTGCCCATAACGATATAACCCTCGCCCGTCAGGTGACCTGCCCAGGACCGTGTATTGCTGCCCGTATGTGCTGCAATTGCGTTTTCAGCATTAACTATCCCAACTTGCCGGTAATTGAACTGTGGATCGTCTGCGGCCAGTTCGGACATCACTTTGTCCGGGCTGTACCCCAGGTCCATCAATCGCAGTGCTAGANTGCCGAGCTTTAGGTTTACGAANGCNTGAGTAGATACAATACCTANGCCACCGCGAATNGCGGGGCAGTAGCCGCCGACGGCCAGCGAATAGGTGGCAATTCCGATGCCNAACTGTCCAGTGCGGGCGCAACGGGCAATNACGGTGTAGGTCATNAGTGTTCTCGCTTANAAANNNTTTGCTNTAAGGAACTTACNCTTCTCAACNGCCTAAGGNGAAGTGGTGAGNATNAATTATNTGCNTGNGGGGNTNTANATTAGGCCNAANATNCTGCCGTCTGGNTGACAATTCGGGCCNGCCTGGTNTAGAATTNGANGCTGTTANGTTATAGGGGNAANATATGACGGTTGATCTGAAAATCCAGACACTTCATCCGGCATTGGGAGCAGAAGTGGTGGGACTTGATTTNGCCGAGTCCATGGACGACGAGACATTTCAGGCCATTCGCGATGCGTGGATGAAACATCTGGTTTTGGCATTTCCAAACCAAACCTTGAGCGAAGAGCAGCAGATAACCTTTTCCCAACGTTTCGGTGCNCTGGAAGAGCATCATCAAGACATTATCAAATCCCGCTCCTCGCCCCAGATATTTCGAGTATCCAATGTGAATGATGAGGGCAACATGATGCCGTCGGACCATCCCTCAGTTGCTCAGATTTCTCTNGCTCAGCGCTGGCATACCGATTCCTCTTATAGAGCAGTGCCATCAATGGGTTCTATCCTGCACGGCATCGAAGTGACGAAAGNGGGGGGNGAGACCTGTTTCAGCAATATGTACATGGTCTATGACGCTCTCAATCNAGCCACCAAANGACGCATCACTGGATGCCGTGCGCGNCATGATTTTGGGCATTTGACCAAACTTGCGCCTGTTAAACCGCTGACGGAATCGGAGCGTCAAGCAATGCCGCCAGTCTGGCAGCCTATGGTTCGAAAACACCCTTGGACGGGGCGGCCTTCATTGTTCATCAGCCCCATTTACAACGATGCCATCGAAGGTATGAACGATGATGAGGCNGCGGAATTGCTGACGGAACTCACCGAATTCGCGGGACGGGAGGAGTTTGTTTACCGGCATCGTTGGACTCAGGGTGATGTGGTGATGTGGGACAACCGCTGTACCATGCATAGGGTGACCCCATATGATTTAAACCTTCGCCGTGTAATGCATCGCAATACGGTCGTCGGTGATGGTCCTGTGGCGGCCGCTTGACGCGGTAGTCGGGCGACCATTTGCAATTGTGGCCACCTGGACTATGACAGCGTCTGCTTCGATCTAACTGCCGGAGTATATTGGGCATGAAAAGGCGGATCACGGCCGCGATTGATTTTCCCCGCATGCAGCTGCGAGTTATTCTTATCGGAACCATGATCAGTTTGGGTGTGCTGACGGGGTGGCTGGTACTGGCCGATACACACATCACGGTTGTAATACAATTCGCTGTCATGGCCGTCTATGTCATGACCGTAGCCAACAGCTTTTTTGCTGTTACTGATCTTGGGGAGATTTTGGGCCGTGGGTTTGTTGGCCTGGGCACGGTGAGTCTGCTGTGCGGGGGTCTGATGTTCCTGCATACCGACCTGCCCCTGTCCGCTGCTGCCGGATGGCCGCAAGGACCCGTGGCCTTCGTGGGCGCCGTTCTATTCGCAGCGGGACTTTGGATCATGCGGCCTATCACCAACTCTAAAACTGGTGCCGCTGTAGAGATGATGGCGAGCTCCTGGCCAGAATTTGGCAATTTTCATCGGGAATATCTCGCTGCCCCTATGGCGGAGGCTGAGGCGGCCCGTCGCAAGGCGGAGTCGGATTATTGGAAGTTAACCGCGGTTGGAGTGCCGGTCGCGGTAGGGACAGGATTGATCCTGATCATCTCGAACCTGGCGTTACGCCCGCCGGAATGGCTGTTTCTCTTATCCGCCTTTGCCCTATTACTGTGCAGCGTGGGAGCCGCTAAATTGCGTTGGCTGCCGGCACCAGTTCGGACAGAAGAAATTTTACGGATTTTGGGGGAATTTGTCGGTCTGCAGTATCATTTCGGAGGAGGTGAAGATCCTGGCAACCGCACAATGACCGTATTCGACTCGTCCCGTCATGCGTCTGATTTGTTTCTGCTACCGGCTTATCGGGAATTGAAAGTTGGCGCGTCGTTTCAAGGTTCTCGTGACGGCCTGCGATTCGTCTTTGGCGAGCTCACCACCATTCCGCCCCGCAAGCTGGGACAAAATACAGCGCGCATGACCCGGAATTTTCTATTGCTGGTAGTAGAAACTCCCACTGTCAGCACCGTTCGTACGATCTGTTACGAGGAGCGTGGCCCACTTGGTCATCGGGGGTTGCATCCAAACCTGGCAAGCGACGATAAACCTGATAACGACGAGGAGCAACGCCCCTTGGATAAAGCTGGCGCAATGCTTTTTAGTTCTAGTTCAGGCCGAGTTTCTATCGTTGAACTGGGCCTGAAAAACGGCCAATTCGCGCGGTCCTTCACAATTTATACAGAAGATCAAAATAGTGCGCGTAAGCAACTATCCCACCGGTTGATGGCGGCGGTCATGAACGTCAGAGAGGTGCTCCCTCCGGGCGAAATTATGCGATTTGCCTTTAGTGGTGGACAGTTCTTCGCCGCAATCGAGACACCGAGATCATGGCTGGAGATCGACCCGCCACGCCCCATGGCCATGGATGACCCCCACTTTGCCGCCGGTATAATTGAGCGGTTGCAGATGGTTCTGCAAATCGTAGGTAGCCTTGTGCCCGACGGAGATTGACTTGTTCAACAACGCGTTGGCTGCCATGGCCAGCCTCCCAAAGGGTGGCGCCTCACCCATCGCGGAGAAGCCTGGCCCTGAACTTGTCCCTGGTTCAGTTCCAGCCTAGGTTGGCAAATTCACGCAACACAGTTGTTCGAAGGGNCCGAACCACCATGACAATNGACGTCGCCGAAGAACATCGCATGATCATCGATTTAGTGGAGAAATTNGTCGATAACGAACTCATGCCCTTGGAGCGGGCTGTCATGGAACGAGAGGCCTCCGGCGAGCCCGTGTCGCTGATCAAAGAAGAGGAGGCGACCCTGTTGGAGAAATGTAAGAAGTTAGGCCTTTGGGCTCTGGATGCGCCGGAACCGCTCGGTGGCGCCGAATTGCCCACCACTGTGATGCTGGCTATCCAGGAACGTCTCCGGCGCACGGTGACGCCATTCATATTTCCACCTGATTCGCCAAACTTACATATGCTCATGGATGTCGCCACGCCGGAGCAGAAGGAGAAATATATGCGGCCCTATGCCCAGGGAGAGATGAAATCCTGCATTGCCATATCGGAACCTGGCGCGGGTGGCGACCCAGCGCAAATGAGAACCCGTGCCGTTCGGGAGAGGGGTGAATGGGTTATCAATGGCCGAAAGATTTGGGTGTCTAATGTGCCGTCGTCGGATTTTGTTATCCTCATGGCGGTGACCGACCCGGATAAGGGCGCGCGTGGGGGTATCACCGCTTTTATCGTCGATAAAGGGACGGCTGGCTTTAATATTGAGCGGGAAATTCCCATGCTGGGTGGCGCCCGCACCTACGAGCTGGCGATTGAAGATCTGCATCTAAAAGACAGCCAGGTGTTAGGCGAGGTTGGACAGGGTTTCGCGCCTATGCAAAAACGTTTGACTGTGCGACGCCTTGAAATGGGTGCCATGTGCGTCGGGATTGCCAGCCGAGCGCTGCAAATGATGTGCGAACACACACAGCAGCGAGAGACGTTCGGACAGAAACTCAGCGACCGCCAGGCCATACAATGGTGGATCGCCGATGCGGCGATAAAAATTCATGCCGCTCGCCTAATGGTCATGGATGCCGGACAAAAACAGGACCGAGGTGAAGATGTTCGTACCGTTGCCTCTATGGTCAAGGTGTTCGCGACCGAAATGGCAACGGAGATTGTAGATCAGGCCATGCAAAGCTTCGGTGCCCTGGGAATGGCTCGGGAAATGCCCTTTACCATCATGTCCCAACGTCTGCGCCTGACACGGGTGTACGAGGGCCCATCCGAGGTGCACCGGATGGTCATCGCCCGACGTACGTTGAAGGAATACGTCTGANNATGGANGGTCGGTCTTTCCGGGCCACGGGCTATCCGTGGCGGCTGTTCTGCGGTGAGCGGGCGATTGAAAATAATTTGCCCGCTGCTGTGAGGGGTACGGGTGCCTCGCGCGCCTTAGTGATTTGCTCTCCATCAATTAACAGGCAAACCGATCTCGTTCAGCGCATTAAGGCGGCNTTGGGATCACATTATGCTGGAGTTTTTGATGGTATCGAAAATGACTCGACGTACGGATCGGTNCAGGCCGCCACCGCCGCTGCCCGCGAAGCTGATGCCGATCTGCTAGTTGCTGTNGGTGGCGGCAGCGTCATCGTGTCTGTTCGCGCGGTTGCGATCTTTCTGGCGGAACCTGGTGATCCATTCGAAATCATGACCCAATANCCTGAGGGNGAACCAGCCTATAGTCCAAGGTTGATGGAGCCAAANCTNTCCATCATCAATATTCCTACGACGCCGACCTCTGCCATGAACAGGGCGGGNACTGGCCTGAAGAACCCNGCCCTGGATCAGCGTATGGAATATTTCGATCCGAAGACGCGACCCCAGGCAATTNTTTTAGATNAAGATGCNTTNCTCACGNCACCATGGGAANTCTGGCGTTCAACATCNACCACAGTTTTCGCCGGTCTCGTGGGNGGGATNTCCCAAACGGACATGAACCCCTTAGTGGCAGGCGATCAACGGCATGCTTTNNGCNTNGCCCATAACGCCTATTTGAAAATGAAAGACAGCCAGGCTGATNGNGCTCTCCGTATGGATATGGCTCTNGCAGCATTTCTACAAAATCGCGCCGAAGACGATGGTCGGCGAGGCTTTCGGGTCGGCACCTTNATGGGNAACTANNCNGTCTCTACAGCCTTGCACATTCGTTATCCCGCCATCGGACAAGGAGAGTCCACNTCTGTCGTCCAGGCCCATACAATCCGCCTGGCCCAGGATGTCGAATGGTCCCCGGCCAGNCAGGTCTGCCAAGCCATCGGTATTTCATACGATGGCTTGGATGGCCGACAAATGGCCCTCGCCGTGGCCGATTGGTTAGAAGAAATTTATGGCCTGATAGGTATGCCGACCCGTTTGCGGCAACTTGATGTGCCAAAGGACGATTTGTCGAATATCGCAAAGGATACNGTCAAAAATTTCAATGCTAATTCCGGNGTCCGCTCTGCTCAGGAGCAAATAGAGGATGCCTTANATTTGTTGAATGCCGCATGGTAATTGGTGAACCNNGCTNGCTGCGGAAGAAATTGACTTTCATCTTTGGTTTTGCGATGCAGTTAGCGATAGATCACATTGTTATCTACATAGGCCTATTCAAAGGACTGAGGAGCCATCCATGACAGAAAANAGCCCTGGCACATGCATCATCGTTGGCGTGGGACCTGGCCTGGGCGCTGCTTTGGCACGGCGCTTCGCTAAGGGGGGTCACGGTGTTGCCGTGGCAGCCCGCAATTGCGAGAAACTGGCAGAACTAGTCACTGAGATNGAGGGCGCTGGCGGTACGGCCAAGGCCTATGCCTGCAATACCACCTCTGAGACCGATGTCATGGCCCTATTCAAGGCAGCCGAAGCCGATCTTGGTGTCATGGATGTTAGCATCTACAACGCCTCTGGCCGGGTGCGTAAACCTGTGGCCGACATCACTCTGGACGAATTTACCGATAGCTGGGAGAGCTCCTGCCTGGGTGGATTTCTGGTTGGGCGCGAGGCGGCCAGGCTCCTTGGNCCCCGATGTAGTCAAGGCGGTGCTGGCAGCATTTTTTTCACTGGCGCAACAGCTTCGATGAAGGGGTTCGCTCATTCTGCAACCTTTGCTGTGGGTAAGTTCGGTTTGCGCGGTTTGGCGGAATCCATGGCGCGAGAGCTACAACCGCAAGGGGTNCATGTCGCTCATTTCAACGTCGATGGTGGCATTGGCATCGATGAAGGGGGCGAAGCGCTTCTGCGGCCCAATGCAATTGCGGAAACCTATTACCAAACACACTTGCAGCATCGCAGTGCTTGGTCCCATTCGGTGGAGGTACGACCCTGGGTGGAGAAGTTTTAACCAAGATGAAAATCGCTAGCGGCGTCACCCGCTATTTTCGCCGGCAACGGCTGATAGGCTTGCTGTGGCGTCATGGCCTGCTGTTTTTGTGCGTGGCGGCCTTGATGATAGGGGCCCGTTACACTGTCGCCCCCTGGATGCCATTATTCTGGCCNCTGCTGATCTGGTATCTTATTTTTTCATTGCATTTCCTGCTTGTACGCACCCTAAGCGCCAACGACGACTGGGCGGATGAACGTGCCGATAAGTTGCGTCGCCATGCCTATGANTTTCANCATGTAAAAGACATCTACATCAAGCCCACNAATTTTGAGGAGCCGACCTATCAAAATAAGAAGGTCAATGAATAAGTCTTAATTTTCCTGCATCGCGCCGTCAATCCAGGTGCAAAGNACNTTTAAGTCATCGTCCAACAACACGAGATCGGCGCAATAACCCTCTACGATGCGGCCGCGCNGATCTTCCATTCCCAAAAATGCTGCCGGATAAAGTGATGCCATGCGCAAAGCTTCTTCCAAGGGCAGACCCACAAGATTGTGCGTATTGCGCACGGCGCTGGCCATGTCCAGACACGACCCGGCCAGGGTCCCGTCGTGCAAGATGCAACGTCCATTCTTCACTGTGACGCTTTGTCCGGACATTTGAAAGNNTTCGGAATTCGTGCCGACAGGGGCTGTGGCGTCTGTCACCAACATCATACGGCCGGTAATTTTGGCGGCAACCGCCACGGACAACGTGACCGGGTCCACATGATGCCCATCAGCGATAATGCCGCACCAAGTATTTTCATCGTCCAAAGCCGCGCCGACGATGCCGGGCGTCCGGCTGGACATGGGCGGCATGGCATTGAATAGGTGGGTGAAGCCGACCAGTCCTTCCTTCAGAGCATCGGCGATTTGATGAGCATCTGGTGCACAATGTCCGGCGCAAACCTTCACCCCGGCGTTCGTAAGGTCCCGAATTAATCCTGCCGGGACCATTTCAGGTGCCAGTGTCATCACGACCTGTCCGAGATCGTCGGCCCCCAGTAATTCAAGTAGACCACTGTCCAGCCCCCGGATTTGGTTTTTTGAGTGAGCGCCGTGTTTTTCAGGGTTCAGGTAAGGGCCTTCGAAATGCAGACCCAACAATCCTGGCAGACCGAGCCTGTACGCTGATCTCACAGCATCCGCGGCCGCCTGCATGGTGCCCCACTCATCGCTGATCAATGTCGGCAGCANNCCCGTAGTGCCGAAGGAGCGGTGGGCCTTTATCATTGCGGCGATGATATCNGGTGCCGGNCGGTCATTGAACATGNCCCCACCNCCACCATTGACNTGGCAATCAATGAAGCCGGGNGCCAANAAACCACCATTAAGGTCAACGACCGTCACGTGATCANNAGCCCTACTNGAAAGGTGCNCCGTTTGGATACGTCCATTCGCAAGCAACACTTCGCGTNNAGACAATATCTNCTCGCCCGTGAATATCTGNCCGTTNACNAGTAACTGGCAATTTTCCCCACTGCTCACAATGTCCCCTTTGACGACAGCTGCNAAATCAGCCAATTGCGNCAGTATAATGATCGACGNAATTTTGCGGACAATGAAATGACNAAAANGATCATTCTTTTTTTGNTGATCNNAGGACCAGCGCNTNTCGGGAAGACTAANACGGTTTGGAAAANNGGTAATTTTCTNAGCCGTAAAAAACCATCNCCTAAAAATTCATGGATCTGGATCCATTGGTNGAGAATAATTTTGGTCAACCGGGCGATTGCATAACATCCGGTTAGCCANTACATGCAAAACACTCGCGCAGCTCGATTGTTTTCCGGACGNAACTGATGGACCATGGCTCCATGCTTGATCCCTACCCCCTATCCGTCGGGCACATTTATGAGCCTCGTCCCATTGCCATCGATCGCGGACAGCAATTAGCCAAGCTGACGGCCAGCGGTGTTGATCCGGATGTCCACGGCGACTGCCTTGATTTGACGTTCTTGGGCCTGCCAATTCTAGACGCTTTGGCAGAACCAGGCGTACCCCTGCAGGGCCAAGTGCATATATATCAGCGCTTCATCCAGCACGCGCCCGTCTATTTGGATNCCAAGCTCAACCTGCGCGGGGAAATCACGGCNATCGAGAAAGTTGCGAAGGGCGAAGTCGTGCGTTGGGCATTCGACATCTCTGATGAAACTGAACGCAAACTNGTCACAGTGGATCGAGCCGGACTTCGCCCGNAAAAGACTAGAACGGCAAATAGCGGCGCAACGGACTTCGTTAAACCACCGGAGGAAATTCAGCCCGGTTTCGANAANATTTGGCGGCGCACCTTGGTGCCGGAAGAGGTTGCACGTTACAGCAACGACGGTCGGAACAANATTCATTCCGACCCCGAGATCGCCCGCCAGTTCGGTTTTCGTGCCCCNATCGCCGCCGGCTTGATCGCCGTCCACTACTACCTGGAGGCTGTGGCTCACCGTTGCGCGTCTGGTACACTGGATATCGAGATCTGGTTCAAGCGGCCAATGTTCTGGGATGAGACCCTCACCCTGCGGCACAAGACAGTCAACGGACAACTCACTGGCATGCGTATCGATAATAAGGTTGGCAAGGTAGCCAGCATGGCACGCATCAACACCGTCGGGTGACGTTTGGAACGGATTGCTCCAGTTCGGCTCTTTGCGGCAGTTCAATTATCGCCTTGCCGAATGCAGGGATCTCTCGAAAGATACACTGCGGAAACGTCGCCTCACGTCCTTTCGTCGGTCCAGACATGCGTGATGGCTTGCTGCAAAGGTGCCTGTCGGTAACGTTGTTGCGGCTCTTGAATTTAAGATCTCTTAATCTAAAGGTTGCCTGATCTGATCCAACCAGGGCAAATTTGGGTAGAATAATCGGGATGGCCTTGATCACGCAGGGAGACATCTGGATGGAACCGTTAATTGTTATGTGAACCCGCGTTTCTGCTGCAGGTGGGCTTCCCGGAAGGCAATATAGGTGGTCGAGGCGAAGATTATAGTGCCGCCGACCCAAGTCCAGATCTCCGGTATTTCGTCGAAGATCATGAACCCGATGGCGCTGGCCCAGATCAGCCTGACGAAATCATAGGGAAGGATCGCCGTTGCATCCGCTATTTTCAAGGCTTCGGCGAAGGCAACATGAGCCAAACTGCCGAATATGCCCATGACAGCAAATAGGCTGAGCAACTCCCAACTCGGCCAAGTCCAAACGAACCACGCGGCGATCAGGGTAAACGGGATCAAAAAAATGTTCTGATAGGTGGTGATGGTTAGGCTGGATTCCGTGCGCGCCAAAGATTTGATAATCAAAATAGCGCAGGCCCAAATTGCTGACGAGGTCATGACCAAAATCGCGCCCAGGTCGATTGCAATCACGCCAGGTCGGACGATGATCATAGCGCCGGCAAACCCCAAAGACAGGGCGATGATCCGCCGAAACCGGATACGTTCGCCCAGGAAAATGATAGCCCCCAAGGTCGCGAATAGAGGGGCGGTAAAACTGACGGCTGATATCTTCGCCAGTGGCGTAATGGACAGGGCATAGAAAAACATTAGCATGGCGAAAACTTGCATGATGCCGCGTACCGCATGCAGTTTTAGCCGTTTTGTGCGTAGTGCTGCTGCGCCGTTCATCAGGGCAAATGGCAACACTGCCATCAAGCCAAAAAAATTCCTGAAAAATGCCACCTCGAAGGGATGAATATTGCCTTCTGTGGAAGCGTACCTGATCACCGTATGCATTGAGGTAAAACAGATTGTCGAAAACAAGATTAGCAAGACGGCACGGACATGGGACGGCAACCGCCCCAACGTGGCATCATAGGTGGTGCGCAAGGTGTACATGGCGGCGGCAAACTAGTCTTCGAGCCGTCGCTGGACAAGTGATCATCACGCATGGCACCTATGCGTTATGCCAATTAAGGAGATTAACCATGAACGGTTTTCGCGTGCTTGCCACTAATCATACATCGTTCACAGTATCCGACCTGGACCGCAGCATTGCCTTTTTTTCCGAGGTTTTGGGTTTTGAGATGGTCAATCGCGCCCAACGTGACCCCAAATTGATCTCCTCAATCACCGGCGTACCCGGCGCCGACATTGAGGTGGCTTATATCCAGGGCCCTGGCCACCGCCTGGAATTGATCCAATATCACGGCCCCTCCGAAAGGAGCCAGGTGGACAGTCGGCCCTGCGATAGTGGCTTTGCACATGTGGCCTATGATGTGGACGACGTCGATGCTGCTGTTGCCGCCTCGGCCCCGCATCAGGTTCTGCCAATCGGCGAGGTGACCATGATTGACAAGGGCCCCAATGCTGGACGCAAGGTGGTCTACTTGCGTGATCCCGACGGCGTCACCATTGAATATATTGAGGCGACGGCTTGATCGTCACCTTTCGCCGGGCCCGCGTCCATCTTTTCAGCAAGGTTTGCTATTAGCAGATTGAGTTGGTGGCGGGACTGGCGTAATCGGCGGCTCCCATGCGGGCAAGACCCTCCAGCATCTCTCTTATGACGCCGTGGACCCGAACTGGCAAAACCTGAGGCAAGTGGATTTGATGTAGATGGAATTGCACGAGAATTTAAATGCTAAGTGATTTAATGCGGGACCTGGCGTTCTGACCGAGAACATCAAGACCCGTGGGGTCGATCTGGTGGCTATGCCTCCCAGTGCCTGGCTAAGCTTGGGTGAATTTGCTATCGTTGAAGTCACAGGATTGCGCAATCTTTAGAAACAGTTGTGTCTCTAACAATCCGGTCTTCTGAAGGCTATTTTGGACCGTAGCCAAGATAGCTATCTAAGCCGAAAGGCAGGCATCAAGGCCATTGTTCAGTTTAGCGGGGTGGTTCGGCTCAGCNNCAGGATTGTGATGGNACNGCCGTTNNGNCCGTTTGAGGCTCTTGNCCGAGTTTAAGGGAAACATCGNTCTGGTNGTTATCGGNGCTTTCGGCCCGTGCTGCTTTTCGNTAAACTCCGCAAATGCCNTGGCCGGCGACAGACNGGGNCGGCAACAGGAATGNCNCTTAANACCTATTGTCTTGGGAGGATTNGGGTATGTCAAAACGAATTTTCGCTCTTGCAGCGTGNCTGGCCCTGGCTGCNTCACCNGTAGCCGCAGAAAAGGTCAAGGTGGGNTTCATTGTGACGCTTACGGGTGGAGGCGGTATTATCGGGAAGCCCATGAANAATGCCTTTGAATTGGGCATGGAGCATGTCGGGGGACGCCTGGGTGGTATGGAGACCGAGGTCATTTATGNCGATGACAAACGCAAGCCGGACGTGGCCAAGCAACTCGTGAATAAAATGATCAAGAANGANCGGGTGCATTTCNTCACCGGCATTATTTGGTCTAACCTGCTGGTCGCNATCCACGGTCCNGTGACCCGGTCCAACACGTTCTTGATCAGTTCGAATGCTGGCGCNGGCGCCGTTGCGGGCAAGCGTTGCTCTAAGNATTTCTTCAACGTTTCNTTCCAAAACGACGTCATGCCGGAAGGCATGGGCAAGTACATGACCGACAAGAAGATCAACAATGTTTATGCNATGTCGCCGAACTATCAGGCTGGCAAGGACATGATCAAAGGCTTNAAGCGCATGTACAAGGGCAAAATTGTCGGCGAGGTCTATACCAAGCTGGGCCAGAAGGATTACCAGGCGGAAATNTCGGCCCTGCGTGCGGCTAATCCGTCGGCTGNCTTTATCTTCCTGCCGGGCGGTATGGGNATCAACTTCATCAAGCAATATGCCCAGGCCGGCTTGTCAAAGAAGATCCCGCTCTATTCGGTGTATTCCGTCGACGCGCTGACCCTTCCGGCCCTGAAGGACGCNGCCGTGGGTACATTTGGCGTGCAGCACTGGAGCCCGGATTTGGGCAATTCCGTTAACCGCCGTTTCGTTGANTCCTATCGCAAGAAGTATGGCANGACGCCTGCTTTCTATGCCGCGCAGGCCTATGACACGGTAATGTTCCTTGATAACGCAATCCGCAAGGCTGGTGGNGTGGGCGATAGAGACAAATTGCGCACCGCCATGCGGGCGGGTGATTTCCCCAACACCNGGGGNACTTTCAAGTTNAACAACAACCATTTNCCCATTCAAAACATCTATTTGCGGGAAGCGGTGAANGATAATGGGAATTACGTNACAAAGACACTTGGCGTGGTGTTGTCCGCCCATGGCGATGCCTACGCTAAGGACTGCCCCATGAAGTGGTAGTCTGATTGTCGCGACGGTTGAATTTGGGGGCGTNCTTGGACGCCCCCTTTCACATCGGNAAGCGCACNTGATGACGAAGGGTTAAGGNATGGATCCGCTGCTGCTGCTGGAGCAATTCTTTAACGGNCTACAGTTCGGCATCATGCTGTTCCTGATCGCTGCCGGCTTGACGCTGGTGTTTGGTATCATGGANATGGTCAACCTGGCNCACGGCAGCCTGGTGATGATNGGGGCCTACCTGGCGACGACGTTTNTCGGATGGACCGGNTCGTTCCTGCTGGGNATTATCCTGGCTATCCCCGCTACATTCGTAATCGGTGCCTTGGTGGAGATNATCGCNNTGCGCACATTGTACCNGCGCAATCATCTCGACCAGGTNCTGGCGACTTTCGGCNTGATNTTGTTTTTCAATGAANTCGTNCGCATCGTTTGGGGGCCAATTTCCATTTATTCCGGCTTGCCGGAATATCTGACCGGGCANGTGGANATTTTTCCNGGCGCACCCTATCCAGTGTTTCGTCTGATTATTATTGCGGTCGGTCTGATCGTGGCCGGGATCATTTATTCTATTGTGGCACATACCCGGCTGGGCATGTTGATCCGTGCGGGNGCATCAAACAACGAAATGGTCGGNGCATTGGGCATCAATATCAAGTCACTATTCACTTTTGTCTTTGCCCTGGGCGCGGTTTTCGCCGGCCTTGCGGGCATGCTGTTAGGCCCGTTGACGTCCGTGGAGCCCGGCATCGGCGAACCACTTTTAATCCTTGCGTTTGTGGTGATTATCATNGGCGGAATTGGTTCCATNCGCGGCGCNTTCATTGCTGCCATCTTGGTCGGGGTCGTGGATACCGTTGGACGGGTTGCCCTGCCCCTTCTGCTGCGGCTGTTCGTCTCAGACGCTGCGGCGGACACAGCCGGCCCGGCCCTTGCATCCATGCTGATCTATATCCTAATGGCAGCAGTCTTGGTGGTTCGTCCTCAAGGCCTGTTTCCTGCCAGGACCGGATGAAACATGGATANACGGCAAATCTGGCTATCCCTTGCGACCTTGGCGCTATTCGCCATTGTGCCNCCGCTGACCATCATTTTCGACCAGCCCTTCTATATGGACCTGATCGCCCGNATTATGATTTTNGCCATCGCNGCGGTTAGTCTGGACTTAATTCTGGGTCATGGCGGCATGGTCAGTTTTGGACATGCCGCNTATATGGGTATCGGGGCCTACGCGGTGGGTGTCTTGAGTTATTACGGCATTGATAACGGCTTTTTGCAGATACCTTTGGCCTTGGGCGCGGCCGCCCTAATCGGTCTAGTATTTGGGGCCTTGAGCCTCCGCACTTCGGGCGTCTATTTCATCATGATTACCCTGGCCTTTGCCCANATGCTGTATTTCCTGGCCATCAGTCTGGAGGAATTTGGCGGCGACGACGGTATGTCTTCAATGCGCAGCGAATTCAGCGGCCTGATCGACATGTATGATACGGTACAATTTTATTATCTGATCTTCACTATCCTGGTCTTGGTGTTGTTTGGCCTGCACCGTCTGGTNCTTAGCCGTTTTGGCATGGTGATCCGNGCCAGTCGCAGCAATGAGNAACGCATGCATGCGNTTGGTTTTCCCACCTTTCGGTACAAGCTGGCCGCCTTCACCATAGCCTCTACTATTTGCGGACTGGCGGGCGTGTTGTTTGCCAATCTGAATGAATTTGTCTCGCCTGACGTCATGCACTGGACCCATTCAGGCGAAATCATGATCATGGTAATCATGGGCGGCATGGGTACATTGATTGGCCCCGTNCTCGGCGCGACGGCATTTTTGCTTCTGGAAGAGTATTTGCCCGAGTGGATGGAGATGGCGGTGACCAATGGCGGCGAACATTGGGCCATCATNATGGGTCCTATTCTGATCGCTATCGTTCTGTTCGGCCGAGGTGGCATNCACGCGTTGTTTGCCTCCAGAGGGAAGCNTAATGGCTGAACCAGTGCTGCAAATTCAAGGTTTGTGCAAAANTTTNGGCAGTCTGGTGGCCACGGACAGTCTGCATCTGGAAATTTNGNANGGNGAGATCCANGCNATNATCGGACCCAACGGCGCNGGCAAGACGACCCTAATNGCGCANTTGTCCGGAGAGTTGCNCCCCGACGCGGGACGAGTACGGTTCNAAGGGCGAGACATNACAGCACTTTCCACCCCGGCGCGGTCGGCCCTNGGATTGGCGCGGTCGTTTCAGATCACCTCNATCTTTCCAGACTTAACGACCCTGGATAATGTCGCTTTGGCAGTACANGCCCATGCCGGCCANTCCTTCCGCTTCTGGCGGCCGGNGAGACAGGATGCCGAGCTGCGCCAACCTGCCTTNGAAATCCTGACTGAAATNGGTCTTTCCCAGCGCGCGGANGAGCCGGCNGCNAATTTGAGCCATGGTGAGCAGCGNCAANTGGAAATCGCCATGGCCCTGGCCACGGCCCCCAGCTTGCTGTTGCTGGACGAGCCAATGGCTGGNATGGGCCGAGAAGAATCCGCACNTATGGTNCAGTTGCTGCGCGATCTGAAAGGCCAGCATACCATTGTCCTGATCGAGCATGACATGGACGCTGTCTTTGCGCTGGCTGACCGGATTACCGTATTGCTCTATGGCCGGGCCATCGCAACCGATACACCAGAAGCCATTCGTGCAAGCGACGAAGTGCGGGCCGCCTACTTGGGGACCGAGCATGCTTGAAATGGAGGGTCTTGACGCTTTTTATGGTCAAAGCCAGGCCNTGTTCGGCATGAGCCTGTCGGTTGAGGCGGGNCAGGTTGTCAGCCTAATGGGCCGNAATGGNATGGGNAAGNCCACTACTATTCGCTCAATCATGGGTTTGATACGACCCAGGGGCGGTAGTCTATCGTTTCAAGGGCAGGATTTGATTGGACTTGCGCCGTACAAGGTCGCTCAATTGGGTTTGGGGCTGGTACCCGAAGGCCGACAGATCTTCCCTAATCTTACTGTTCGGGAAAACCTAGTCGCGACCGCTCGAACCGGCCAGGGGACGAGCAAGCCCTGGACCTTGGACCGGGTCTATGAGCTGTTCCCGCGATTNGAGGATCGCCAGGGCAGCATGGGCAACCAGCTCTCGGGNGGCGANCAACAGATGCTGGCNGTGGGTCGTGCCCTGACGACCAANCCNACCTTGCTGCTATTGGACGAGGCGACAGAAGGATTAGCGCCTCTGATCCGGGACGAAATCTGGTCCTGCCTGTCGGCCCTCAAGTCGGCAGGACAGGCCATTCTGATTATTGACAAGAATGTTGAGACCTTGACG
>PBHT01000009.1 GCA_002720285.1 Acidobacteriota bacterium | reverse complement strand
ACCCGACTACGATAAGTTCTCCGTCTATTTCAATATGGACAACGGCACGGGCCAGTTCCGTGGCGTCCACACTCAGGGCAACGCCCAAGCGACACCGATCCTCCAAGCCTGGATGACCCCGTTTCATGACCTACAGGTGAAGACAATCTCTCTCTTCAGTAACACGGGAACCGATCACCTGTCGTATAACAGGGTCGGACTACCCGGATTCCAGTTCATCCAAGACCGGATCGACTACCGAGCAAGAACCCANCACTTCAACATGGACGTCTACGATAGNCTCCTTCCACGCGATCTGATGATTAACTCGGTAGTCATGGCGAGCTTCGCGTATCACGCCGCGATGAGAGAGGGAACGTTCCCGCGGCCCCGTACCGACTAAAAGGAAGCGTCCGTGATTAGGGTTGGGCCTTTTTTACTTTGGCGTACTTGGTTCAGATGGCTCGAACACTACGTTGACTTGGCCGGTCCCAGAACTGCCAAAGTACTCCCCAATGATCTCTCCAGAACCTTCGTAGGTATCCCAGCCCAGCACTCCAAACAGGTGGGCCGTATCGATCATGCCTCCTTCACCGAAACAGCGGTCTCGGTAGTCCGGTAGCATGGCAAGAAACTCTTTTATGCGCCCGGTCTGCCAGAGCTCCAGCACGCGCAGGTCAACCTGGCGGTTGAACTCCGTGTTGACTTCATTGATGCCTGCGGCCGACAGGTGGTTCGGCCAGAACTGATGTGACATTGAACCGCTTGCGAGTACTGCTACTCGACGATCGGACTCACGAATCGCATCGGCCACCACTTCGCCAAACTGGCGACCCTCCTCAATACTCGCAAATTGATTGCCTGCGATACTCAGAACACGAGCGGAGCCAGCTGCATTCATATGGTGCATCGGAATTAGTGTGCCGTACTCAAAACCCAGACCAGGCACCCGGTGCGCCATGACCCGAAGGTTGCGTGCATTACCGAGTTCGGCAATTTTCTCTGCCAGTTCTGGATCACCTCTGAAGTGATAGTCCATGCCGTTCAGGAAGTGCGGCAGTTCGTGGCTGGTGAAGGTGCCGTCGTGCTCGGCGTTAGCGTTGAGGTGGAATCCTTGGTTCACGACCCAATGGATGTCAAAAATAACATAAGTATCAACCTTGCGATCATGTGCACGTCGCCCGATCTCGACGAGGCCATCGATTGCATTTTGACGAATTCCTTTAAATTTCTTTGAGTGTTCAGAAAGCCAAATCGACGGGACGTGCGTGATTTTCGCGGCTAACACGATTTCGCCCATGAGTTCTCCTATTCGCTTTGGGTTCTACGAACCTAACTTCGGAATGGCATGATTACCGAGAGCCACACACACATTCTTTGTTTCCATGTAGAAGTCAAAGCTATAGTCGCCGCCGTCTCGTCCGATGCCACTCGCCTTGAATCCACCGAATGGGGCTGGTAGGTGACGGACATTTTCAGAATTTACCCAGATCATACCGGCATCCAGACCTTGTGCAAGACGATGTCCACGCGTTACATTCGAAGTCCAGACGTAACCTGCCAAGCCGTATGGTGTGTCATTAGCGATTTGGAGCGCTTGGTCTTCATCATCGAAACTGACGACTGTCAACACGGGACCAAAAATTTCTTCACGGGCTATCCGCATATTATTTCGTGCTCCAGTAAACAAAGTTGGGGCTATAAAATTCCCCTCATTTGGTAGCTTTGTACTGCTTTGCTGAACCTTGGCGCCTTCCTTCTTGGCGAGGGTCACATAGCTTTGCACTTTCTCCCAATGCGTCTGATGTATGAGTGGCCCCAGTTCAGTCGCTGGATCTAGTGGATCTCCGATCTTGATCCGCTTGATGCGTTCACGGAGCCGAGCAACAAATGCATCGTGGATAGAACGTTGCACTAGGAGACGACTACTTGAGGTGCATCGCTCGCCATTTAGGCTGTAAATCATAAACATTACTGCGTCAGCAGCGCGATCAAGATCAGCATCTTCAAAAACGATAACTGGGTTCTTGCCGCCAAGTTCAAAATGGACACGCTTGAGGGTTTCGGCGCCTTGGCGCATTATTTGGCTACCTGTTGACGATTCTCCGACAAATGCAATCGCCTTGATGTCTGAATGTTCAGTAAGACTTCTGCCCGCTTCTTCGCCGATCCCGTTTACTAAGTTCGCCACACCAGGTGGCACCCCTGCTTCAAGAAGGATTTCAGCCAGGAGAGTTGCGGTCAGAGGGCTCCATTCAGCCGGTTTATGGACGACTGTGCAACCCGCGGCAAGAGCTGGCGCGATCTTCCATGTGGACAACATGAACGGGGTATTCCATGGCGTAATAATTGCTACTGGCCCAATGGGTTGCCGTAGCGTGTAGTTGAAGTGATGTCCCGCCGGTAATGACACTCCATCCCGTGCGTCAGGCGCTCGGTCTGCAAAGAATCGAAAGTTTTCGGCCGCTCGAAGGGCGGCCTTCTTCATGAATCGAATCGGCTGGCCTGTGTCGACACTCTCGATGAGTGCGATTTCCTCACCTCTGGATTCGATTAAGTCTGCCGCTCGGTGGAGTATGTGCTTTCGCTCAGTTCCCGGCATAGCCTGCCACTTTGGAAACGCCTCATGGGCGGCTACAACTGCGCGGTCCACGATGGCGGTATCGCCCAATAACATCAGATTGAGTTGGGAATTGTCTGTCGGGTTGATGTTCTCGATCGTATTGTCCCCGGAATGATCGGACTTCCCATTGATAAAATGGGGAAGTGGAGTCTGCTGGAAACGCTCCAGATATTTGGATGCTTTTCCTTGGTTACGTTTATGTTCCTCAGACCGTTCGGTCACGACGACTCCTTAGTTTGTTCGGTGCGGCGCCGCACAATTTCGTGCAGGTTGTTTTTCTTAAAACTCAGTGTTTGCTCTATTTCCTGAATTTCAAATGAAATTCCCAAGGGTGTCGTTTCAAATAAGGGCTGCAGTTCCTCGCAGATGGCATCAAAGATCGCTTCACCTGCCCGTCGTTTAGCTTGGCTTTCACGGCCTTGAGCGATTCGAAGCACCAGATGAACGAATCCGTTGTCAGGATGTCCATCGGCGATTCGGTAGATGTCTCGAGCGGTGGCACGGGTTCTCACGGCGCCAAGCTTGAACATGCCAGTTTCGAGCGCTGCGGTATGGACACGGTCAACAAGCGTCTGGACGTCAAGTTTTGTTGATAAATTTGATGAGTATTCGATGATTAGATGTGGCATTTTTTTAGAAAATACTTGCAGTCATGATTGTTAACATGTTAACTATGTTGTCGTCAAGTCGATTTAATTTCCATGAGAACTAATGCGGTGTCTGTTTAAGGGAGGTTCGTTGTATGGTCATGTCGATTGATCGTCTAAAAGGTTCGATACCGCCGATTATCACACCATTCCGCCCAGATACGCTTGAGATCGATGAAGAAACCTTTGCAGGGTTGATTGAGTATCAGATTGAGAATGGTTCTCACGGTGTCTTGATTAATGGCACTTCGGCTGAACCGTCTACACTCACGATCGATGAACGAAACCGACTTGTGACTCGGGCCGTTCAAGTCGCTGGCGGCCGCGTACCAGTGGTGGCAGCTACAGGTTCGCAATCCCTCGCCGAGACACAAGCGTTGACTGATCATGCCGTAAGGGTAGGGGCGGACGCACTCTTGATCGTCACACCGTACTACATCAAGCCTCCGCAACGAGGCCTCATTCAGTATTACCTTGCACTGACCTCTTCGCATGACGTGCCTTGGATGATTTATCACATTCCTGGACGTGCTTCGGTAAGTGTGACGCAAGAAACGCTTGGGGCGATAGCTGAGGCTTCACCAAACTTCGTGGGAATGAAGCAAGCAGTCAACAATCTCGGATTCATCTCAGAATGCCTTGCAGCTCGGGGACCACAATTTCGGATTTTTGTTGGTTTGGAAGAGTTGAGTTACCCAGGTATGGCAACAGGAGCTTGTGGCTTGATGAACGCCGTGGGAAACCTTCGGCCAAGGGTTTTGGTTGAATTATGTGAGGCCATCTGGAATAACGATCTAAAGGTGGCGCGGTCGCTTCACGAGCGTTTGCTCGAAGTTAATCAGGCCGTCTTTTTTGAAACGAATCCGATTCCAATTAAGTACATGATGAAACGATTGGGCCTGATTCAATCGAATGACCATCGCCTTCCTATGTCCCCGGCTCCACCAGAGCTAGAGCGACGCCTTGACCAAGTGTTGGACCGAGCTGGCTTGCTCTAATGGGAGCTATTGGTGAAACTTCTAAGCTTTGAAATTGCATCCAAAGCATCATTTGGCGTTATCGTCCAAGATGGGGTTATGGAACTCGCCGGTCGATTGGGGAGTGAAGTGCACTCAGTTCAGTCACTCTTCGAGTCGCAGGGGCTTGGGATGGTTCAGGAGTTGATTGAGCATTCAGAACCAGACCACTCGCTGGACGCCATCGAGTTTCTGCCGCCAGTGCCCACCCCGCAGAAGATCTTCTGTGTTGGAGTTAACTACACAAATCGCAATGAAGAGTACAAGGATGAATCAACCCTTCCAAAGTACCCAAGCATTTTTATGCGGACGCCTGGTTCATTCGTTGGGCACCGCGGTTCCATCGCTCGTCCGCCGGAATCCAACCAGCTAGACTACGAAGGTGAGATTGCTATTGTAATTGGAATCGGGGGACGTCGAATTTCTGAACGGGATGCTGCACGGCATATAGGGGGCNTGACCTGCATCAATGAGGGCACCATTCGGGACTGGACACGGCACGGTAAATTCAACGTCACTCAAGGGAAAAACTTTGACAGAACAGGGTCGATTGGGCCTTGGATTGTGACAGGCGATGAATTTAGTAGTTTTGAAAACCTTAGTGTGACCACTCGGGTCAACGGAGAAATACGACAGAACGATACTACGGCCAACCTACTATTTCCATTCAGCTATCTAATTTCGTATATTTCGACATTTTCGGAACTGGTTCCCGGAGATGTCATTGCGACAGGAACTCCAACAGGTGCCGGTGTTCGCTTTGATCCGCCGCGGTATCTTGAGCCGGACGATCTACTTGAAGTTGAAGTGTCAGGAGTCGGAACACTTGTAAACCGTGTTGTTGACGAAGCTGTCCGGAATCCGCTCACTGGAGTTAAAGGATGAGCCGTAAGCGAGGCACGGTCGATACTTCCTTGCGGGATTTCTCTCGTTCGTTACCAATGGCCTTGATGCGGACTCGCGAGGCTGTAATGGAGCAGTTTCGGCCGCTTCTCCGCGAGCATGGTCTTACGGAGCANCAGTGGCGTGTGCTAAGGGCGCTATCCGGGGTGAAGAAAGTAAGCGCTAGTGAATTGGCCGAGATCACTTGTATTAGCATGCCCAGTCTTTCGCGCATTCTCGGTCACCTTGAGGAAACCGGTCTGATTGTTCGTCGGGCCCGCCCGAAGGATCGACGGAGCATGTTTGTTTCGCTCGGGGCAAAAGGGCGAACGTTGATTAAGAAGGTCGGTGTTCAGTCTGAGTGGCGCTATGTCGAGATCAGCAAGTGTTTCGGGAGTGATCGTTTGGCAATTCTCTACGAATTACTTGAAGAGTTGGAGACGAGTCTGAAACCGGGCAGCCCGGCGGTCGAACCTGCAGGCGCACAACGCCCTGACAATATAGCTCTACCTCCTAAGAAGATGAGGGAACTTGGTTATGCTGCGGTCGACATGCTGGTCGAGCATTTCCAAACTGTGTCTGAGAAACGGGTCATCGACNACTATGAGTGGAAACCTGCAGACAGCATACTGACCAGGCCGTTCAGTGAGTCGGGGAAAGACCCGCACGAAGTCATGAAACTGGCGATGGATGAAATCTTTAATCACTCGATGCAGTTGAATCATCCTAGATACTTTGCTTATGTGCCAGGTTCGGGAAACTTCATTGGAGCATTGGCTGAACAACTCATTTCTGGTTTCAATCCTAATTGTGTGACCAATCAGGGAAATTTGGGGCCGATTACGGTCGAGCGTAATACCGTCANCTGGTTGTGCCAACAATTCGGCTTACCGGATGGAGCGAGTGGTCTGTTTACTAGCGGTGGATCATCGGCGAATCTGATCGCTCTGACAGCTGCGCGCCATATGAAATTGAATGATGAAATTGAAAATGCCGTGGCGTACTGCACTACGGAAACTCACCGTTGCATAGGTCGAGCCTTGCGTATCTTGGGTTTTAAGGATGAACAACTTCGGATGCTGGAACCTGATCAAGATTTGCGCATGGTTCCGGACCGTCTAATTGCAGCTATTCAGCAGGATCGTGCTGCTGGAAAACGTCCCTTCTGCGTAGCAGTCAGTGCAGGCACTACCAGCAGTGGGGCAGTNGATCCTCTTGANGACATGGCTTCTATTTGTCGGACCGAATCCTTATGGCTGCATGTAGATGCAGCTTTTGGTGGAGGAACTATCCTCACCAAGCGAGGCCAAAATCGCATGAGGGGGATTGACAAGGCAGACACTATTGCTGTCGATCCCCATAAATGGTTTTTTCAGCCATATGAGTGNGGCTGTGTGCTGTCCAGAGATCCAGCTTGGTTATACGAAACCTTTCGGGACGTGGCTGTGTATGAACGGGACACCGATGCTGGTGGANCGAACATGAACTATCGGGATATGGGAGTGCAGCGGTCACGGAACTTTAAGGCATTCAAGCTCTGGATGTCCCTACAAGTGTTTGGTGTTGAAGCATTTCGTCGTGCCGTAGACCACGGACTGGACTTGGCAGAAAAGGCTGAGCAAATTCTTCGTAGTAGACCACATTGGGAGATTGTGACACCCGCAACACTCGGCATTGTGACTTTTCAATACCGGTTACCCGATCTCGCNGANGATGAAATTGAGANCATGAATGAAGCTATGACCACCGAGTTGTGCCGGACAGGCTACGCGTATATGAGTACGACTCTCATCTATGGGCGCAGGGTTCAACGGTTGTGTCTCAACCGTCACGATGCGATTGAAGAGGATTTACTGGAGACGGTCAGCCGNCTGGAGTCGATCGCGAAGAACCTAGGACTCGCTCGCTGACTTGTTACGTGATTTGTTAATGCTTTTTGTTAGAGAAATATTATGAGTACTATCAGGATAGGAATTGATATTGGAGGTACGTTCACTGACATCATNCTGTTTGATGAGACCGAAGGTATCTATCATTCAGCAAAAACACATTCCACCCCACCTGACCAGTCACGTGGTGCTGTGATCGGTATTGACAAGATACTGAAGCAAACGGGGCGTCAGGGTTCACAGGTTGGNTACCTCAGCCATGGCACGACAGTGGGTGCCAACGCGGTCCTTGAAGGCAAATTAGCAAGAACCGCTCTGATTACGACAAAAGGATTCAGGGACGTACTCGAAATCGGTCGCCAGCGNCGGCCGCGNCAATATGACTTTCAGGCTGTCAAGGACCGNTTATTGGTGCCAAGAGAGTTACGNTTCGANGTGACCGAACGTGTCGATTACGCAGGTAATGTGATTNTTCCTCTCGNAGACAGCGAGCTCACNACTATCATTGCAACGCTGAAAGAAAAGAAAGTTGAGGCAGTTGCGGTCTCCTTCCTATTTTCCTTCCTGAATGGTCAGCACGAACAGACAGTTAAAGAAATACTTCAGGAATCGTGCCCTGAGATGAGTGTGTTTATCTCATCAGAAGTGTTACCGGAATATCGGGAATATGAACGCACATCCACCGTTGCGCTTAATGCGGCTGTGTCTCCCGTAGTTTCACGATATGTGGAAAATCTCCAATCTCGAATTTCTGCAGAAGCCGGCATCAGNGTGGGTCTGAACTTAATGAAATCCTCTGGTGGTCTGATGCCGTCAACTCAGGTCAGCAGTCGAGCGGTGGAAACCGTGCTGTCCGGCCCAGCTGCCGGNGCNATCGCGATTGCTTTNTTTGGTGGCATGGCAGGATACGAAAANCTCATTGGATTTGATATCGGCGGTACGAGCACTGACATTAGTATCGTAACCGGTGGTAAACCTCGGGTCACTTCAGAAGGGCGGATTGGAGGCTATCCGTTTGCCTTGCCGATTATCGATATCAATACTATTGGCGCTGGTGGTGGCAGCCTAGCCTATTTGGATGTGGCAGGTGGTTTGCATGTTGGTCCTGANAGTGCCGGTGCAGNACCAGGCCCAATTTGTTATGACGCGGGAGGTAAGACTCCGACGATTACCGATGCGAACTTGTGCATGGGTCGCTTGAATCCAGAATTCTTTTTGGGTGGAGAGATGAANGTTGATAAGGCGGCTGCNGAACGTGAAATAGAGAAGCAGATCGCCAAGCCAATGAATAAAACTCTGGCACAGGCTTGCCNGGGAATTTTTGATGTGAGNCTNGCAAATATGGTGAGGGCTGTCAGGGTCTCGTCTATTGAAAAAGGACTAGATCCGCGAGAGTTTGCGTTAGTGGCGTTTGGGGGTGGGGGAGCGCTGTTTACGGCAGACGTGGCGACGGAACTGGGAATTGGNACAGTGGTCGTGCCNGAAGAGGCGGGTTTACTATCAGCAAAAGGTTTATTGGTAACCGATCACAAGAATGACTACAGCATAACCCGAATTTCCCTTCTCGATGAAACTGACAAAGATGAACTCGTAAAGCAAGTTGAAGAAATGAAAGGGCANGCGATTGAGGACTTCAGGAACGATGGAGTTAATGTCGATAAGACCCATTTCTTGTATAGCCTCGATTTACGNTATTCGGGTCAAGCTTATGAGATCACGATACCCATCCCTGGGGAGATTCAGAATCTGTCGTTTAAAGAAATTAAAAAGCTGTTTAATNCGACTCACAAGCGTCTCTACTGGTGGAGNGACCCCGAACGAGTGCTTGAAATTGTGAACCTTCGNATTTCCGCTATTTCGTTTGTGCCAAAAGGGACGCCTGTGGCGAACAAGCTTTCTACGGCGGATAGCACCCATGCGATTAAGGCNACTCGNCCTGTGTATTTCAAGCACTATGGTGATTTTCATGACACCAGTATCTATGACCGTACTCAGCTGCTCTCTGGAAACCAGATTACCGGGCCGGCCATCATCGAGAGCTATGACACGACAGCCGTTGTGCTGCCGGATAATAACGCCAGCATTGACAGCTATGGCAACATCATCATTTCCATCGGGAGTTAAGAGATGCCCCAAATCGATCAAGTAGAAGTAGAGGTTTTGAGTAACCACTTGATTTCAATCGTCCACGAGATGGGAGCGATTCTCAGGAGAACTTCGTATTCCCCAAACATTCGTGAGCGTGAGGACTGTTCGTGTGTATTGGCTGACACGACAGGACAAATTATTGCCCAAGCTGAACATATTCCTGGTCATTTAGGNATGCTAACGGTCGGCATACCTTATCTGCTCAAGCACTTTCCACCTAATACGCTGAATGAGGGCGACGTGTTTATGTTCAACACGCCGGAAGGCGGTTCGCACTTACCAGATATTCGNATTGTAGTACCGATTTATCACGATGGTGAACTAGTTGGTCTTTCAGCGAATTTGGCTCACCATGCGGATGTNGGTGGCATGGTGCCNGGCAGTATGCCGTCCAAATCAACTGAAATATGGCAGGAGGGTCTCATTCTTCCGCCGTTAAAGCTGTATAGCAAGGGTGTTCTNAATAAGCCGGTGATGGACATCCTTATGTACAACGTTCGTACGCCCACCGAGCGAGAGGGTGATCTGAATGCCCAGATTGCGGCCGCACAACTCGGACAGCGTCGAGTGCAAGAAGTGATTCAAAAATCTGGGTTGTCTTACTGGAAGACCTATACCGAGGGCATTCTGGATTATTCCGAGCGGTTGATGCGGGCCAAAATTAGAGAGAGATTTCCNGACGGANAGTACTATTCGGAANTGTTTATTGATGATGATGGTATGGATGATGAGCGGATCAAGATTGCGGTCACCGTGACGGTCAAGGATGACTCAGTCAAGGTTGACTACAGCGGGACAGACAAACAGAGAGCATCTGGCGTGAATTGCATTCTCGCTAATTGCGTGTCNGCAGCCTATTTTGTNGTCAAGGCAGTGGCTGACCCAACAATTCCAGTAAATTCNGGCTGCTATCGNCCAATTGAAGTGTATTGCCCGGAAGGTACTATCATTAGTCCTGATCCCACAGCGGCTATTGGTGCTGGAAACGAGACGTGGCAACGNATNGCAGAGACTTTGGTGGGAGCCGTGTTACAGGCTGATCCCTCTATCGTGAAGGCCCATTCACACGGGTGCATGAATAACACGGTATTTGGTGGCACTGATCCAAGAACCGGAAAGGTGTACACCTACTATGAGACTATTGGCGGCGGTGATGGAGCGCGGGCATTAGCTGATGGGATGGATGGTGTGCATGTCATGGGTACCAACACGATGAATACGCCGGTTGAAGTTGTGGAGATGTACTATCCGCTCACGATTGAGGAATATAGCCTGCGNCGGGACACAGGTGGTGTTGGNAAACATCGCGGTGGCCTCGGGATNAAACGGAAGTATCGTGTTGAAGGTCACACCTCNACCTTGACNGCTAATAGTGATTGGATCAAGCAGAAGCCAGACGGCACTGAGGGCGGGGGCAGAGGCGCCATGACTCGTTTAGTCATTAATGAAGGAACCGATANGGAAGTCATCCCGGGGTTTTGTAAAGTAATGCAAAAGCTTCAACACGGTGAAACCTTCACTGTCTATAGTGGAGGTGGTAATGGCTATGGCGATCCCGCTGATCGAGATCAGACTCTAGTCGAACGTGATCTGCTCGATGACAAGATTAGTTCATAATCGTGGGTTTGAGGTGTAGCGGATAAGCGGTATGTCCAATCGAGAGAGTTTTTCCTCNAGGTCAGCCTTTATGCTGACGGCCATTGGAATGGCTGTTGGTCTCGGCAATATCTGGCGATTTCCTTACATAATGGGCACCAATGGTGGTGCTGGCTTCCTCTTTATCTACTTAGTNACTGTTTTTTCTGTCTCCATGCCTATTTTGATCATGGANCTCATCATTGGTCGCCGTGGCCAGGCTAATCCGGTTGATAGCGTCATTAACGTTGCCAGAGAATCTGGAGTTTCATCAAAATGGAAAATTATTGGCTTGGTAGGAGTGTTGAACAACGTCCTGACGCTCTCTTTCTATTTTGTGGTGGCTGGTTGGGTATTGGCCTANGTGCCCAAACTGCTTAACGGTTCTTTGATTACCGATTCAAGCGACACCGTNTCTTCCAGTTATTACAGTCTGTTGTCGAATCCGCTNCTGGTTATCTTTTGGCAAACTCTCTGCATCGTGTTTGTCGCAGGCATGCTTCTTAGGGGTGTCAAGGGTGGACTGGAAAGAGCTATGAAGATCATGATGCCCNCCCTATTCGTGTTACTTNTGGCACTTGTCGTNATTTCCTGCAGTGTNGGTAATTTCACTGCAACNCTGAACTTTCTGTTTAGGCCCAGCACTTCGGGTATCACTTCCGANGTGTTTCTGGTGGCCTTGGGTCAAGCATTCTTTACGATGGGTGTGGGTGGAAGCGCTGGGATCGTGTTTGGCAGCTACCTCAAAAAGAATCAGACNTCTCTCGCCTCCTCGGGACTGGGCATCGCTCTTGCNGACACCAGCGTNGCAGCCTTGGCCGGATTTGCCGTGTTTCCAATTGTGTTTGCTAGAGGCATCTCGCCTGCACTTGGCGANGAGTTAGTTTTTATTACNATGCCTCTNGCCTTTTCCGAAGTGCCGTTNGGTGCTTTTCTCTACACGCTATTTATGGCGATGTTGTCGATGGCTGNTCTGACTTCTGCCATCGCTATTTTTGAGATACCGCTCACGTGGATTACAGAGCGCCTTCAAGTGGCTCGTAGGAAGGCGATTGTACTGCTAGCCGGTTTTCTCTGGCTAGCAACAATGCTGGTGTCATTCTCATTTAACCTATTGAGTGAATTTCATCCGCTGGAATTCATTAATGGATTTGAAACGAGCACTCTTTTCGATCTGGTGATGTTTGCCAATCTTGAGGTGTTCTTCCCGTTGGGCGCGCTGCTGGTAGTTGTTTTCTTTGCATACAGGTTGGATAAAACAATCGCTTTGGATGAATTAAACTGGAAGGAGAGTCGCATTACTACCCTCCTTTACTTCCATGCCAGGTATTTGATTCCATTAGCCATCGTCACTATGATGGCTGCCAGTTAGAGATGGTAACTGCCAAGTAGGTGTTTGCCTGTAGGAGAGTAATGTCATGTGTGACCGCATGCAGTTATTGCGATGGACTGTTTGCCTCGGCCTCGTATTCTTCGGCGCCTGTTCGACAGGGAACGAAAATGTCGAAGAAGAGCCATCCAATACAACCACGACCCAATCGACCCGTCCAAACATCCTTTTGATCGTTGCTGACGATTTAGGGTATGGAGACATCGGTGCTTTTGGCAGTGAGATTGATACCCCAGAGCTTGACGCACTCGCCCGGGACGGGGCGCGTTTTACTAGGTTTTACACGCAGGTCTCCTGTTCGCCAACACGGGCGCTGCTCATGACCGGTGTGGATAATCACCTTAATGGTTTGGGAACGATGGCTGAAGATCTCTTGCCGCATCACGATGGAGTGCCAGGGTATGAGGGTTACCTGAATGACAGGGTTGTCACGGGTGCCCAGTTACTCAAGGACGCAGGCTACCATACCTACCTGACTGGGAAGTGGCACTTAGGTTTGACTCCCGACAAGTATCCCTCTCAGCGTGGCTTTGAGCGTACATACGCCTCGTTGGTTGGAAACGTGAATCACTTTAATGGCCGTTACATTGAGGATGGCAATAAAATCAATGGAGATGGATATTCAAGCGATCTATTTACTGACAAATTAATTGAGGCGATTGAAAGTAATCACGGGGATGGGCGTCCATTCTTTGGAGCGCTCCTGTTTACTGCACCGCATTGGCCGCTTCAGGCACCGACGGCATTGATTGAGAAGTACTTGAATCGTTATGTGGACGGTTGGGATGTGACACGGCAGGGACGCTTCGAACGCCTGAAGGAGATGGGTTTGGTGCCCGCCGATATGGGGTTACCACCAAGAATAGAAGAGGTTCCGGATTGGAGTGGTCTGACAGACAAGGAACGTCAGATTGAGACCAAGAAGATGGCAATACATGCGGCGATGGTCGACAATCTTGACACCAACGTCGGTCGCATTCTTGACCTGCTAGAGACACTCGGTGAGTCCGAGAATACACTGGTCGTGTTTATGTCAGACAATGGCACCGACCCCTATGATAGAAGTCAACGACCCATGTACGTCGCCCGCCGATCAGAATTAGGTCTCAATACCAGTTTTGAGGACATGGGAACAGACAAGTCGTACGTCTTCTACGGTCTTGGCTGGGCTCAGGTTGGTTCAGTGCATCATCGTCACTACAAATTCTTACCATCGGAAGGTGGGATGCATGCTCCGATGATTGCTCGTTTTCCAGGGGTTTTAACGCCGGGTGATGATCTTGATTCATTTGCTAGTGTGGTCGATATTACGCCGATGTTCTTGGACGTTGCTAATGTGGAACACCCTGGGACGCAATACCGCGATCGAGAAATCTACCCAATGCGAGGACGTTCGCTACTACCTTACATGAGCGATAGTCTGAATGTTCCATACGGCGACGACGATCCGGTTGCGTTTGAAATCTACGGACACAAAGTTGTTTTTATGGGTCCGTGGAAAGCTGTTCAGTTACGCCAACCGTGGGATGAAAGCGTTTGGCGTCTATACAACTTAAATCTGGATCCTGGCGAACAGCAAGACCTCGCGTACGATGAGCCTGAGTTGTTAACGACACTTATCGAAGCGTATGAGAGGTTCTCGGAAGAGAATGGTGTCGTGGATGAGCCAGCCGATGTCCCGCCCTTTCCTTACAAGCCTGGTCATCTTGGGGACCTGATTACTGAACCTTAGTCTTCGCTGGCGAAGCGTGAAGCAATCTTTTTTGACGCGTGTTGTCCTGTGATCAAGAGGGCCAATCCAAGGGCTAAGGAAATGCCTGCGATTGAAGCCGCATAAACCGTTCCCATCGAGACGACAACGACCCGATAGGTTCCTCTCACCCAGAACAAATATTGCACTGCTACATTAGCCACGATAATTTTATTTAAACGTCCAGCGTAGGCACACATAATTAGAGCCCACGCCACTAGAAACAGGTTGGCTGGTAATTTTGCGAAGACTGTACCAAGGCCTGCGGTGTATTGAGGTTCCCAGCAATCCCAACATGCGACACGCATGAGCCACATCCACAGGCGATGGATAGCTGGATCAAAAGTCCAGAAAAGTATCATCAAGGCATGGTCTTTATGCAGAAGAAAATTTTTCCGCCTGGCATATACCACGGCTAGAATCGTATTAATAGCGACCCCAAAACCCATAATCCAGGTGTAAATACCTGCCTGAAAGAAGGGCCCGTTCACTCCTTCGCTAAAATCATGAATAAAGGTCCAAACCCAGCCACCAGCGAGTGCGGTACCGACAAGAGCGGTAAAGGCGACGATCCTGCCATTGATGCGATGGGTCTTAAGTCTTGATTTTTTGTCGCCAGTCAGTAGTTGGATGCCGATTAGGCATAGAAAAATTGAGGTTAAGACGATATGAACCCAGAGAGGTCCGTCAACGTCTATGTGGGGTTTTTGTTGATTGACCGACCATACAACACCTGTAGTCAGAATGATGTAAAGGGAAGGGGTAAATCCTGCTGCACTCATCAGTAGTAGCAGGAGACCTCCTCGTTTATACGCGACAGTTTGACGGAGATTATTCCCTGATTGATCTGAAAAAATCCAGGATGACTTCTTGTGGTCTAAGAAAAACCAGATTGCTAGGACTAAACAAATCCAGGTAATCACAGCTAGTACTAGAGGGAACTCTCTTACGAAAAATCCGGTATTTGTCATATCCTTGGTCTTCTCAAGAAAAAATTTATAAGAACCATGCTTACTGCACCCAGATTATGTGTTTCGCTGCAGGTCTCTATTATTAATAGTCAACAAGGTATCTTATTTTTGTGGGCTAATGTTTGTGTTTTATTGATTGTTAATGTTTTATCGATACTTGGCGTACAAGGGCCCTGCATCTAGGTCATGTTCTGAACTCAATTAATGGACTGCAAATGGTAGAATTTTGGATGTGTGAATTATCCTTGGATGGGTAAGGCTGAGATATGCAGGAATATATATCCAAACTGTTAGACCGCAATGAAATGCGCATCGTTGACCGTGAGGTCAACCCTAAACACGAGCTAGCAGCAGTTGTTGCTAGATCTCAAAAGGAAAGTGCGCTTCCCATTTTGTTTAAGCGGGTCCAGGGAACCGAGTTTCCGGTGGTATGCAATCTTTACGGTAGTAGGTCGCGCCTGAAAGAAATGGTTGGTGCCGGTGAGAGAGGGTTTTGTGAACACTGGGCCGAAACGATTAACGACGCGATGTTACTGGGTGATGATTATCCGACAGTTGTGGATATGTCCGGGGAACTTCAGAAGGGCCAACTTTCAGATTTGCCGCAAATAGTCTGGCGCGAGAAGGACGCGGGACCTTATATCACTGCCGGTGTTGCAATTGCTAAGGACCCTGAAACTGGCGTGCCCAATCTAGCTTTTAGTCGGGCGATGATGATTGATGATAAGGAAATGCGTTGTTGCATAGATGTGGTGCAGGATCTTGCCAAGTATCACGCGAAAGCAGCAGCCATGAATAAACCATTGGAAATGGCTTGGTTAATCGGTGTCTCGCCGGCCGTATTCATGGCGGCATGCACCTCGATCTCTCTTGACCAGGATGAACTGAAAATTGCGGCTCAGCTGAATGGGGGCGCTTTACCGATGCGTCAGTGTGAAGAGCTGGATTTATTGATTCCAGCGGACACCGGAATCGTTATCGAAGCACGGATCCGTCCTGACGAGCGCCGACCGGAAGCCCCATTTGGCGAGTTCATGGGTTATTACTGTAAAGAGAACAGAGGTTATGTCGCTGATATTGCGGCAGTCAGTTGGCGCACAGGGTCATATTTTCAGGGATTATTATGCGGTTCAAGAGATGACCTCACGGCGATCTACGCGACTTATGCAACTCGGGTATACCGGAACCTAATTGGAGAGCTTCCAGGGATCATTGATGTTGCCTGTAACACCACGCTGTACTGCACCATTGTGAAGATCGACAAACAGTATGAAGGCCATCCGCAGCACGTCATGCTTAAGGTGTTCGCGACAAATCCTCATTACAATTTTGCCTGCATGGTGGTAGACAGTGATATCGACATTAATAATCTCAACGATGTGTGGTGGGCCTTTTTGGCGCGTGGCCCGGTCGATAAGCGCACCATGTTGATTGACAACATACCGGGGGGATATGAATACCCTGAGGACAACCTGCACAGGGGGCGAATCGGGATTGATGCTACTGCACCCTATGGCAGGCTCGATGAGTTCCGACGGACCAGCACTCCAGGGGAAGACACGCTGAATCTCTCTGATTACTTTGCTTAAGGATTACAGCTCCGCCTCTACCCGCCTTCAATGGCGGGAATAAAGTGTATTTCACTGTCTTCGTCAAGAGTGGCGTAAAGACCAAGATGGTCAACCGAACCGTTGATGGCAACGGTCATTCCAGGGGTGAGCATATCTCCTTCACGTAACTGCTCCCCGAGGCCAGGGTATTTATTGTCTAATGCTCGAATTACCTGGCGGATGTTGGAGCCTGAGATTTCAACTCGTTCGCTGCCATTGGTGAAATGCTGTAGGTGAGCTGGTATCCAGATCCGATTCATGATCCGCGCTGTTTCTTCTTTAACTTTTGCAAGACGGCCCCGGGCGTCATGGGTAAGGCTGTCATTCGGATTCCGACGGCGTCATACAGAGCGTTTGCAAGAGCACCAGCTGGTGGCATGATGGAAGATTCTCCGACACCGCGAACACCAAAAGGATGGTTCGGGTTGGGCGTCTCTAATATTACGGTCTCGATGTCCGGCAGGTCTAGGGACGTGGGCATTCGGTAATCCAAGAGCGTAGTGTTCAAGAGGTGTCCTGCTTCATCGTACTGGTAGGCTTCACTTAAAGCCCAGCCAACTCCTTGGGCTACACCGCCTTGCATTTGGCCAGACACATAATCTGGATGAATGGCCTTGCCGACGTCCTGAAAAGCCGTGTAGCGTTGTATTTCAATTTTTCCAGTCTCAGTATCCACATCGATATCGACGAGGTGGGCAGTCAACTGCGCCCCATTGGATTTTGGTGTCACACTGGATTGCACGGTGATGGGTCCACCAAGCTTTTCGAGTAGATGAGCCATCTCTGTGAATGTAAGCGTTAAGGTGGAATCTTTCTGATGGTTAAACACTCCGTCAGAGAATGTCACGTCAGTTTCATCAACATCCCAGTAGAGAGCTGCTCGTTCCGTCATCTGCCTCAGTAATTGCTGGGCCGCCTCGTAGACGGCAAGACCAGTAGAGTGTGTGGTTCGGCTACCAACAGCCATAAAAGAAAATGCGATGGAGTCGGTATCAGGTATGGACACGGAGATAGAAGATACCGGTATGCCAAGGGTCTCCGCCGCTTGCATGGCCAGTGTCATTCGTGTGCCGCTAAGATCCGGAGTGCCGACGGAAAGCTTGACGCTACCATCAGGGTTAGCCGTAAGCACGGCACTAGACGTCATGCCAGCGCCAAACCACATTGCGTACGCGAGACCCCGTCCAGGATTCCTACCTGTAAGAGGCGAGGTAAAGTGTGGATGTGTTTGGACGGCTTTTAGTAATTCTTTTCCGCCAATTTTCTGGCAAGGGATTCCCGTGATCATGCGGTCGCCCGTCACCATGGCATTTGTGAGTCGTAATTCCAGTGGGTCAAGTTCCAGTTTACGCGCCAGAATATCTAGCATTGATTCCATCGCAAAGTTAACCGGCAGACCACCTGGTGCTCGGTACTGTTTCATTTTTGGTTTATTCAGAAGCACATCATGGCCCAGTATTTGTTGGTCTGGTATGTTGTATCGGGCTGTGGCTTGCAGCGCGGCGGAGGTAACAGGTCCACCTGGATAGGCACCCGCTTCATAGGCGAGAGTGAGGTCCGCTCCGAGCAAAGTTCCATCCTTCTTGGCAGCAAGCTTGACCCGAATGTCTGCACCTGGGCTCGGACCCGTGCCACGTAACATGTCAGCACGAGACATCGCTATTTTGACCGGCCGTCCGGTTTTTTTAGCAAACATCGCAGCAATGGGTTCAATGTAGACTTGGTCCTTGCCTCCAAAGCCGCCGCCGATTTCCATCGGGGTCACTTTCACTTTGTTCAAGGGATGTCCCAAGATAAACGCCAACTGTTCACGAATGGCAAAATGTCCCTGAGTGCTGGTCCAGACACTCATGATGTCGTTGTGACTCCATTCTACGGTGACCGAGTGAGGCTCGATATATCCCTGATGTAAACAGCGAGTCTGAAAGTTTTCTTCTAGAACGTGGTCCGCGTTTTGAAATGCACGGTCAGCATCCCCGAGCTTGAGTTTAAAGCTGCCGGCATTGCTGTGGGATTTTTCGGTTTGCAGTATGAAGCGACCCGGCGAAAACGTTTCATGCAGAACAGGCGCATCATCTTTCAGAGCGTCTTCAATTTCTAGTACTGGTTCGAGTATTTCGTAATCGACCTCAATCAGTTCCAGGGCCTGTTCCGCAATGTGGTAGTTGTCGGCGACAGCTGCTGCCACTGCATGACCATCATAGAGAGTCTTGTCACGCGCGATACAGTTTTCAGCAAGGTCTCTGATGTCGATTGTACTGGCACCACCATGAGGAATGACCGTGGATTCAAGTTGTGGAAAGTCTCCACCGGTCAAGACACCGTGAACGCCTGGCAAGGCGCGCGCTTTACTAGTATCAATATCTTTAATGATGGCGTGGGCATGAGGGCTTCGCAAAATCTTGCCAAATAACATTCTTGGTAAATGGATGTCATCAGCAAAACGTGCACGACCGGTGACTTTTTCGATGCCATCAGGTCGTTCGGGTGTCGTACCAATCACCTTGAAATCAACCTGACCCTCAGCGTGTTTCATGGCTTCTGGTGGAGCTCTTTCGCAGCTTGAGCAACAGCTTTAATAATCCTGGTATATCCAGTGCATCGACACAGATTGTTGGCCAACCAAAGTCGAATTCTTTCGTTCGATGGAAGAGGTTCGTGTGCCAGTAAGTCTTTGGCTGCCATGAGGAGCCCTGGCGTGCAGTAGCCGCATTGCAAGGCGGTTTCTCGGATGAACGCCTGCTGTAGAGGATGGAGCATGTCTCCATCAGCAAGACCTTCAATGGTTTCGATGGATGCATTTTCTGCTTCAACTCCAAGCACGCAGCATGAATTGACGGACACACCATCCAGAATGACTGTGCAAGCGCCACAGTTACCGTCATTACAGCCTTCTTTGGTGCCAGTTAATTGCAACCTATCTCGCAATATTTCAAGCAAGCTTTCTCGAGGTTCACAGAAGAATGTTTCTTCTTGACCATTAATGACAGTGGTAATCCGTGTGGTGTAGTCAGTCATCAGTAACCGTCCCACCAGCCCTGCGTACAGCCCTTTCAAGGGCACGTATTGTCATAATTCGCGTCAAGTCTCTGCGCTGGTCCGCTGTGCCGCGCAGGTCACTAATGGGTTTCGCGCAAGCCATGGCAACATCTCCAGCATGGTCGATCGTCTTCCGATTGACAGGCTTATTTTTAATGGCATTACCAGCTTCGCTCACGAAGAGCGGCGTAGGGGCTACAGCACCAATGGCAATTCTCACGTCGACGAATCTGGTATGACTGGAGTCTAATTCAACTTCGGCAGCGGCATTGACTACCGCTATATCCATCTCATTACGCGGAATGAAACGGTTGAAGGCTCCGCCACTGTGTTTAGGTGGAGGAGGGAAGTGTAATTGTAGAAGCAGTTCATCGTCTGCAAGCACATTTTTACGAGGACCTAGACAAAAATCTTTCACTGGAAGTGTTCGTGTGCCTCGTGAGCTCACGATTGTAGCAACAGCTCGCATTACGATAAGCGTAGGGACGCTGTCGGCACTTGGTGATGCGTTACACAAATTACCGCCAATTGAGGCACGTCCCTGAATGGATGTGCCGCCGATCAGGCTTGCTGAGTCAATGAGAGCAGGGTAAATATCCGCGACCTGGCGGTTCTCCCAAATACGTCGACAGGAGGTTGCGGCACCAAGGGTGAGTCCATCCTTCTCGAGTTGTATCTCGACCATTGTGGGAATCTTCTTAGCGTCAATAACGACTGCCGGACGCAAATTACCTGACCGCATACCCACAATGAGGTCTGTGCCACCTGCGAGCAATCGCGCATCGCGCCCGTAGCTGGTCATCATGGCTGTCAGTTCGGTTACAGAAGACGGTTTCTTGAAATCGAAATTATGCATAAGGTGGTGACCTAGACTGTCAGGAACGCCACATTCGGTTAATCCACGAATACGTATTCTGGCAGAAAGGCTGATACCAGCCAGTTTGGTGGGCTGACGACTTCATTGATCTTCAGGTCGACACAAACCGAACACAACACATAAGCTTCTTCTCGACTTAACCCTTTTTCACTTACAAGGTAATCGATCATGTAACGCACAGCTCTTTGTGAACATTCATAGAGATCTGGACCATGCGCCGTGGTCGCAAACAACTCACTGTTGGTAGTTGCGTTGTTGACCGAACCATGGACTCTTAACTGTGGTTCCGAAATGTGGTGGGAGTCCAGCAATTTAAAACGTAATGTGATCTTGGCTGCCATTTCAATGGCGGTGATGCACACTTCACCATCACCTTGGGCGGCATGGGCATCACCTACACAGAACAAGCCACCTTCGACGAACACGGGTAGGTACACAGTGCTGCCGGCGCACAGATATTTAATGTCCATGTTTCCACCGTTCTCGCGCGGTGGGATAGTGCTGTGTGGTCCAGAGTCTTTCAAGGCGGTGCCTAAAATTCCAGGAAAAGGCATGATGGCGACCGCGATATCTGTTCGCTGTTTCATTCGGGCCAATGTTTGGTCCAACAGGTCCCATATTTGGAGATAGTGGTTCGGGAATTCTTCCTTAGGGAGCAGGCCACGACCGGGTCGTATTGCCGTCCAGCCAAATCCTAGACTAGGACGCACCTCAAGGATTTCGACGGCTAAGGTATCGCCTGGTTTAGCCCCGCTTATATGAACAGGGCCAGTGAGCGGATGGCCCACTAAAGGTCCCTTTTCCTTTACGTCGTTTGCCGTAGAGTTTTCACTGTAATAATGATCCG
>PBHT01000008.1 GCA_002720285.1 Acidobacteriota bacterium | reverse complement strand
TGGAGGCCAGTTTTTTGGAGCCGCTTTCTTCATCTTGTTGACCTTGGCTGCTCTTACTTCAGCGATTTCGCTCCTCGAGGTTCCTGTAGCTCATTTCATTGACGCACACAGTTGGGGCCGCCCTCGAGCGGTGCTCGTTGTGATGATGGCGACTTTTGCTCTATCCATTCCGTCAGTTCTAGCCAGTGGCGCTAATAATTTTTTCACGAGTCTTCCAATTATCGGCCTCGACTTCCTAACACTAATGATCACGGTCTGGAACGATTTTGCCTTGCCGATTGGAGGACTACTGACCGCTGTATTTGTTGGGTACGTCTGGCGCATTGACAATGCACTCGAGGAGCTTTTGGCTGAACAGGCGTGGTTTCCAGGGCGTCAGTTCTGGGGCCTACTCATCCGCTACGCTTGCCCAGTGGCCATTTTTCTTATCATCTTCGGCACTTTACAAAGCTTAATCGCCTGATATTATTCGCCAACGTTAATCTCGACTTTAAGGAGCCACGGATGGAAGAACTGACGCAGCAAATCCAAGCCATCGAAAGCTCTGTGTACGAGTGGTATGCGGTTCCCCTAATTCTACTGGCCACGGGTGGACTCATTACCATCACAACAGGGTTGGTGCAGATTCGCCGTTTCCCAGCAGCCTTCCGCATGGTATTCGCCGGCGCCTTTAAGAAGAATACCGCCCAAGACGGGACCATCACTCCGTTTCAGGCTCTATCAACAGCTCTCGCCTCAACCGTCGGTAATGGCAACATCGGTGGCGTAGCCACCGCCATAATCATCGGTGGACCGGGTGCTATCTTTTGGATGTGGGTCTGTGCAGCGGTCGGCATGGCCACGAAGTACGCTGAGGCAGTTCTAGGCGTCCACTTCCGGGTAACCCGCGAGACAGGCGAATTGGCGGCGGGTCCGATGTACTACATTACCGGTGGAATCCCTTACGGGTGGCTTGCGAAACCGCTAGCGTATGCCTTCGCGTTCTTCGGCGCCGTAGCTTGCTTACTTGGCACAGGCAACATGGCCCAGTCGAACACCGTCGCACGAACGTTCGTGGAAGCGGCGCGAACAATTTTCAACCTCGACGTACCCCTCTGGTTTCCCGGCATACTGATCACGGCCGCCGTCGGACTCGTGTTAATCGGCGGCATCAAGCGAATTGCTGCCGTTGCGGAAAAGCTGGTGCCGTCGATGATCGTTGTCTATCTCGCAATGGCAACGATCTATATCCTGATGAACGTGACCGAACTGCCGGCAATGTTTGGATTAATCATCTCCCGGGCTTTTTCACCCTCGGCCGCGGTCGGAGGCTTCGTCGGCGCCTCAGTTGCTCAATCCTTGGCGGCTGGAATTAGCCGTGGCGTACTCTCGAATGAAGCTGGGCTCGGTAGCGCACCGATCGCGCACGGGATTGCCAATGTAAAACATCCCTCTGAGCAGGGCTTGGTTGGTATCTTTGAAGTCTTCGTCGACACAATCGTTGTGTGCTCGATGACCGCATTCATCATTCTCTCCTCAGGCCTGTGGACAGACCCAAGCTACCAACAGGCAAGTGGCGATCTAACCGCTGCCGCCCTGAGCACCAGTATTCCGTTTGCCTCTCTGATTCTCGCGGTGTGCTCCTTCCTCTTTGGCTTTTCGACGCTCATCGGCTGGTGCTACTACGGTGAAAAATGCTTCGAGTTCCTATTCGGCTCAGAAAAAATCTTGTTCTATCGAGTGCTGTTCACAGCGCTCGTCATGGTCGGTTCGGTCATTTCAGTGCCTATGGTCTGGGCTATCGGCACGCTGTTAAATGGATTTATGGCGTTTCCGAATCTGATAGGCCTGATCTTCCTGGTTGGAACCGTTAAGAAGTTGACTCAAGAATACTTCGAGGGTACTAACACAAGCAGTTAGGACAGGAACTCTTACTCAATCAGTGAGAGCGTCGAGAAATTCAGCTGTTCGGCGTTCCGGATTACCCCCGGTCAGCAGGTCGGAAATCACCGCAACCGACGTTGCACCAGCGCGGATAACACTACGTGCACGCTCCAAGGTAATACCGCCAATACCAATAAGCGGTACGCCCTCGACACGTTCGGCAGCTTGCGNNACAAACTCTAGNCCCACAACCGCATCGGGAGCCGTCTTACTCTGCGTCTCAAAGACTGGGCCAACAGCCACGTAGGANATCGGNCCGGACANNGCGACATNGAGTTGTCGTAGGNTGTGGGTCGAGAGGCCTATCAAAGCTTCNGGTCCTANGATCTGCCGNGCGGCATCCANCGGCAAGTCCTCTTGACCAAGGTGGAGGCCGCGAGCACCGGANAGCCTGACAAGATCNGCACGATCNTTCAAAATAATNNTNGCTCCNTATCGAATGCCTAGGTTGACGATGGTGTCAGCCCAGACNATAAAGGTCTTNCTCGATACTGACTTGGCCCGCAGCTGCACAAGCCGCGCCCCGCCACGCATCACNGCCTCNGCAAGCNNNGTGACCTCCCAGCCATNGCGGGATGACACATCAGCATCAANNATTGCGTAAAGTGGGGNCAGCGGCANGGACACGCTTAGGACTCAGGNTTNGTAACGNGACAGATACGCCTNCNATAGNACTAGACAGCCTTNGCCAAACCTTTACGTGGTCGATTTGCCTGGAACCGCTCCAGAAAGGTCGTATCGAACTCCGCCGNCACGAATCCAGGGTCCTTTAGAATAGCTTGATGGAGAGGGATNTTCGTCTTAATCCCTTCGATNACTGTCATATCAAGTGCNCGCCTTAGACGGGCAATTGCCTCGCTGCGATCGCGCCCGTGCGCGACGACCTTCGCCACAAGCGAATCGTAAAANGGGGACACCGTGCAGCCAGCATGCGCGTAAGTATCGAGTCTAATNCCCGGGCCACCTAAGAAACTAAANGTCTCGATGACGCCTGGCGATGGCACGAAGGTNTCGGGGTCCTCGGCATTGATTCGGCATTCGATCGAGTGGCCGTTNAAGTTCACCCCCCTCTGCTGGAAGCCNAACTTTTCACCAGCGGCGATCCGAATCTGCTCCTTGACAATATCGATGCCTGTAATCATTTCCGTCACAGGATGTTCGACCTGCAGCCGAGCATTCGCTTCTATGAAGTANAANTTACNCTTGCNNTCCAAAAGAAACTCAAAGGTTCCAGCNTTTTGATACTGCACGGCCTTAGCAGCATNCACAACCNTTTTTCCCAACTTCTTGCGCAACCGGTTGGTAAGAGCCATCGACGGAGCTTCCTCGAGAATCTTCTGGTGACGACGTTGAATCGAACACTCACGTTCTCCGAGGTGAATGACATGACCGTGTTGATCGGCGAGCACCTGTACTTCAATGTGTCGAGGTGCTTCAACGAATTTCTCGATATATACATCNCGGAACCCAAACGCCACTTCAGCTTCGTGTTGAGCCGTCTGGAAAGCCACTTCNAATTCCGGGAATGANCGTACCACCCGTAGCCCTCTCCCACCACCACCAGCNGTCGCCTTAATNATGAGCGGAAATCCAAGTTTCTTGCCGAGAACCTGGGCCTTCTCTAACCCTTCGACCGGCCCGTCACTACCAGGGAGGACCTTCACACCAGCTTTCTTCATCGCTCGGCGCGCCCTCGCCTTATCACCCATCAGACGCATCACNGTCTGATCGGGACCAATGAATTTGATACGACAGGACTCACAGGCTTCGGCGAGAAACGCACTTTCCGACAGAAAGCCATATCCGGGATGCAACGCATCAACGCCAGTGATCTCAGCCGCGCTGATCACTGCTGGCACGCTCAAATAGCTATCGATGCTTCTGGCAGGNCCGATACAGACTGACTCATCAGCAAAACNGACATGGACGGAGTGCTCATCCGCGTCGGAGTAAACCGCTACCGTCTTGATACCTAGCTCACGACAGGCGTGGATGACACGAAGTGCGATTTCACCACGATTGGCAATCAGGATCTTCTTGAACATTAAGCTTGAAAATTAAGAATGAGGACAAATCTTGTCCGGTTTCAACTGACCCTTGGACGGACGCGCATGGANAACAGCTGGTCACCGTACTGAACGGNCTGACCGTTTTCAACAAAAATCTCGGTGATTTCGCCATCNTCTTCAGCATTGATCTCGTTCATTAACTTCATCGCTTCAATGATGCANAAAACTTGCCCCTTGCCCACTTTGTCGCCGACCTNAACGAACGNTTTAGCCNCAGGATCTGGAGCNCGATAAAAGGTTCCAACAATCGGTGACTTAACTACTGACAGATCAGCGGACCCATCCACGTCAGTCCCAACCGACGATTCAACTGACTGAGCGGCGACCAGAGCAGGTGCTGGNANCGAAACAGCGGTCACGGCACCCTGGTCATGTGAACTCTCGCGCTTGATCCGGAGACGGACACCTTCCTTCTCAATTTCGAACTCTGAGAGGTTATGCTCCTGAGCAAGCTCNATGATTTCCTTNATCTCGTCAAGATTTTTAAGGTGCAACTCTTTACGCCCAACTTTGTTGGTCATGTTTNCTTCCGTAGCCGGTTAAGACTCAAGACTGAACCCACAGATCCCGTCTAACGTCTGTAAGTAACTCATNCCCTTCGTCGGTCACAAGAACGTCGTCTTCGATACGTACCCCNCCTTGACCNGGCTCGTAGGCCCCNGGTTCAACAGTGAACACCATNCCGGGNACCAAGAGNACGTCGGATCCTTCAGCCATAGCGNGCTNGCGGTCCGAATCACGCTTCGAGATTCTCGGATCCTCGTGAATCTCCAAGCCTAGNCCATGTCCCGTCCCATGGNTGAAAGCCTCACCGAGCCCACTCTCCTCAAGCACCCGGCGCGCTGCACNATCNACTTCACTCGCCCACACACCAGGACNGACCANNGCAATCGCCGCNTCCTGAGCAGCTGCGACAGCTGAGTGGAGACGNCGAGCNACCTTNCTGGGCGTCCCAATAGTCGCCACGCGGCTCAGGTCAACACAGTATCCGTCGAGGACCCCNCCGAAGTCTAGCNGGACTATGTCACCCTCAGTGAANACTCNANNNCNTGGNTGTGCGTGTGGTAGGGCACTATTGGGGCCGGAGGCAACGATGGTATCAAATGCTGGCCGCTCGAAACCGGCATTGCGTAGGTTGGCATCAATCTCAATTGCTACATCACGTTCCTGACGACCTGGTTCGATAATACGGTTTATGTCGACTGCAACCATTGAGAGAAGCCGTCCAGCCTCACGCAGGGTAGACCGCTCATAGTCATCCTTCACAGCCCTCACCTTCTCAACAACTCGAGACGTGGCCACCAATTCGGGAACTGAGCGCCCGGAGCCCAATGCCCGCTCGAGTGCAGTGGATAGATGGATGTGGGTTTGAACAGTCATCCGGTCTGATTCGAAGCCCAACCTCTCAGCATTGGACGACACCAGGAGATCACCAAGTGTGCTCTCATAGCTATGAGCNACAGACCTCACTTCGATGTAACTCGGTCCATGACTTGATTGAAGTAATTCCCGAGCAGCTGTTAAATATCGACCGTCGGTCACCAGGTTGCAGCCAGTGCGAGAGATCAGGAGGGACGCCGAAGAACCCTCAAAGTTTGTGAGATATCGAATATTCGGAACGTGAGTAACAAGAAACGCATCTAGATGTTCATCGGCGAGTTTTTCCCAGACTCGTTTAAGACGCTTCGTTAGATCCTTCGAAGTTGGCTTACCCATCACCCAAACATTTTCGGAATGCTNTTGGCCTGCGCAGACCACNAAATTGGGAGCATAAACTAAACCACCTGGTGAACCTTATCGGCCCTTCGACCACAAACAAACAGAGTAACACTGTCCATTGTCCGACTGGCTAAGCTCTCCAGAAAATCATCAGCCAGNAGATAGGAATTGCAGCGAAGTCGAAACGGTGTCGAATGCAAATNCCAGCAGTACTTCTTGCCGCTCATGTTGGCGGNTGATTCCTTGACACCACCTGTAATCGACCGTATCATTTGGGTTTGCAGTTACGAGGTGGTTCCTGTAGAGGTAGTTGATGAAAACGTTTGTGGCGTCATCGAAGAACTTGGAGCGCAAGTGGCATCTGATTGACGCCGAAGGTCAAATCCTTGGACGGCTCGCAACTGTTGCGGCACGCCTCCTCCAGGGTAAGCACCGTCCGCAGTACACAACTTTCATTGATACTGGTGACCATGTCATTGTCGTCAATGCTGCACAGGTCAAATTGAGTGGTCGCAAGGAAGACCAAAAACTTTATCGACGGCACAGCGGTTATGAAGGCGGTCTTCGAGAAGAAAGTGCAAGACTTGTTCGTCAGCGGAAACCAATCCGTCTAGTTGAACAGGCAGTGCGAGGCATGCTTCCCAAGACAAAGCTAGGGAGCGCGATGTATCGTAAGCTAAATGTATACGCTGGCCCAGACCACCCACACTCCGCACAGAAACCTACCGCCCTTGAGGTCGCATAACCTTGGCAGATAGTCAATTCTACGGCACCGGACGTCGGAAGTCGTCCACTGCTCGTATCTTTCTTCGCCCCGGCACCGGTAACATTCAGGTCAACCGGCGCTCGCTGAATGTGAGCTTTCCGACCGAAGTGCTTCGGATGCAAATACAGCAACCGCTGCAACTGACTGAAACTCTTGGCCAGTATGATGTTCTGGCCACGGCGACTGGTGGCGGCGTTTCTGGGCAAGCCGGTGCCTTACGGTTAGGAATTGCACGCGCCTTAGTTAAAGCGAACCCAAGCCTCCGCGCCGATCTCAAGCAAGCTGGCCTTCTGACTCGCGACCCCCGAATCAAGGAACGCAAAAAGTATGGTCTAGCCGGTGCACGCAAGCGATTCCAATTTAGCAAGCGATAAAAGTATTGTGATTACAAGACAAGACCTGAATTCGGCGGAAGCCCGCGTAGGAGAAAACGCTTGAGTGCAGTCGAATTAAAGGAACTCCTTGAGTCTGGTGTCCACTTTGGCCATCAGACGAGGCGCTGGAACCCAAAGATGAAGGAGTATATCTTTGGGGAACGGAACGGCATTTACATCATCGACCTCAGTAAGACAGCCAAGCTCTTTAATGAGGCAAGGCAGTTCGTTTCCTCACTAGCTGCAGAAGGCCGAACAATTCTTTTCGTTGGCACTAAACGTCAAGCGCAGGATGTTGTTATCGAAGAAGCACGACGCTGCGGAATGTTCTTCGTTAATCAGAGGTGGCTGGGTGGCCTGCTAACTAACTTCACGACGATTCAACGAAGCATCGGACGGCTTCGCGATCTGGAAGCAATGAGCACCGATGGACGCTACCAAACATTATCGAAGAAAGAGATTTCACGGCTCGAGAAGGAGAAGCGAAAACTTCATAAAAATCTTGATGGCATCCGCCAGATGAAAAAATTACCGGACGCGGTATTCGTTGTTGATACGCGCAAGGAAAAAATTGCGGTCGATGAGGCAAGAAAGCTCAAGATCCCGATCATTGGTATCGTCGACACGAACTGCGACCCGGACGACGTCGATTATGTCATTCCTGGTAATGACGACGCGTTGAGAGCTATCAAGTTGGTTCTGGGCAAGATCGCAGATGCTGTTATCGAAGGACGGGGTCTTCGAGAAGCTGCCCAATCGGAACGTGAGGCCGGTGACACCACCCCTTCTGACTCGGCGAGTCAAGCGGTTAGTGCTGAGCAAGCAACTACCCCTGCTTCTGCCTAAGGGTAGCGCGCCCAGCTTCGATCGAGCCGGCTCAGTTACGCGCCGGCATTTTTTCTGTACATTGCTCGCCATGCGGGCCAAGCACCTGGAGAAAGTCGATGAGTATCTCAGCCACAGACGTTAAGGTTCTACGCGATAAGACCGGAGTGGGCTTTATGGAATGCAAGGCGGCCCTTACCGAAGCTCAGGGTGACACCGAACAAGCGATGACCATCCTACGGAAACGTGGACTCGCTAAGGCCGCTAAGCGCGCTGGCCGTTCAACCGATCAGGGCGTTGTAGGAAGTTACATCCACACAGGCGGTAAAATCGGCGTCCTCATCGAAGTAAACTGCGAGACCGATTTCGTCGCAAGAACGGAGGACTTTCAGCAGCTCGTAAAGGAGCTAGCTATGCATGTGGCTGCGGCTAACCCGCTTTATGTTCGGAGAGAGGACGTACCCGCCAAAACGATTGAACAAGAAAAAGGAATCTTTCAATCACAACTAGAAGACAAGGGCAAGCCGCCTCATGTAGTCGAAAAGATCCTAGAGGGTAAGCTTGAAAGCTACTACTCAGAAATTGTATTGATCGACCAACCATCAATTCGCGATCCAAAAACAACGGTTGGCCAGCTTGTTGCGACTGCGATCGCAAAAATGGGTGAGAACGTCACGATCTCACGTTTCGCAAGATTTAAGATCGGCGAGGGTCAAGCCTGACGCCTTCGATGACTTCAGTAAAGCTAACCCGCTACCAGGCGGTTGGCGATCTATAATCTCCACGATCATGCCCTCACCCGCATACCAGCGTGTCATCCTCAAGCTTTCTGGAGAAGCCCTCCTTGGACCTGAGTCCTTCGGAATTGATCCGAACGTAACCACACAGATCGCTGAAGAAATTGCCGCGGTGCACCGGCTCGGCGTCGAAGTGGCCATCGTCATTGGTGGCGGAAACATTTTTCGCGGACTTGCTGCGACTGCCCGTGGAATGGACCGGGGCACTGCCGACTATATGGGCATGCTGGCAACGGTCATTAATGCCCTTGCGCTACAAGACGCTCTTGAACAAATTCAGGTGGTTACCAGGGTCGTTACCGCCGTAGAGATGCGCGCAGTCGCCGAGCCATTTATTCGTCGTCGAGCTATCCGCCATTTAGAGAAAAGGCGTGTCGTCGTCTTCGCCGCCGGTACTGGTAATCCATACTTCACAACGGACACGGCAGCTGCGCTCCGTGCAATGGAGATCCGTGCCGATGTCATTCTTAAGGGCACCAAAGTCGACGGGATTTACACCGCTGATCCACTAAAGGACCCTGAGGCGACACGTTTTGATTCAATTTCTTACATAGAGGTCCTCGAGCAGGGCTTAAAGGTCATGGATGCTACTGCTATTTCGCTCTGCATGGATAACAGTCTGCCGATCGTCGTTTTCAACATCCAGCAACCCGGCAACCTAAAACGTGCCATCATGGGCGAGTCGGTTGGATCACTAGTGAAGGGCTAAACTAGTTGCGGAAAGAGGCGCGATGGATGTCAATAATCTGAAAGAGCTCTATGCTGAAGTCGATAAGCGAATGAATAGTCTGATCGAGCACGCCCGTCGAGAGCTCTCAGGCGTGCGCACAGGACGTGCCTCGATCACGATTCTTGACGGCGTGCACGTTGATGCGTATGGCGCGTCAGCACCACTCAACCAGGTGGCCAGCTTGTCCGTTCCCGAGCCGATGCTTATCGCCGTGCAGCCATTTGATCCCTCCTTGACCGGTGCAATTGAAAAAGCTATCCAAGCAGCCAACCTCGGCCTCAACCCGAATAACGACGGAAAGATGATCCGAATTCCGATTCCGCCCCTAACCGATGAACGCCGTAAAGAGTTGTCGAAGGTTGTCCACAAACTTGCCGAGGAAAGTCGAAACGGTGTACGCCAAGTACGGCGGGACGCGAACGACCAACTCAAGAAAATGCTCAAGAATAGGAACATCTCTGAAGACGAAGAACGTCGTGCCTTAGAGCATGTTCAAGAACTAACCAATGATCATGTGAAAAGTATTGATGATGCTCAAGAGAAGAAAGACGACGAACTCCTAAACCGTTAACACCGGCGGCCGACCAAGTGTCCATGTCATACGTATCGCATCTTGAGTGCTCCGCCAATTGCGGAGCCGCTCCCCTAGACCCTCACGAGCAACATCATCTCTGTTCGTGTGGAATGCCGTTGTTAGTTCGTTACCATCTTGACCGCGTAGCCGACATTTGGAAGAAGTCGACCCTAGTCGACCGACCGCCAACCATGTGGCGCTACAAAGAGATGATGCCTCTTCTGGGCGATGGCGAACCAGTTACGTTGGGTGAAGGCTTCACTCCACTCTTTCACGCAAAGTCGCTTGGACAAAAACTCGGCTTACAGGCACTCTACATCAAAGACGAATCACTCAACCCGACTAACTCATTCAAAGCTCGCGGACTGTCAGCGGCTGTAACACGAGCCCGTGCGTTAAAAGCCCATACCTTGTCAGTGCCATCAGCCGGAAATGCTGCTAATGCAATGGCCGCCTATGCGGCGCAAGCTGGCATCCCAGCAAAGGTCTTTATGCCAAAAGATGTCAAGCAACCATTCATCCGTGAATGCGAGCTTTATGGTGCAGACGTCACACTGGTTGATGGACTGATCACCGACGCCGGCCGCTTAGCAGCAGAGAGAGGTGGACCACTCGGATGGTACGACGTAGCTACCCTAAAAGAGCCCTATCGAATAGAGGGCAAGAAGACGATGGCCTACGAATTAGCTGAGCAGCTTGACTGGGAATGGCCAGATTGGATTATTTACCCGACCGGCGGAGGCACGGGGATGGTTGGCATGTGGAAGGCAATGGACGAGCTCGAAACGATCGGCTGGGTTTCAAAGGGTCGGAGACCACGCATGGTTACCGTACAGGCGTCTGGGTGCGCACCAATCGTCAGAGCATTTGAGAAAGGCACCGAATTCGCTGAACCGTGGATTAACGCACATACCGTTGCCGATGGCTTACGTGTACCGAAAGCCATTGGGGACTTCCTCATCCTCAGAGCCCTTCGCGAAAGCGGCGGATGCGCGATCGCAGTCGATGATGTCGACATGGTTGGTTATATGCGTGATCTCGGCCACTACGAAGGCATCAGCGCCGCGCCTGAAGGTGGAGCCGCTCTTGGAGCCCTACATAAATTAATTGGCAATAACTCCATCAAACCAGAAGATAAGGTTGTTCTGTTTAACACGGGTGGAGCGCTAAAGTACCTTGACGTTCTAGATTCCATCTGATTTCTCGTGACTCCAATTTCCCATGGTAGTTTCTTTCCGCTGAAACAGCAGGATTTAAGCGTATGCTAAAATCTCGAGTGCACGTAGTGCCGTTGGCAGCGCGCTCCTTTGAAATGGGCGGCTAGCTCAGTTGGGAGAGCGCGGCGTTCGCAACGCCGAGGTCGAGGGTTCGAGCCCCTTGCCGTCCACCACTCTGCCCTATCAGATTTTTGACTACAGTGCTATACAACGGCACCTTGACAGTACATTTCGGCGCCGGCGACAATACTCAAGATGTCAATATCACGAATCACCAAGGAAGAACTGAAAGAACGCCTCGAGGGCGTCGGGTCGTCGATGCCAATCCTAGTTGACGTACGACTGAAGTATCCCTACGAACACAGCACCGTCACTCTGCCCGGGGCGCTTCGTGAACCAGATCCTTCAACCCTTCCACGTGATCGGGAAATTGTTACTTACGACTCTGATCCCGAAGAACTAGTGGGTGCAAAGTACGCAGCTACTTTGATCCGAAAAGGATTCCAAGCCCGTGTTCTAAAAGGCGGGATCGCCGAATGGATGGCCGCTAAGTATCCAACCGATACCAAAACTGCACCGGTACAGGCTCCCCCAAAGGCCGGCTCATTGAAGGGTTAGCAGTCCTTTCTCATGGTTAACAAGTAGTCGACCTCGTGCAAAACGCTTTTGCATTACTTACGGCTGGATTATTGCTCAGCTTCTGCTACTCCTCCCCGGCCTCACCACTTCTAGCTCAAACACCACTTCGTCCTGATCCGACGACACTCGCCGGCTTACTCCAGAAACATTACGATCAAGTTCGTGACTTCGCTGCTGACTTCGTCCACGTGTACGAAGGTGGTGCCTTGCGAATGACAGCCACCGAGAAAGGCACCGTGCAGATTAAGAAGCCCGGGAAAATGCGATGGCACTACGACACACCTGAAGAGAAACTGTTCGTCTTCGACGGGCGCACAATGTATGCCTATTTTTTGGATGAAGCACAAGTCACTGTGAGCCCTATGCCACAAGGCGACGAAATTAGTGCAGCAGTATTGCTACTGACCGGAAGAGGTAATCTCGCTAGAGACTTTCGTCCGGAGTATGTTGAACTTCCAGACCTCCCAAACGACAGTTACGCTCTGAGACTTGAGCCGATTGTTCCAACGCCTGACTACACCTCACTAACCTTAGTCGTCGATCGTAGCAGCTTGACGTTACATCGGCTCATTTCGATTGACCGGCAGGGCGGTATATCAACCTTTCGATTCAGTAATCTTGAGGAAAACCTGGGTATTGCTGATTCTCATTTTTCGTTCACCATCCCGGCGAACGTTGAGATTATTAGACACGAGGGTGTTCTCCAGTGACCTCGACCGTCCCTACTTAGCCAACGCTTACAGGACAGAACGATATCTGATTCCTGTAAAAGACCGGTCGCCGTATCCGCTGTAATTAATTCTAGAAAGACTAGGGGATTAGTTTAATTGTGTCTGCTCCTGCGCGATTAGAGCACGTAGGGCTCCTGCTCGGTCACACACTTCAAACTCCACCCAATCTCCAGGACTCAACTGCCCTAGCAGTGGAAGGTCCGTTGTGATAGCGGTCGCTAGTTTTGGATAGCCACCCGTCGTTTGTCCATCAGCCATCAGAATGATCGGCTGACCTGAACCTGGCACCTGAATTGTACCCGTCGGCGTTGCATCGGACAGCACACCGACTGACGGGGCCAAGGAAATGGGTGGACCATCCAAGCGATAACCCATGCGATTGGACTGGTTACTGATTACATACCGCGACGTAAAGAAAGTCTTAGTCCCTGACGGCGAGAAGAGTCGTTCCTGCGGTCCAAGCATGACTCGAATCCTGGCCCCTCCACTTGGCAATTGAAGGAGAGAGTTCCGTAATCGAAGAGGCTGTAGCTTTTTCCCATCAAACGACAGTGAATGCAGGACATCACCAGTCATCAGTGCACGACCCCCCATACCACCGGTCTGACTCGGAAGATGTGTCGAGCGACTTCCCAACACCTCGGGCACATCAAAACCACCCTCTACTGCTAGGTAGGCCCGAGCACCTAAACGGCGCTCACCAAAACATAATCTCGAACCGGCCGCTACAACCACCGGCTCATTCATCGGCACTAGTTTCTCGTCAAGGGCAAGTTCGAACTCAGCGCCGGTAACCGCTACTCTTGTGGCCAGTCCGAAGGAAAGTTCCGGTCCCAATAATGTGATTTCTAGAGTTGCAGATCCTAACGGATTTCCCAGTAAGGCGTTGGCAAAACGGTGGGAGTAGCGGTCCATTGGACCAGCAACGGGCACTCCGAGATTCTGAAAACCCCATCTACCAAGATCCTGCACCGTGCTTAACATCCCCGGACTATTCACATGGATGCCCATCAAGAGTCACCATTCGTAACACCTGAGCCCACTAAAGAGCGGAACTCTATCTCGTCCACCGGTACAAAACGCACAGTATCCCCCGCCGTAAACAGAAACGGTTCCTCACGATTTGGATCGAACGGATAGAATGCCGAGCGTCCAATGAGTTGCCATCCGCCTGGCGTGGCTGAAGGATAAATTCCAGTCTGACAGTCAGCAATGCCCACAGTACCAGCCAAGACAGATACTCTCGGCGTCTCACGTCTGGGCATTGCAATCCGCTCATTAACCTTTGCCATATAGGCAAATCCTGGTACGAAACCTAACAGATAGACCCGGTAGGCAACCTCCGAATGGAGACGTACAACATCGTCGGTCGAACAGCCTGCGTAATTTGCAACGGCTTCTAGATCAGGTCCATACACACCCCCGTAACAAACAGGAATCTCCCTTGGTGATCGGGATGGTGCCAACACTGTCGCCGTAGTAGTAGCAGTATTAGTAACGTGGCGTGTAATGGCAGAGATTAGACTCTCGAGATCAGTGCGTAGCGGATCAAAGCAGACGGTAACCGAAGCATAGCTTGAAATGACATCGCGGACTCCATCGATTTGCTCCTGACGAAGTGATCCTGCGATCGCGACAACCTGCGCGTTCAGAGTAGAATCGATTTCAGTGCCTAACTCGACGACGAGCGCAGAGTCTCCAGCCGCGCGAATCTCGACAGGAGCTGTCATGCGACACTCAACGCAGTCAAAAGTTTATTGTGAATACCGGCGAATGCACCATTCGACATGATCACAATTTGATCACCCTCACGGGCCTCTTCAGCCACGACTTTTACGATATCCTCCACCTCGGAAAGATATCTTGCCCGGACTCCATTCGTAGTCAGCATTGCAATGACCCGCTCCGGTGAGAGTCGCATGGCTTCAGCAACTGTCTTGCGGTAGACAGGCGCTAGGACGACTTCATCGGCTTTCATCAGAGCCGATACAAGATCCGCCTCAACCAGTCGACGACAAGCAGTCGCCGAGCGAGGTTCAAAAATTGCCCAAATGCGTTGACCGGGGTGCGCTGCCCTGACCGCCGCCATCGTCTCAGCTACAGCCGTCGGATGATGCGCAAAATCGTCGTAGAGCGTAACCCCGCGAACTTCGCCCAACAACTCAAGTCGGCGTTTTACACCCTCGAACGTCGCTACACCATTAGCGATGTCTTTTGCATCCACGCCTGCCGCCGCCGCCATCGCCGTCGCCGCAAGCACATTCCGAACGTTGTAGTCACCTAGCAACGGAGAAGTTATCCTCACAAATGGTTCGTCGTCTCTCTCAATCCAAAACTCAGTACCTATTTCAACCGTCGTAATCGAAACCGCTTTCCAGTCAGCGCCTGAACTGAGTCCGAATGACTCAACACGACAGTGGGCTTCATCCCGAAGCGCGAAGGCTTCGTCGCTATCAGCACCAACTATTAGGAGACCCTGCCCAGGAATAAGTCGAACTAGCCGACGAAACTCGAGGCGAATAGCATCAAGATCGTCAAAAATGTCCGCGTGATCAAATTCCAGATTGCCAACCAAAGCCACATCTGGAAGATACTTAAGAAACTTCGCCGTCTTATCAAAGAATGCACTATCGTATTCGTCTCCCTCGATAACGAATTCCCGACCTCGACCAAGCCGATGGCTCGCCCCAAAATTCTTAGCCACCCCTCCCATCAACAGGCTCGGATCGCGACCAGCATGTGTTAGTAGCCACGCGACAAGCGCTGCGGTCGTCGTCTTACCATGTGTGCCTGCAACGACGAATGATCGAGAATCCCATAGGAATTGGTTGCGCACAACTTCCGGAAGAGAAGCGTAGGCCATTTTTTGATCAAGCACCGCTTCGAGTTCCACATTTCCGCGCGAAATAGCATTTCCAACAATGACGAGATCCACATCACCACTGATCTGCTCAGGTCGAAAGTCATCAAAGGGCTCGATTCCTTCAGCCGCCAAAACGTCGCTCATCGGAGGATAAATCGCTTGGTCTGAGCCTTGCACGTCGACACCGCGCTGCTTGAGCATGACCGCGAGAGTCGCCATCGCTGTGCCACCGATACCGATAAAGTGAACGTGCCTCACGAAACCGCCGCCTCCTCAATAACTAAACGTGGCCTACTTTCTGTGCTGAGCCGAGCACGCACACCGAACGGCAAGGTAATCGCCGACCCCCGTGTATGACCAGAAGGAAAGCCGAACACAACAGGGCCCCAAAAATCTGAAAGTAAATCAGCAACCGTCGCCCTGGCCGTTGGTTCGCCGGCCGGTTCATCGCAACTTGGTAACTCACCCCATATAACTCCTGAGGCCGCACTTAAGAGACCGCTCAATCGCAATTGGGTTAACATGCGATCGAGTCGGTACGGACGCTCGCCGATCTCGTCGATGAATAGCAAGAACGGTTTCTGGGGTGCAAACGCATATGGCGTACCCAGTGAAGCCACGAGCTGGGTCAGAGTGCCTCCGAGGAGAGTCCCCACGGCTTCACCAGGATTCAGAATCTCAAGACTATCAGGCGAGAGTTCCCCGAATGGTTCTGCTACCATCGTCACTCGCTTCAGAGACTCACGGTCATAAGCTCCTTCACCCCTAGACAGACGTCCAACGACCGTGGGACCGTGGAACCCGACCACGCCACATCCGGTCGTAAGATGTACAAGCAAGCTAGTTAAATCGCTGTAACCGAGGAACACCTTCGGTCTTCGTTGTAATTCGTTTGGGGTAAGCCACGGGAGCAGTTGAACACTCCCATAGCCTCCTCGCGCCCCAACCAGACCGGCAATGTCAGGATCAAGCCAAGCCTTGCGGAACGCCTCAGCTCGTTCTGAGGCCTCGCCAGCAACGTAGACACGTCGATCGAAAATACTCTCGTCATAAACTGGGTCGAATCCGAGCACTCGCAATTCGGCAAGACCAAGCTCAAACTCCGAACGGTCGAATCCACTTGCTGGGGCAACGATCGCCAGACGGTCACCTGGACTTAAAGCCTTGGGTTTTAGCATTCGCGCAACCTACTGCGGATTACGCTGACATCAAGTTCATTCAGAACACCGTCAGGCATGATGAGCTATTTCCTCGGCAATCATCCTGTATTCCTTACGCCCGATCCAATCTTCGATACGACCTTTAGGCCTTCTCAACGGTAACTTTGTTAAATACCGCTCCTTCACTTTCCGATGCCGTCCGAGAGAATTCTCCAGGTCGTGCATTGCCAAGCTACCCTGCTCCGCCGCGTGTATCAGAGCTTCTAGCACACCGACATGACTCGCTGTATCGGTCCCGCACAACAGCAGCAGGTCGACAGTAGCGCCAACAGCTTCCACAGCAGCCTCCTCTATGCCGTACCTCCCTGTTATCGCCTTCATTTCCATATCGTCCGTCACAACCAAGCCACCATAATTCAATTCACCCCTGAGCAGATCGTGCACTACCCGCCGTGATAGCGTCGCGGGCCGAACTTCATCGAGACTCCGAACTAGCAAATGCCCAGTCATAACCGACGCAACATCAGCGCCAATCGCCGCACGAAATGGAACTAACTCCCGCTTGTCCAAACACGCCAAATCGATGTCGAGGATTGGTAGTTCATGGTGCGAGTCCTGACTAGTGTCACCGTGTCCTGGAAAGTGCTTAGCACAAGCAGCGAGTCCCCCTGACTGCAAGGTTTCAATGATCGAAACTCCGAGTGTTGAAACAATGGCCGGATCCTCAGACATTGCACGGTTGCCAATGACAGGATTCTTCGAATTCGTGTGTAGGTCCATGACCGGTGCGTAGTTGAGGGTAATACCGACAGCAGTTAATTCAGAGGCGAGGGCTGATGCAAATCGGCGGGCTAGATTAGCGTCACGACTTTTGCCAAGTACTTGCATCGCCGGCCACTCCGTGAAGGGATCGCGAAGGCGAGCGACTCGACCACCCTCTTGGTCAACGCTGACCCACAATGGCCAATCCCGTCGAAGCGATTGCACCTCACGCGTAAGTTCAGCAACCTGATTTGGACTGTCGATATTTCGTGAAAACAAAATAACGCCACCAATATCAAACTCTTTCACCAACATACGAAGTTCGTCAGGCACCGTGTAGCCATGAAAGCCCACAATGGCGAACTGCCCCACTTGACGACGAAACGCAGTTTGTGACATGTCGCGTTTGTGATAGCTAGTGATCACTTGGGCCGTACACCCAACTCACCCGTAGTCACATTATAATGCGCTAGTGCAGCTCAAAGCGTCCGCTCCTATGCGGATCGACCTTGCCGGCGCCACCCTAGACATATGGCCTCTGTATCTGTACCACACAGATGTTCAAACAATAAACGTTGCCGTGACTCTTAAAGCCCGCTGTTGGTTACAAACTCGTGATGACCGAAGGCTTGTTTTGCGGTCCCTCAACACCAATAAACACATTGAGGTTACACATCGATCGGAACTACCTGATGACCCTTCATGGAGCCTGCTAAAACGCATCAGCGAGTTTTTTGAGGGCGAAGGACTTAACATCGTAATTCAGAGTGATTCTCCAATTGGTGCAGGTATCGCTGGGTCTTCAGCCCTGAACGTTGCCACATGCGCCGCATTCACCAAGTGGCGAGGCCTCAACCTCTCCCCCGAGAAACTTCTCGACATCGCAATGAACATCGAGGCTCAAGTAATCAATGTGCCGACTGGTGCACAGGACTATCGCCCCGCTTATTACGGCGGTATTTCCGCAATTGAGATGGGAGTTGGAGGAATAACGCGTGTGCCTCTCGATGTTGATACTCCTGCGATCGCCGATCGCCTAGTCGTCGCTTATAGTGGCGTTTCAAGACAATCAGGGATTAACAACTGGCAGGTCATGAAGAGAAGAATCGATGGAGAACCGAGCCTTGTCGATCATTTTGAACAAATCTGTCTGGTTGCCAGAGCTATGCGGTCAGCATTGGTTGCTGGCAATTGGCGAGAGGTTGGCCATCAGATGAACCGAGAGTGGGAATTACGTAAGCGTCTAGCTCCAGGGGTTACCACCCCTGCTATTGATAATCTCATTAAGCAGGCCAGAAGCGTTGGTGCACTCGGGGCCAAAGTCTGTGGAGCGGGCGGAGGAGGATGTATCGTCAGTTTAGCGGAACCCACAGAGGCTGTCGCTGTATCCTCCGCATTAAGTAACGGCGGTGCAACGATACTGCCGTGTGACATCGACACGAACGGACTCCAGATTACTCTTGGCGTGGCACCACCAGAATAACCTCGTCCATCTTCCTCGTCATGGCTCCCACGGTTACAAGGAATAACGTCAGGCAAATACGGAAGCTGTATCTTGAGGCGACCCCGAGAACGATTCAGGGCAACGTGAATAAAGCCGTCGAGCTACTCAAGTCGCTGCCGACAGAGAGTGCACGTCAAAAAGCAGCAGTGTATATGGACGGCCTATCGCAGTTACGAACCGAGTGGACTCTGGCGAAAAAACGCCGCGCCAAACACCGGTAAAAGATGTGCTATTGATACTCGAGAAACAGGATGTCGACTATTCTATTAAATAGTCTCTGAAGCAATAAATAAGGTGTCGTGGTGTTCACACCATCGAGTTGGGCAACTACGCCACTATGACACCAGGTAGTCGCGGTAGTTATCACGGTTGATCAATACGGTGACAATCTCGCGCGCTGTGCCCAGTCGTCTCCCAGCGCGACCGTTTAGCGTAAACCTGAAGGCGCCAGCATCAGAGACGTTAATGACAATCTCATTATCCGCCTCAACCTGAAGGCTTTCACCGGATTGTATCAACCTAGAAATTACGCGCTCACCATCAATAGTCAATTGCACCCAACAAGGACCCTGCGGCTCAATGTCGATTAGCAACGCACCTTCGCGAGTCGAAAGCGAAGTCTCCACAAATGCGACCTCGCCAATCGACCCAACGACATCCGTGGGTTTCGATGTCTGTGCTAAATCATTTTAAGTCGGTGAACCTAATCCAACAAAACTAAAATAGATTATTAAGCCAATAAGCGGAAGGCTAAAAGCCGTAAGTGTGACCCACACTCTAGCCATCTCTCGATGATTTTCAAAAATATGATCTCCCTCTTGACGATCGGCTGCTCGTGGACCTCCCGCAACCAGGCCATCGATAGGGTGTGCTAACAAAAACTCTTGTAACGTCGCCTCGGGATCAAGACCAACCTCTGTCGCGTACGAACGCACAAATGACCTAAAGAAAATACCCTTCGGTAAACAATCGATCTCATTACGCTCTAAGGATCTAAGCGTTCCAATAGCAATCCTTGTGGTTGCCACAATCTCATCAAGGGTTAAGCCACGCGCCTCCCGCGCCTCTCGCAACCGAGTCCCAATGTCTACTTGCTGCATCACGAATAATCCCCATCAGAATCGAACATTGTCGGATCTGGAACTACATACTCTAGACGTGAGACCTGGCACTGTCAAACGACCGTCGCACACGCTGAACAAGATTAGTGAGGCCAGCGGTCCAAGTAGAACCTGCCCTAGCCGATTCAATGAATAGACCAATACCAGCAAAGCCCGCAGCACCTGCCATCCACACTTTCTTGAGGCGATCCTCGTTAACGCCCCCAATGGCCACCACGGGTATCTCACTCTGACTAATCACCCTCTCAAGTACACCAAGACCTGCCGGCACATCTGTCATAGCCTTGGAAGGGCTCGGAAATACAGTACCGAAGACCAAATAGTCCAAGGTTGAGGACATTGATAGCACCCTCGATGAATCGTGAACTGCACGACTCACCAACCACGAAGGAGGACTGATCGTACGGACTCGTTCTGCCTTGACGGAGTCCTCACGAAGGTGAACGCCCGCCGCACCACTCGCAAGTGCAACATCAGCACGATCGTTCACGACAACATGCATGGCACTGCCGGCCGTAGCTTTAACGCATTGCGAAACGAGCGACGTCAGTACCCGTCCAGATAAATCTCGTTCACGCACCTGAACAACTCCGATTCCAGCTTCTGCCGCCGAAGTTACGAAGGTAACGAGATTATTAACCTGACAATCCAGTGAATCCCCTGGAGACAAGCGTTGACGATCGGTAACAAGACAGATGAGCGGACCACGCGTTGATAACGTTTCACCCTTAGGATTCATTGGACCTGGGCTCGATAACTTCAACCGGATCTTCAAGAACCGACACTGCTACAGATTTATTAGGTGCATTATTTAATCGAGTATTCGCTATAACCGTCATGATTTCGTCAAAGGCAGCAATAAGATTAATCAGACCGATTCCTGACACACCGCCCCGAACATAATTGTTTTGAAGGACCACTCTTAACGTTGGAATGACTTCGCTAAGAAGATTCCGATCCCAGTAAGTCGACCACGGAACGAAAGTCAACACCAGTCCAACTTCCAGAAAGTAAGCAACAAATAGCCAACGACTTAGCGGAGAACCCATTAGCACGCGATCACAACTTTCGCTAAATACTTAATACCGCTATCGACATCGGGCCTATCACCGGAGTCAACCGGCGTTACAACAAATAGCCATGGTTATCGAACAAGCCACCAAGTCCATTACAGGAGGGCATTACACTTGAAACACTAGAGAGGTCACTACAGATCAAAAGAAGTAACACCTCGAGATCAGTGCGGCACGTCACTCAGCGACGAACAGTGGAATGAGCGTCGATGCACCGTCGAATAACCGTGGCAACTGATAGCAGCAAGATGCTTTGCTGTTGGGTAGCCTTTATGTCGGTCGAAGCCGTAGCGGGGATCTCGTTCGTGCAAAAGTCTCATGTGACGATCTCGTGTAACTTTAGCAACAATTGAGGCGGCAGCAATAGCCGAACACCGACGATCGCCACCGATAATATGACGTTGCGGTAACTCAAGGTTTGGAATACAGAAACCGTCTACAAGTACAAAATCAGGAAGCGTCACTAAACCCATCACCGCGTCCCGCATCGCAGCGAACGTTGCCTGGTGAACATTTAACTTATCAATGACCAAGGGACTCGCCCAACCAACGCTCCACCCGTCTGCCAATGAAACGATTTCTTCATACAGACACTCGCGAGCCGAGGCAGATAAAAGCTTTGAGTCACAAACACCAGGAATGTGCCGGTCGGGATTTAGGACGACGACTGCAGCAACCAATGGACCNGCNAGACANCCGCGCCCAACTTCATCGACNCCNGCTACCCNNGCNAANCCCAAACGNCTAATNGCGTTCTCGATNGTACGACGAGCAGTAGGTCTGGNCATCCCAGCGNTTCTTGGCTTNGGTCGNCTGAGTGCCAAACTGGGGANGANGNTCAGGCCNTGGGTTTCGNCTTCCGCTCGCGCATNCTGGCGGCNTTCCCTCGAAGTTCTCGCAAATAATACAACTTCGANCGGCGTACTCGCGCCGATCTTACGANTTCAATGCGATCGACAATGGGNGAATGTANAGGAAANATCCGTTCAACTCCTTGTCCNAACGATACTTTGCGGACNGTGAATGNCGCCCGAGCNCCGCCTCGATGTTGAGCAATNACCACNCCCTCAAATATCTGAACGCGCTCNTTCTCACCCTCNCGGACCTTTACGTGAACCCTTACGGTATCGCCAGACTGCATTACTGGCCGCTCTACCAACTGGCCCCGTTCGATAGTTTCGACNACCGCGTTCATACTNCTGCCCCCTTCNCCCTTTCCGTCAATAGCTCTTGAAGAATGGCNCGTTCCTCATCATCGAGAGAAGCCTGAGCAAGTAGATCNGGACGACGATTTAAAGTGCGTCGTACNGCCTCCCGCTTNCTCCATCTAGANATTTCCTTATGNTGACCCGANAGNAAAGTCTCCGGCACCCTCANNGCTCTCNCTTCNGCAGGCCGCGTGTACTGCGGAAAGTCGAGTAAGCCCCGCACAAAGGACTCNCTTTCAACCGAACGAGCGTNTCCCACAACCCCTGGCACTAGCCTAGCNACNGCATCAATGATTACNAACGCAGGCAGCTCCCCACCNGTTAGCACGTAGTCTCCGATCGATAGCTCTTCGGTTNCAATGGATTCTCTAACNCGTTCGTCAACGCCCTCGTACCGACCACAGAGCACAACAAAATGTGACAAACGNCTTAGGCGCTGAGCATCGGGGTGCGNAAATCGTTTTCCCTGTGGCGACATTAACACCACAGCTTCCGGCAACCCAACGCTGTCTTCTATCGNACNGATAGCACGAAAGAGTGGTTCGCACTTTAATACCATTCCTGGGCCNCCACCATATGGAACATCGTCCACACTACGGTGCCGGTCATCGCTATAGTCACGCANATCATGAATTNGTACTTCAACAAGGTCTCTATCGATAGCACGCCGCACTACACCTTCCCTAAGCANNNCTTGGACAGTTTCCGGAAAGATTGTNACGACGTCAATTTTCATCCCNTNCTCCGCGNTCGGCTCNTAGCATTCAANTCNAGCAGCCCCTCAGGCGGATCNATCTCAATAGTCCTATCAGCNANATTTATCTGCTGACAGATATCAGCANCNAGNGGNACCAACACTTCCTCTGTTGCTGTTNGGATAACAAGCCGACTATTCTCGGNATTTCCCTGAANAGCAGCNACCGANCCAAGAACNATCCCGTCAGGCATCCGGACGGNACANCCGATAAGGTCGTGGTGATAAAACATATCAGTCGGTAACNNTTNCAGNTCTGATAAGGGCACTCTCAACTCAGCACCAACGTAAATNTCCGCNGCATCGATCGTTTCGACCCCNTCAAAACCCAGAATCGGACGCCCTTGGTGAAATCTTNCCGAAGTCACAGTCGCTCGACTAACNCGGTCNTCGGAGCNGACNANGAACACANCGCCTACNNTNAAGCGCTGATGTTGAAAGTCCGTTTCAGGATTCACGATGACNTGACCCGAACGACCGTGTGTACGCGCTACCCGACCCACGACCGCACATTCGAGTAAACGTTCGTCACCGTCNGTCATTGGGCNACCCGTCACGAAACTCGACCGTCACGTTNCAACCTTCCTTTTCAGCGGCNACNGATGCCAGTGTGCGAAANGCAGCNGCGGTACGCCCCCTCCGACCGATCATCCTTCCTAGATCGCCGGNTGCCGTAAACAGTTCGATCAATTCTGAATCTTGACNGNNAGTTTCAGAAACGCTCACTTCNTCNGGNAGTTCCGCCAGTGCTCTCGCAACAACTTCGACGAGTGTCCNGGCNCGGCTCACGACGTCNCCGCCTCCGNATCTTCCTCNGCTTCTGCAACNGCAATCGGATGGCGNTTAATNAGCGTTCTGACCGTGTCAGATGCTCGAGCCCCTCGTTTCACCCAGTGAGCCANCCGCTCTCGATCCAACTCAATAGTTTCAGGATCGGTCCTCGGATTGTAGTAGCCNAGAATCTCNACGAATCGACCATCCGTTGCCTTTGCTGAATCTAAGACGACNACACGATAAAACGGCTGTTTTTTTGATCCCACACGACGCATACGTATCGACAACATACCAACAACCCTTTTTCAATTACTCAGCNACTAGATAAGAGCANGNTAGAATTACTGTAAGCCACTCACAAACAATCGTTTATCGTAGTCTAGCCTTAGCCAACCTGTCAACGACGGAACAGNTGGAAGTGGCCNCGGTTATTTAGTTATGGCGCACTTCGAGACGGTAGTTAGTCTGAACAATACGGTAGTTAGTCTGAACAATAGAGAGTCGCGCTAGCCNGAACCNAGNNTCCTACTCGAATCGGCGTTAGACNCAACCGCGAACGGAATCGACTCGATAATAGAAAGACCGTAGCCNTCTAACCCAACAAACTTACGGGGATTATTGGTTAATATGCGCATCGAACGAACTCCAAGATCACGCAGAATTTGGGCNCCGATACCATAATCTCTCTGGTCNGGAGTCACACCGATNCGNTCATTTGCCTCCACAGAATTAAGACCCTGGTCTTGNAGCTCGTAAGCCAGAATCTGATTAGCCAAAGTCATTCCTTGACTGTCCTGGTTGAGATATAACAGNACGGCGCGAGGCTCTTGAGNAATGCGGGCTAGNCTAGCATCCANNTGTCGCCTNCATGGACAGCGTGTGGAATGNAACACGTCACCAGTCANGCAGCGGGAGTGCACCCGAACAACCACGTCCTGCCCATCTCCTATTTCACCACGGACCATCGCTACATGGGTTTCGTTCCCGATGATGTTCTTATACGCAACAACACGAAACTCACCGAAATCAGTTGGCAACTTTGCNGACGCGAGTCGCTTTACCANACATTCCGTNGCCATTCGATATTTAATCAGGTCAGCAATCGTGATCATCGGCAGGTTATGCAAACCTGCAAACTTAGCTAGTTCTGGTACACGCGACATCGTGCCGTCATCGTTCATGATCTCGCAAATAACGCCGGCTGGGTTCAAACCAGCGATCCGTGCGAGATCTACTGCAGCTTCCGTCTGACCAGACCGAACAAGNACACCGCCAGGTCGCGCGCGGAGCGGNAACATGTGGCCGGGTCTAGCCAAATCTGCGGGACGCGTNTCCGGGTCCATAGCAGCTCGCACCGTGGCAGCACGATCACCTGCAGAAATTCCAGTACTCGTANATTCCTTTGCTTCGATCGAAACGCAGAATGCAGTATCAAAACGTGCTGTATTCTGCGACACCATAAGTGGAATATCGAGTTCATCCAANCGCTCNGTAGTCATAGGCATGCAAATTAACCCGCGACCGTACCGNGCCATAAAGTTAATNGCCTCNGGAGTGATCTTGTCGGCCGCGATCGTAAGGTCACCCTCGTTCTCNCGATCCTCATCATCAACCACAATAATCATCCTGCCCGAACGGAACGCTGCCACTGCATCNTCAACCGANGAAAACCCATAATCTTCAGATCGATGGGCTACCTTCAACGATNCTTTGCNTCCTACCGAACGGGACTTCATGATGGTATGCCTCGATTACGCCGCTTACTCAACATGAGTCTGGCGACTTGATTTCCATGGCACGCACGACGTACTTACCAAGAATATCGCATTCTAGGTTCACTGCATCACCCTCTGAGTACTTACTAAAAGCAGTATGCTCCCATGTGAACGGAATGATTTGGACATCGAACGTACTGGCTCGAAGTTCAGCAACCGTTAAACTAACACCATCAAGGGCAATGGAACCACGCTCTACCAAATACCTTGAAAGCGAGTCAGGAAAAGCGACCTTCACCCGGTGGTGCTCAGATTCTGAATGTATGGTCTCAACAAAACCTACTGCATCGACATGACCTTGGACAAAATGTCCACCCATACGTGCGTCCGCCCGTACCGGCCGCTCAAGATTGACGACATGGCCCACAGCTAACGTTCCCAACGTTGTCACACGGGTTGTTTCTGGCGAGACCTCGACGTCGAACATCTCGCTTGTGACCTCTGTGACGGTCAAGCAGACTCCGTTAGTGGACACACTGTCCCCGACCAACAACTCGCCTGCTAGGACAGTATCAATACTCAGGCGTAGCCCCTTCATCATGGGCGCCACGGTTCGTACTATTCCGATGGACTCAATCAATCCGGTGAACATATCCGTCCGTACATTCGTCTGGCCCGACCATTCGAACATCCAAATTATTAAGTGACTCAACTATTGCTGACCTCACCCGAAACCAACGGACTCCACTTCTACCAAACTCTGTTTGGGAAACGTAGATTCTGACCCGGTCGACTACCCCCGCCTCCCACGCTGCTCCATGCAAAGTCGGACCACCCTCCAGCAACAGAGATGTTATCCCTTCATTGCTAAGGACAGTCAGCGCAGAGGTCAAGTCATGAAGCGGTGCTACCAAAAGCCTGGCTCCGAGCGATTCGAGCGCCTCGGCGTGATCGGAAGAATGTGTCACGGCAGCCTCGGTCGTCACGATGAGAATCGGCCCGGCTTGTTGGGTCAAAAACATCGCCGCCGAGCACGGCACCCGCAAGCGCGAATCAAAGATTACGCGCGTCAACGGTCGCGTCTGAGGAGACGCTCGAACGGTCAGCTCAGGATCGTCAATCAACATAGTGCCAGAACCAACACCAACTGCGTCGAACTCAGCCCGCAGGGCGTGCACATCACTCGTCGTCTGCTCAGCAGTGATGTTACTCCGCACCCCCAACGTCTCCGCAACACACTCGTCCCGCGTTAGCGCGACTTTCATCATTACAAACGGTCGGCCATACCGAACGCGTATGAAGAACGGTAGATTCAAACGAGCGGCCTCCGCTTCACGCACACCCACGGTCACCGCAATTCCATGCTCGCGGAGAAACTGAATACCCTTCCCATGTACTTGCGGATTAGGATCTTCAACTCCAATCACAACCCTAGCAATACCAGCCTCCACAATTCGATCAACGCACGGCCCCGTCCTGCCCGTGTGGCAACAGGGCTCAAGTGTGCTGAACAGGGTCGCCCCTCGAGCGGCAGGTCCAGCCGCACGCAACGCATACACTTCGGCATGGGGCTCGCCAGCACGTCGGTGGTAACCGCTACCGACAACAGCACCGCTGGGGGAAATGACGACCGCCCCAACCAGTGGATTGGGACTCGTCAGGCCTCGACCCAGGGCCGCCATTCTCAAAGCCCGATCCATGTACTCGCCATCAGCTAAAGGCAAAAACCTATCTCTCAAAAAAGCCAGCACTTCACTAGGGCTAACTGTTTACGTAAACTCCCTTACCCCTGCCACACGTTACCCCAACATTTTCGCGTTTATAAGCAAGCTGTGGATCAGTCAGCACACCATCAACAACAATCTTGGCACGACATAGACGGGAGACCATTCATGCCGGCTCATTCGTGTCAGCTTCAACTCGCTGACGTCTGAGCATTAATGCCTCAACCGCTTCAAGAGGTGCTACCCTACCCGCCAAAACCTCGGCCATCTGCAGGGCAATGGGTAATTCGATACCATGCTCGGCACCAAGAGCAAGTGCAGCACCAGTGGTTCGCACGCCCTCTGCCACCATTTTCATTTCACCAAGGACCGCTTCGAGAGGCCGGCCCTTGCCTAGTTCAAGACCGACCCTTCGGTTACGGCTAAGCCCGCCGGTACAAGTCAATACGAGGTCACCGAGACCGCTCAAACCAGCCAGAGTCTCACGCCGCCCACCCTCAGCACACGCCAAACGTGTCATCTCAGCGAGACCTCGCGTGATTAAGCCAGCCAGGGCGTTATTCCCGAGACCGAGCGATTCGACGACGCCTGCCGCAATTGCTATGACGTTCTTGAGCGCACCGCCAAGCTCTACTCCGATGACATCGTTGCTCGCATACAGCCGAAAGTACTTAGACCGGAATTCTTCCTGCACCAGCTTCAATAGAGATGGTTCCCTCGATGCAACTAGCACCGCTGTAGGTAGTTCGCGTGCTACCTCAGCCGCAAAGCTTGGCCCAGAGAGCACCGCCACAGGATTTGCCCCACCCATCTCTTCCTCGATAACCTGCGACATCCGCCTCATCCTGCCAGGCTCAAGACCCTTCGTAGCACTCACGATCGGTACATCCCCAGGCAGGAAAGCACTGGCCTGCTGGATTACCGTGCGGGCTCCGTGTGATGGTACCGCGGCCACAACACATGTGGACCCAACCAACGCTTCCTCTAGAGATGCAGTTGGCATAACCGATTCCGGAAGTACAAAATCAGGAAGGTAAGCAGAATTCTGACGGTGTTTAATCATCGAGGCGACAAGCGGTGCATCACGTCCCCAGAGTCGCACCTCGTGCCCCAACCGCCCCATATGAACCGCGAGCGCTGTGCCCCAGCTGCCCGCTCCAAGTACCGTCAACCGATGCGCCATGCTCTTAAAGCCTCCTCCTACTGTCCAAAACGCCGCTCTGTCCCGTCACTCAACCGAATCAGATTTCCTCGGTGTCGATAGAGGACGAGCACCGTGACCAATGACGCACCGATTATCATCGAAGGGGGAGCTGCCATCACATAGAGTAAAGGTGCGAGTATTAATAATGCCGCAATCGAGCCTGCAGAAATGTAACGTGTCCACCAAGCAACAACGAGAAATATCGCTACACTGACCAGGCTAGCGATCGGCGACAAGACGCCGAAGACACCACCCGCCGTGGCCACTCCCTTCCCCCCACGAAATCTAAGCCACACAGGATAGATATGGCCCATGATCGTTGCCACTCCAGCTGCTGTACGTGTTGGGTCGTCCATACCAAGTCTCGTGGCGAGCAAAACAATCGCAAAGCCCTTAAACACGTCAAGTCCGAATACGACTAATCCGATTAATGGCCGGGTCGCTCGGAAGACGTTCGCAGCGCCTATATTGCCACTCCCCTCATTACGCACATCCACGCCGGCAAAGCATTTCGGTATAAGAAAGGCAAACGGGATTGAACCAGCGAAATACCCGAGTGCAATTATCCAAGCATCCGTCATCTTCATCACGGAGCGATGGCCCGCAGCACACCAGTTGCTTGTGGCACATAATCTGGAGTCGACGAGGCCATGCGACTTTCATAGAGAGTTAAATGCTTTACCTGCCATCGCACAGCTTCGACCCCAATCTTTTGAACAGCGTCGCGAATCATCCTCCCACGCTGCGGCGCTCGCCTGACACGTCCAACTGTAACGTGTGGAACAAACCGCATCTGATTTTTCACGACACCGGCTGCATGGAGCCGCCCATGAAGCTCTGGCATTAGACGGTCAAAACCTGAAGAACAGTCGCGTACGCCCAGCCATACTACTCTCGGGGTGCCAGACGACGGAACGGTGACCGTAGCCGCTAACTCTAATTCGAAGGCTTCAACCGACCAAGGCCGAACCAACAACGTCCGTAGTCGTTCCATCACGATTGGGTGTACTAGCCCAAGAAATCTTACCGTGACATGGAGGTTCTGCGGACGCACCCAAGAGATTCTTGGTCCTCCTCTAATCGCAAGAGATTCAGCAATCGACGCAGAAATCTTTATGACCGTGCTACGCACAACCGCACTGAGATCAACGGCAATGAAGAGACGCGATCGTGAGGCACTGTCACTCATGATCGTCAAGTATTCGCCGGAGCATGTCGAGCGCTGCCTGTGACGCTTGGTGTTTGACCATATCCCGTTCACCGCGAAATGCAAACAACTTAACCAGCTCAACTCCTGCTCCAGCTACAGCAATAAACACCGTTCCGACCGGCTTGGCAGTAGTGCCTCCTGTAGGCCCGGCAATGCCTGTAACGCCGACACCGATGTCGGCCTTGGCTCGGGCCGCAATGCCAGATGCCATGGCCAAGGCTACAGCCTCGCTGACCGCGCCATGTGTTTCGATGAGGGCTGCCGGTACGCCCAAAAGATTAATCTTTTCCAAATTAGAATATGTAACTACAGCCAAGTCGAGATAAGCGGAGCTTCCAGACACATCAGTCAGCCGAGACGCTAAGAGCCCACCCGTACATGATTCGGCTAACGCTACCCGTAACCCATGGGAACGAAGACGGCTGCCAACAACTTGCTCAAGAGGAAGTCCCTCCGTTGTATACACATCGCGCCCAAGAGCTCCGACTAGCTCCTCCACAGCCAAGTTAAGGGAAATCTCAGTCTTTCGTAGATTCGAGGCCCGAGTCGAGAGGTGCAACTCAACCTGCCCAGGACTTCCTAAGATTGTCGCTCTGACCACAGGGTCCCGTTCCTTCCAACGTGCATAAAGTGGCCGCACCTGCTCTTCGACTTGCGATTCGGCGCGTCCGGACACTCCAACAACACGACGTGCCAATCGAAGGCTAGGCACTCGCAGCGCAAGGCGCTTAAGGACCTGGCCATCAAACATTGGCTCCAGTTCCCGTGGCGGTCCGGGTAAAGCAATGACCACCCGTTCCCGCCACTCCAGCCATAATCCAGGCGCTGTCCCGCGTCCGTTGGAAATAATCTCTGCACCGCGCGGTACGAGCGCTTGGCGACGGTTAATCTCTGGCATCTTGAGTTTATGAGCCGCGAAACGCGCCTGAATCAGACCGAGGATCTCTTGTCGTTCTACGAGAGGCGCATTAAGAACTGTAGCCAGTGTATCCCGCGTAATATCGTCATCGGTCGGACCTAACCCACCAGTCATCACAATAAGATCAGCATCATTGAGACCACGCTCGATCGCCAGAGCTAACATTTTTCGGTCATCACCAACAATCACCTTACCTTGAACCTCAATCGCCAAATCATTCAAGCGGGCAGTGAGAAACAGAGAGTTCGAGTCAGCACGGTAAGGGGTTAGTAGTTCACTACCAACAGCAATGATTGCCGCCGTGTCGATAAACGTTGACCTCATGCGCCCAAAGCTGCGATCACCCAGATCCCGCCGCGCAATACCGCTTGCGCGTACAGAGCAGCCACCACATCGTCTGCCATCACCCCCCAACCACCTGGTAACCGTTCGCAAGCTCTCGCAGGGTATGGCTTAACAATATCGAACACGCGAAATAGGACGAAACCGAAAACCAACGAACCAAAACCGACATTTAGGTATGCAAAGGTTAGTAACATCCCGACAATCTCGTCGATAACTATGATTCCAGGGTCAGTGCGGCCAACGTAACGCTCAGTCACCGACGCCGACCACACTCCGACAGCTAGTAGTACAGCGATCGCCACCAATTCCACCAGCGGCGATGCAATTGCGCGTAGCACTCCAAAAATAACTAGGCCTAGCGCAGAACCAACCGTTCCAGGCGCCACCGGAGCGTACCCGCAAAAAAAACCAGTCGAAACAGCGACAGCTAAACGTTTCACAATTCAATACTCAAAATACCAGCGTTTCGTTCGAGTCTGATTGCCAACCACATTGCCTAGGACACCCAAGCAGGTCGAATATCCGCTGAAGGCTCATCCAGCTCAATAGAATCTTTAAGATACCTTGACAACACGTGTTTCAGCGAGTCGGTCGTGTACCGTCCGCCGATAGCGATCGCCGAACTGAGCAATGAAGCCAAGACCGAACGGTAGTATAGAAACGAAGAAAGACACCACTCGCAGCAGAGCCTTACTTAGACAGACCGGCTCCCCCTCGCTGCCGACGACCTTAAGATGACAAAACATCTTTCCAATTGTTTGGCCACCGGCTGTTGTGAACGCCACTAGGTATCCCCCGTTTAGCATGAGAAGAAATCCGCTGATTGGCGCCCTTGGCAACATCGACCACTCAGACCAAGTCAACCCACAAAGTCGAAGCGTGAGAAAAATAACACTCATATCCACAACGCCGAGTACAACAACGTCAATAACCGACGCGATCACCCTGAGGAAACCAGGTGCGAATATATGCACCGGTTCATTCTGATCGTTGGCTGTGAGATGGTCCGTCGGGGACAGCAGACTAGGCTTAGGTATCGGTGATTCCTTGTAAACCAGCTTTGACTCGGTTCGCATCCGCGGGACCTCAGGTGTTCCTCGCCTAACAGAAAGCGGCGCTCGAGTACCGTGATCGGGATCCGAATCAGCCCAATCAGGGCGATCCGGAAACAATGGTAGCCCTTCATCGGACAAGGAATCACTGACCTCCTGACGAACCTCCGCATCACCATTCCCTGAAGCCTCATCGAGCTTCCGTTGGGTAGACCTTTTAACTGATGGAACCAGTGGATTCAGCCTTGCATCGTCGCGTGGCACTTGGGTAAAGATGTAGCCGCAATTCCGACACTTCTTAGCATCGTCAAAACCGATGTAGTGACACTGCAGACATCTCATTGTGAAGATGGTGGAGCGGAATACCGCGAATAATTAGACATGGTCCTCGCAGTAGGCACGCCGATTATCCGCGAAGGAATTGTCTTCGTCAATCGATTGTGTATCTCTGACGACCATCCCTAGGGTATCGAAACTATGACATTAGATGTGTTAAAACTGTCGTGTGGCTGCCATCGAGTGCATTCCGAACATCAGCGAAGGACGACGGCTCAGCGTCCTCGATACCCTAGCCGCCACAATACAAGAAATACCCGACGTTCGCTTGCTGGACCATTCAGCCGACATTCATCATCACCGGTCTGTCTTTACGCTCGTCGGTGACCCTCAGGGTTTAGAAGCTGCCGTCCTCGCGTTGTTCGCCGTACNAATAGCCATTGCTGATATCGATTTGCGGCAACATCGCGGTGTACATCCGAGGATAGGNGCGGTGGACGTGGTGCCATTCGTGCCTTTGGACGATACCTCTCTCGACGCGTGCATCGCACTNGCACACTGCGTTGGCCGCGCAATTGCCGACCGTTTTGANGTGCCAGTCTATTTGTACGAAGCGGCAGCAACGAACANTTCTAGNNAGCGGCTNGAAGACGTGAGACGCGGTCAATTCGAAGGACTTTCAAAGAAAATGGCGGAGGCNAAGTGGCGGCCNGACTTCGGTCCGCTAACCCCCCATGCATCAGCTGGTGCGACCGCGGTTGGCGTTAGGGGTCCACTGATTGCCTGGAATGTTAATCTTTCGACCCCAGACGTTAGGATCGCTAGAGCCATCGCGGTTCGAGTTCGTGAAAGTGGCGGGGGGCTNCCGTGCGTCAAAGCTCTAGGTGTTCGCCTNGACGACAGGAACNTGACCCAGATCTCGATGAATCTGACNAACTATCGGACCACATCTATGTCCACAGTTATGGCACGTATCCGAGNNGAGNCCGCGCNATGCGGTGTAACNGTTACCGATAGCCAGATCATCGGATTAATTCCNGAGGAAGCTCTNGCCAACACCGAGCCTNNCGANCTTGCGTTACCCAAGTTCCCAGANGACCATATTCTCGAGCGNCGNCTCTACCCGCAACAATAACCTGNCNCNACCCAAGCCACTGTTGAGNCCAANGGTCAACTANAANGNTTGCNANNAGTCTAGNTAGNTTNGCNTGNANCACAGNTCTCTAAGGGCAGGATTCATCANCGATATTGGTTTGTTCACTTAGTTTTTCTCTTAGTGCTTCNCCAACAATCTGCAATATTTTTTCNAGGGANAGNGGTTTCTCGACAAAATNAAAAGCACCCATCTTAATGGCACGAACAACGGACTCAACATTGTGGTGCCCAGACATAACGATCACCTGAGCATCCAANCCGCGTTNCCGAACACGTGCCAGNGTCTCAAACCCATCAATCCCTGGNAGCCAAACGTCCAGNATAATTACGTCACAGNGATGACCATCCAACCACTTTAAACAGGCCTCGCCACTCTCGACGGCAAATACCTCGTAGNCTCCTTCCCNTAGGACGCCGGTCAAAGCTGTTCGCACGCCAGCTTCGTCGTCGACAANCAACACCGTCGCTTTCATGGATGCATATCCTTNTGTNGTGAAATACCCGATGCCCTTCACATNTCGNCTAATGCAGTAACCCAGCCATNCCTGATTGGGTGGTAGCGCATGCCCCNTTCCTCACCTTTTCCACCCATNCAGACGTANCCACTNGCTTAGACGACGAGNNCGAGAGAATCANCTAATCAGNCTCCTTTGCNCCNAGAAGGTCCTTCAACTCAGTCATAAACTCACCGATGTCTCGAAAATCTCGGTAGACCGAAGCAAAACGAACATAGGCAACTTGGTCGAGCTTCTTCAACTCCTGCATCACGAACATGCCAATGTCCTCCGCAGGCATTTCCTTGTCAGGCTGCTCTTGTAACGCTGCCTCAACGCGATCTGCGACAGCNTCGAGCGCCGCTGCGGACACAGGACGGCTACCGCACGCCTTGAGCATGCTGCTAACCACCTTCTGGCGTTCAAATCGCTCGCGGATCTTGTCTCTCTTAACCACCATGTAGGGAACTTCGTCGATCCGCTCGTAACTAGTAAAGCGACGACTGCAATCCAAACATTCCCGNCGGCGGCGGATGGANGCNCCACTTTTGTGTTCTCGCGAATCAACAACCTTGTCACCAATATGACCGCAAAAAGGACACTTCATAGTGAANCCCCTCTCCCTTGTCNCCAGTAAAAAATCGCTTAAGATCCCTCGGCGTTCTTTCCCGCAGCAGCGTGACGTANNGAGGNAAAAGTCATCCCCTCNTGTGCCATCAGNANTAAACCTGCCAGAGCCACAGGGATAAACGATATTGCGTGAAANACGATGGCTGNAGCAGCCGCNGAATCCGGTGGCGCACCATAAAATGCGGTTAGCCCAAGATAAAATGCGGCATGAAATCCACCGACAGCTCCNGGAGTAGGAACCGCTACCCCTACAAGTAACAACGCAAGCAAGAGGAATGTACCCGTAAAAGGAACCGCNAGTCGATATGCCGAAACCGCAGCCCAAGCACCAACTGCGATCGNAAGCCAGAGAATGATCGANNCCGCCAGTGCTCCNACTAACACGCCTGGCTGCCGGACCACAGAGAATCCNGAGGCGACNTTCGCAGCAAGTCCATCAACGATTTCGGCCGCGCGCCGAGGTANGAGNCGACTTATAGGCCCAANAATCCAATTGAGTGCCCCAGGTCGACCAGCGATTGTAAACGCCGCCCAAAGGGCAAAAAGCGAGGCNGCTCCACTGACCGTGGCCCCGACCTTCAGAGCAGTCAACACACGCGCATTCAGGTGCTCCACACCAGGGTCGAAAAATGTCAAGAAGGCNCCAAACAANAGCAAAACTGTNATCAGGTCGAGCAACCGCTCAAAAATGATCGTGGCAAATGTGGCAGTCGNGCTAAAACCCACTCTNCGCGCAAGCACGTACGCTCGCGCNACCTCTCCAGGCCTAGCCGGCAGCATCGCCGANAAACCNAANCCAATTANGGTCGCGCGAAGAGCAATNCCATATCGAACCCGGCCAATCGGTCGAAGCAACAGTCGCCAACGCNAAGCACGGAGTAAGTACANCAGTGCCTGCATTAGGCTCGCCAGTANGAGAAAACCGGTGTGNCCGCCACGCATTTCGCCCCACANCTCTTCNAGATTAACGCCAAGAAGGAAAAAGACTANNAGTCCTACAGNGAGAACCACNATCGCGACNGTACGCAAATGGTGAGTCATCGGCCTTTTCGCGGGCTTACANGCACAGCCCAGTCATACCTCGGACGGAAGTTACTATACCCATCCCGGCAAATCTATGGAAGGTAGATAGTTGTGTCGCCAGAGGTAGTCAAACNATCCGAGNAACGGATCGCAGGCTAACTCGNAACAACNAGGCGTGCNTGANGTCACATTTTTTGCCTTGCTGCCACTGACAATCATTTGTAAGCTAGTCACCCTTTTNNTGGAGCTTNTAAGCATGACAGCTANGTCTCCATCACCTTCACCTANAAACGTCGTCACTGAAACATTACTGCCGGACNTAACAGTACATGGCCGCGGNAAAGTACGGGACATGTATGACGTGGGTAATTACCTNCTAATGGTGACGACCGATCGCATATCGGCATTCGACCTTGTCCTCGGNTCTGTAATCCCTGACAAGGGTAAGGTTCTGACGCAGCTTTCGGCCTTCTGGTTTAACCAGACAGGCCATATTGTTCCCAATCATGTTGTATCCACTACNCCTGAAGAATATCCTGAGCTNTTACGGCCCCACGCCGAACTGCTTCGTGGCCGNTCAATGCTTGTGCAAAANACNGACCCNGTATTGGTCGAGTGCGTAGCACGGGGATACCTGTCTGGTTCAGGATGGAAGGAATATCAGCAAACGGGCGCTGTTTGCGGNATCAAATTGCCGACCGGACTGAAGGAATCTGACCAATTACCANCCCCAATATTCACCCCGGCGACCAAGGCCGAATCGGGCCACGACATTAACATTAGCGAGGCTGAGGCNGGCAAACTGATAGGCANAGACCTTATTTCGCAGCTCCGNGANATCACCATGTCGCTGTACGCGTTCGGNNCCGCTCATGCTGAAACCTGCGGCATTATTGTCGCAGACACAAAGTTTGAGTTNGGACTCGTGAACAACGGTGGCCGTTCGGAGGTGATTCTCATCGACGAAGTCCTAACACCCGACTCGTCGCGGTTCTGGCCAAAGTCAGATTACCGACCCGGAGGCCCACAGCCAAGTTTCGATAAACAGTACGTNCGCGACTATCTTGAGAGNATCAAGTGGAATAAGCAACTGCCAGCCCCGACGTTACCTGACAANGTCGTGGCAAGTACCCGTGAAAAATATATTGAGGCNCTGCGNGTACTCNGTAATANCAATCTACAGTGANCGTCAGGTATCCAACTGAGTTTGCCGACTGCGGAGCCTNAAGCGTGCGTGAGAAACTCAATCAATTGATTGTAGANATGCTCGAAAAAGGTATCCANTANGAGGATGCCCANCGGGAATTTGANCGTCGNTTCATTNCNGGAGCGCTCGCTCGTTCAAGAGGCAACCTCTCCCATGCNGCTGANCTGCTNGGCNTGCACAGNAACACGGTTAGNCGNAAGGTTGCNCAGTACCGGATAANACGCACTCCGCTAAAAGTCANNGNCCGNCNCCATTCGAAANNACCNAAATCTGCAGCCTGATAAAAACTGCTAGACCTTGACAGTTGACGCTCTACGAAGAGATCTCAACTATCCTAGGTCCTCGTGTGATATCTCGTATCGGGGGCCATCATTTGGGGAGATGTCGATACTTGCCTGCTTGACATAACCAACTACTAACACCGATAATTAGCAGTTGCCCAGGCAGGCTGCTAGCCTCCATGGGGACATACTGGGAAGGTGTTCACAGAGAACTATTACGGAGAGTGGAGTTAAGGCATGAATGTTAGACCACTGCACGATCGCATAATCGTCCTAAGGATTGAAGAGGGCGAGCAAAAAATTGGCGGAATTATCATTCCTGATACCGCTAAAGAGAAGCCGCAGCAGGGTAAAGTGATCGCGGCCGGCAAGGGAAAAGTCAAAGACGACGGCAAGGTCGTTCCGATGGACGTCAAGAAAGGCGACCTCATTCTGTTTGGCAAGTACGGCGGACAGGAGATCAAGCTGGACGGCCAGGAGTACCTGATCATGCGCGAGGAAGAGGTGCTCGCCGTGATCGAAGGTAAATCTAAGAAGAAGTAACCGAGCGCCGTTCACCGCGGTGGACTTTCCACCGTGTTAACTACGCCCATTCATCGTTCAGGAGTTCAGCTATGGCAAAACAGATCGTCTACGGTGAGGAGTCGCGGCAAGCGATTCTACGCGGAGTAAACGCCCTCGCCGACGCCGTTAAGGTCACACTCGGCCCGAAGGGCCGCAATGTCGTCCTTGACAAGAAATTCGGTTCCCCAACGATCACCAAGGACGGTGTTACCGTCGCAAAGGAGATCGAGCTAGCGGACGCAGTTGAGAACATGGGCGCACAGATGGTGCGCGAAGTGGCAAGTAAGACGTCCGATATCGCCGGTGATGGCACAACTACTGCCACCGTGCTCGCTCAGGCGATCTACAGAGAAGGCGCCAAGAACGTCGTAGCCGGCGCCAACCCAATGGAAATTAAGCGAGGCATCGAGAAATCGGTCGAAAAGATTGTTGATGCGCTACAGAAGCAGGCTAAACCGGTTACGGGCAACATGATCGCCCAAGTCGGAACAATCTCTGCAAACAACGATCCAACCATTGGCACAATCATCGCAGAGGCGATGGAAAAAGTCGGCAAAGACGGCGTAATCACAGTGGAAGAGGCCAAGACTCTTGAGACGTCGCTTGACGTTGTCGAGGGAATGCAGTTCGACCGAGGCTACCTTTCGCCCTATTTTGTGAGCGATCCAGAGCGAATGGAGGTCGTCCTTGAAAACCCGATCATTCTGATCCATGAAAAGAAGATCAGTTCGATGAAGGATCTCCTCCCGCTGCTCGAACAAGTCGCCCGGCTGAGTCGGCCGCTGCTTATAATCGCTGAGGATATTGAGGGTGAGGCGCTAGCCACACTCGTAGTCAATAAGCTCCGTGGTACCTTACAGGGAGCTGCTGTCAAAGCTCCTGGCTTCGGCGACCGCCGTAAGCAGATGCTTGAGGACATCGCGATCCTTACCGGTGGCAAGGCAATTACCGAGGATCTTGGCCTCAAACTAGAGGGAATCCGAGTCGAAGACCTTGGCGGGGCCAAGAGAGTAACTATCGACAAGGACAACACAACAATTGTCGAGGGCGATGGCGGCACGAAGGCTATCCAGGGACGAGTTAAGCAAATTCGGGCACAGATCGAGGACACTTCTTCTGATTACGATCGGGAAAAGCTCCAAGAGCGCCTTGCCAAACTCGTGGGTGGCGTAGCCGTCATTAAAGTTGGCGCTGCAACCGAAACAGAGATGAAGGAAAAGAAGGCTCGTGTTGAGGATGCAATGCACGCTACCAAGGCAGCCGTCGAAGAAGGCATCGTTCCAGGAGGAGGCGTAGCACTCATGCGCGCAAGCAAGGGGCTCAAGAACCTTGGCCTCGAAGGTGACCAGCAACTTGGTGTCAACATTGTCAAACGTGCTATTGAAGAACCACTGCGCTGGATCGCCACTAACGCTGGCCACGAGGGCTCAATTGTCGTTCAGAAGGTCCGTGAAATGAGTGGCGACGAGGGATTCAATGCCCAGAGCGAAAAATACGGTAGCCTCGTAAAGGCTGGCGTTATCGACCCGGCGAAAGTCGTTCGCTCCGCACTTCAGAATGCTGCGTCGATCTCGTCACTCCTATTAACAACCGAGGCACTGGTATCGGAGATTCCGGAAGATAAAAAAGCAGAAGCTCCGATGCCTGGTGGCGCTCCTGGCGGCATGGGCGGCATGTATTAAGGCCCACCGACCAAGAAATCAAAGGCCTGATGGGCTTCACAGCCCATCAGGCCTTTTCTTTTTCTATAGTACGAAATGCCCCACTCAGCGCAGCGTGAACGTTAGCTCGATCACAACCAACACTGGCACTGGCTGCCCAAACCGAGTGCCGGGGACGAATTGCCATTGCTTTGCAGCCCGGAGTGCCTCTTCGTCAAGGCCGAAGATACGATCGAGCGACTTTGTAATACGGACGTCCCCCACTGACCCGTCAGGCATGACCACTGTTTCAATCCAGACTGAACCCTGGACCTTCGCTCGCATAGCGTCAGCCGTATACTCAGGTTTGACCTCACGAATCGGCTTCGGTAAGACAATGTTCGCACCTGGACGGTAGACTCCACCCCCAGTGCCACCACCTTCGCCTGGACCCAGACCAGAACCAACACCTTGGCCAACTCCGGTGCCTTCACCGGTGCCGGCACCACCTCCAACACCCAAGCCCTGGGAAAGCGACATCGCTTCAACAGAAGGTAGTGCTTGCAGCACGCCCGGCAGTGTTTGGTTTGATGACGCGAGCGTCCTAGCAGGAATGTTCATTTCCTGTTCAGGCTCAGGCTCATCGTCATTTTCAGGATTCTCAAGTTCGGCAGCCTGACTAACAGGTACTGTCGTTGCATCTGGGCCTGGCAACTCCACCTGCGCCGGTGGCTCTGGCATCTCGTTACCTCCACCGCCACCACCACCGCCTGGACCTTCCATTGGAAGCCACACAATGTCAAAGTTGCGAAGATCAGGTAAGAATGGGACGCTTTGGCGCGCGGCGAACTGAGCAGCCAAGAATCCAACAATGAAAAAGATTGCGATATGCGTGCCTACCGATACGCCGATAGCTCGGCTCAATCGCTGGGAACGGGTTATCGAACCGAAAAGGAGATCGACAGGAGGACCATTATCAGATCTGACTGAAAGACGATCAAAGAGTCCAGTGCGAGATTTCTTGACAGCAGTCAACTGCGCCCAAAGTAGGGCCGCCCAGTTGGTCAGCCTCGACCACCATGACCAGAATTTCCCTGTCCTCACCATTATTCTCTAAGGACTCCGAATTTCGAGGTCCGGTCGTGCACGACCGCGTTCACACCCGTCCTGTCCACGCACCAATCGCGGCGTTCCCTCCCCCGTATGCGTGCAAGAGGGCAAGTGCATCAGCAGCGCGATCTTCGCTACGAATCGCGACAAGTACACCCCCGCGCTTGGTCAGCGTCTCGAAAATAAAACCGTCGTGCGCCTGAAACCCAACTCTCGACATCGAGGCTGCGATACCCTCTCTCGAAAGATCATCTTCAGCGCTCTGTAGTGCTTTAACGATCGGCCCATGTAACCGAAGGGTCCCAACGGCGCGAACATCAAGGATGTCTCCACCTGCACCAAAGGTTTTTTGAAGTAGCTCCACGACCCCAGGTCCGTCAGCGGCAACAACGCTCAGAATCTCTGAAGGGAACTTGCGCTCCGCCAGCGCCCCAAGGACGCGCTCTGCTGACCTGACATCCTCGAACACACCGACTGTATAACAATCGTCGTTTGACATATATCCATCTCAACCTACGACTGCATCCCGCCGCTCATTGGTGAACGGTCCCGTCGGATGCACCGCTCTTTCTCGAAGTTTACCGCCTTGGTACGCAGATTAGCAAAGCCGATGGTAAAATCGATATGTCAGAAAGGGGAAGCCATGGGCATCGGCGTGGCGGAGCTACTAGTTATTATTCTGATTGTTCTCGTAATTTTCGGTTCCAATCGCTTACCGGCTCTTGGTCGTGGTATCGGTCGAAGTATCAAGAACTTTCGTGAAGCGACCCGTGAGAGCGAGAAAGGCCAGGACTAACCCGGCGAGGCCTTAGATTACAACCCGTCCCCGTCCAACCCTTCGAGTGACTCGTTCTCGGTCTAAGTATTCAAGAGGTGGGATAGCGTATTTACGAGTAATCCCGTAGCGCTCCTTAAAAGTCCCAACGTCTATCCCAACCGGCTTAGAACCTTTATGATCCGAGAGGCTTAAAGCCGCCACCTCATCCTTGAGACACTGCAACTTCTTAACGTGGAAAAGTAAGTTGCCGAGTCTCACGAGGACTTTCTGACGGATCAAGAGCTTCGTGACCCGATCAGACACTTCGTCACTCACTCCGGCGACCATGGGCAGGCTGGCAGTATCAGGAGGTGCCAGCCCACCTTGAAGCACAGCCTCGACAATCGCTTCGCGTGCCTTCCCCTCGTCAGCTGACAACGACACCTGGTGATCCTTAAGAGCAAGGCTCTCCCGGTCGATTATCAGGCCATCACCGACAAGGTCAGCGAGCACCTGCTCAAAAACACTCTGGTGGACTTTGCGAAACAGACGCTCTCGAGCCTCTTCACGCGGTAGACCGTCAGATAGCGGATGATCCTTGTGATAGGTTGATAGCGCTGTCAAAAGACGTTCCCGGTACTCGCTAAGTTTCGTTGGTACAACCAAGCGATTCCCAATCCTGACGGCGATAGCTTCTTTTTCCAAGCTATTCACAATTGAGTCAACGGCATCTGGCGACACACCGAGTCTTGGGGTGAGCGCCGTGACGGACAAGCCCTGCCCAGCTTGTTCTTCGATCATCGCATATGCCGCACGACGAAGTCCTTTGCCAGATTGATTGCCTTCTAGTTCGCCATTTAATTGCTCAAACCGCTGGCGACCTTCGGGTGTACGTACACCAATCCTCGGCGGCTGTCCGTCGAGCACAACACCACCTGCGATGGTCATCGGGGGAGAATAGGCTCTCAAGATATAGCGGTCGCCGCGAGTAAGCACCGCTGGAGTCTCTAGGCGGACCCTCACATAAGCACGTGTGCCTGGTTTAATCTCACCGTCCTCAATCGACACTCCAGCTTGGTCGATGGAGGTCTCCCTGCCAACCGGCCCGGATACAGCGACTCTTCCGAGCACTTCACACGTTCCATGGTGAAACCGAACACGGGCACCGTGACGTAACGGTTTTGCTGTGGACAATAGCTCCAGTATTCCGTCGAAGCGCCTCGTAATTTCGAAACAATTGGCAGCCACTAGCGAATCCCCGCGGACGACTTCAGCCAACTCTATCCCCCCAAGATTGACGGCCACCCGATTACCAGCCTTAGCCTCTTCCACTTTTACCCCATGAACCTGCAAGCCACGCACCTTCACACTATGGCCCGAAGGTAGCAGCACAAATTCACGATCAACACCCAATTGCCCAGAAACAAGTGTCCCAGTCACAACCGTGCCGAATCCTCGCATCGAGAACACCCTGTCGATCGGCAATCTTACGGAGCCAACGCCAGTTGTCACATCTTGCACTTGTGTCACTTTCCGCAAAGTGGACCGTAGCAAATCGAGACCCTCGCCAAGCTTCGCAGACACAGGAACAATTGGTGCGTCAGCAAGAAAGGATTCCTCCACCAACTCCTTAATCTCGAGTCGTACTAGCTCAAGCGTTTCCTCATCAACCAAATCACACTTTGTAAGAGCGATGACACCTCGAGGCACTTGCAGTAAGCGACAGATATCAAAGTGCTCCCGACTCTGCGGCATCACTGACTCGTCAGCAGCCACGACAAATAGCACGGCGTTAATGCCACCAACCCCCGCGAGCATATTCTTGACAAACCGCTCATGCCCAGGAACATCAACGAAAGACAGCACCGTATTGTCTTCTTCCCTATAGTGAGCAAAACCGAGGTCAATGGTGATACCTCGATCCTTTTCTTCCTTTAAACGGTCTGGGTCGGTCCCAGTTAGGGCGCGAACGAGCGCACTCTTACCGTGATCAATGTGACCAGCAGTTCCGATAACAATCGCTTTCATAGATTAAATCTTAGACAACCTCGACAGGCCAATCAGCGAGCACGAACACGGCGTCTTCCTTTATGCCGCTTACGGCGTTGCCCGGAAGTTGCCTGCGGTGTGCGCGTTCGACTCCTCCGCGCACCACGGTGTTTTTCAGAGGCACGTACGGATTCCAATATATCAACTAAGCCAAGGTCAACCTGGTGGCGTTCCATGTCGACGCGAATGACCTGAACAGTCACGCGATCCCCTAAGCGATATCTCTTGCCTGTTGCTTCGCCAAACAACACATGCTCACGTTCAATGAAACGATAGTAGTCGTCGGCCATACTTGAAATATGTACAAGTCCTTCAACGAAGGGCTCAACAAGTTGCACAAACAATCCAAAGGACGTTACACCAATCAAGTAACCCTCGAATTCGTCGCCGACCTTATCGGACATGAATCTGACCTTCTTCCACTGCACGAGTTCACGCTCAGCTTCTTCAGCCCGACGTTCCAACTCTGAGGTCTCCATAGCAAGGTCCGGCAATCCGTCAGCCAACTGTTGACGCTTCGAAGTAGATAATCTCTTCTTTGGTAACGCACGGAGAGCGCGGTGCACAACTAGATCCGGATATCGTCGAATCGGGGAGGTAAAGTGCGTATAGTTAGACATCGCTAGCCCAAAATGGCCATCAGCTGTGCTATCGTAGCGAGCCTTCTGCATCGTCCTTAGCATCATTATCGCGATCGGCTTTTCCTCAGGTGTTCCTTTTATCCGCTTAGCTAATTGCTGAAAATGCTTGGGGGTTGCATTGCCTTTCGGCGCGGCGAGACTGTGTCCAAATGTTGTTATAAAGTCCTCGAATTCAGCGACTTTTCTCACATCAGGCGAATCGTGCACACGATAAAGCGTTGGGATGTCGTGATCTCGAAGATGGGTCGCCACAACTTCGTTGGCGATCAACATGAATTCCTCAATGATGCAGTGGGCTACATTCCGATTAGTCGCAATGATGTCCGCCACTGACCCAGTCTCACTGAGAACGAATTCTGGTTCCTGTAGGTCAAAATCAATCGAACCGCGCCGACGGCGCCGTCGAGATAATATTTCGAACAACTTATGCATCAACTCGAAGACCGGTACGAGTTCCGCGTAACGCGCTCGCACAGCCGCGTCACCTTCAGCCAGGATGGCACTAACGTCCTCATAGGTCATCCTGGCATCGCTATGAATCATGCCATCGTGGAGCTCATGCCGAACGACCTTGCCTCGTTCGCTGATCTCTATAAGACAGGATTGCACCAACCTATCAACATTCGGATTCAGGCTGCACAACCCCGTCGAGAGGACAGCAGGAAACATATGAACGGCTCGTTCGGGAAAGTAGACTGAGGTTCCACGTTCACGTGCTTCACGATCCAGCTCACTGCCTGGACGAACGTAGTGCGATACGTCGGCAATGTGTACACCCAGCAAAAAGTTTCCACTGGGCAATCGTTCGAGAGTGATGGCGTCGTCAAAGTCTCGTGCATGTTCACCGTCGATCGTGACAGTTGTCATCGAACGAAAGTCAGTCCGGCCTCGGCAATCGCGGTCGCGCACCTTCGCGCCAAGGCGCTCAGCCTCGCGAATAGCCGATGGCCCGTGCACATCTGGAATACCGTGCTTTCGCAACATGATCTCGACATCGACGCCAGGCGTATCCAAGTCTCCAAGCACTTCAATGACTCGGCCAACTGGGTTCCGTGTTGCGGTTGGCCATCGGGTTAATTCAACAACAACAATTTCTCCAGGTTTCGCACCACCTCGGTCGGTAGAAGGAATGTGCACATCCATAATGATCCGACGGTCAAACGGCACGACGAAGCTAAGGCCAGACTCGTCGGCATCGTAACGGGCCACCAACGTGCTGGTTCTTCGCTCGAGAATCCTGACAATCCGACCCTCAATTCGTTCATGTTGAACCCGTCGCTCAATCCGCGCGACTACACGATCGCCGTGCATTGCCTGATGAAGATTGGTGCCGGCAATGTAGATATCTTGATCAAAATCGCTTTTCGATTCTGGCGTTAGAAAGCCGAAGCCGCGAGGGTTTATATGAACCCGACCAACGATAAGGTTCATCTTCTCAGGTAATCCGTAACGTTTTCCCCTTATTCGTACCAACGTGCCAGATGCCACGAGCTTCTTGAGACGACGCTCAAATGAACGGCGTTGGTCGCGGGGTAACCGGAGCGCCTGCTCAAGCTCCCGGACTGTTGCCGGACGAACGACACGTCTACGAATACGTGCGAGTAAATCGTCGGAATCTGTCATTTAAAGATAATCACCTAGAAGCAGAGTCCAAGGCCAACCGGCCCAAAAAACCCCTACTACGCCAGTGCGTGCTGGCACACAACACTTTCGCGGTTAATAGAACTCGATAAAAAGCCGAAAAGCGGGCTGTCAGTGGACCTTACGCGGATCCGACAAAGCCGACACACCGGTGACCTTGTCGAACTGCCGAAGCAGACAACCAAGCAACTCGTTGGCTTCATCCTGAGAACAGAGCCACTCAAGTTGCACGAGGATCCTTGAGAGTGCCGTTTCAGCTTCCGTGACCGCACTCTCAGAAAAATATTCTCTCTGCTGCTGTAAACACCGTCTATGTTTGGCGAACTCTTCCCGGTAGAACTCTGAGCGCGCCGACGCAGGGATGACACGTGGGTGCGCGTGGAGGCTGAGGCCGTCTACCATGTGACTCCTCGCCAGTCTCGCGGCATTTCCATCAGTTTAGGATCCACAGTCAAGTACTGTCAAACGGACCTCACGGCGGACAACGATAAGGCTGCCAAACGAGAGGAATCTAAAGGATTTAATGACAGAGCGCTACAACTACACTGTCAGAGAAGTGCTGGCCAGACCTCTCCAAACTGAATCGAGGAAGTCCGCCACACGTAATGTACCCACAGTGAACTAATAGACCCATTTAAGTAGCGGCTCATCCTTCGATCGCTTTCCGAAGCAATTCATTTACAAGCTTTGGGTTCGCTTTCCCTCGAGTGGCCTTCATAACCTGACCAACGAGAAATCCGATAGCACCACTCTTACCTGACCGGTACTGAGAGACCGCATCATGATGCTGTGTCAATATCTCGTTTACGGTATCGGAGAGCATCTCCACGCTGTCAATCTGTGCTAGCCCATCTCGCTCAACGATCACCTCAGCGGATTCCCCGGTACCGCACATCTTCTCAAACACTTCCTTGGCGATAGTTCCACTAATCGTGCCGTTTTCAAGAAGTTTAATAAGCTTCGCTAGAGCGACCGGCGGCACCCGCTGACTGGTCACCTGCAACTTGTCGACCTGACGTTCATTGAGGTTCCGTGTTAACTCACCAAGACACCAGTTAATTGCGATTTTTGGTGAAACGCCAGCCTTCACGACCTCTTCGAAATAAGTGACCAAGCTAGGCTTAACCCGCGTGAGCTGCTCAACCTGTTCAGTAGTCAGTCCATAATTCTCTACTAGACGCACACGTGTCGCAGACGGAAGCTCCGGAAGTGACCGGCGAACCTCATCAACCCAGTCTTCGGAAATCCGTAACAATGGCAAATCTGGCTCAGGAAAATAGCGGTAGTCGTGGGCCTCCTCTTTGCTGCGCATTACTAATGTACGATCCGCGGAAGTATCCCAGAGACGCGTCTCCTGAGTGATTTGTCCACCGCTCTTCAGCACATCGATCTGTCTGTTAATCTCGTACTCAATGGCTCGTTCGAGAAATCTGAATGAGTTAAGGTTCTTCACCTCAGTCTTAACACCTAGGGCCAATTGACCGATGGGACGAACTGAAACATTCGCGTCGCATCGAAGGCTACCCTCTTCCATATTGCCATCATTGACATCCAAAGAGACCAGAATTTCCCGAAGGGTCGTGAAGAAACTCTTCGCTTCTGTCGCTGATCGCATGTCAGGCTCCGTGACAACTTCTATAAGCGGAACACCACTACGGTTGAAGTCAACGTGAGACTTTAGGTCAGAATCTGGGAACCCTTCGTGTAAAGACTTGCCAGCGTCTTCTTCGAGATGAATGCGCGTAATTCCAACGTCAGTTCCGGATTCGTGTAAGGATAAATGACCGCCGGTGGCCAGCGGTAGTTCGTATTGGGATATCTGGTAGCCCTTTGGTAGATCTGGATAGAAGTAGTTCTTTCGAGCAAAGACGGATTCCAGCTCGATTTGACAATCTAGAGCCATCGCTGCCCGTATTCCTAATTCAACTGCACTCCGGTTTAGAACGGGAAGGGCTCCCGGTAAACCCAAACATACCGGACAGCCATGCGTGTTAGGCGGTGTGCCAAACTTCGTGCTACAGCCGCAGAAAATCTTTGTGCGGGTCAACAGTTGAGCGTGAATCTCGAGGCCAATTATGGATTCAAATTCGGTCGGCACTGGGGATCTCCACACCCAAAATACCAGACGTTCACGACTAGACCTGTGGGCCCGCCGCCGCCACCGCTGGTTCGACGAGTGACCTAAACGATTTAAAGTTGTCTCCAAACATCACGGCTAACTTCACAGCTTGCAAGTCATAGTCTTCCGGCCTAGACCAGGTATTACGAGGTGTTAAGAGCTCTCTTGGTACACCCGGACAGCAAGTCGGCACGTCCACGTGGAAAACTGGGTCTTCAATATACTGGACATCGTTAAGAGCACCCGACAGTGCAGCATGTATCATCGCCCGCGTATACCTGATCGGCATCCGCGAACCAACGCCGTATACGCCACCAGTCCAGCCCGTATTGACCAACCAGACAGTCGTACCATGTTGCGCGATCCGTTCACCGAGGAGCTTAGCGTATACCGTCGGATGCCACACCATAAACGGTGCCCCAAAACATGTACTAAAAACCGCACTCGGTTCCGCAACACCCGCCTCGGTACCTGCAACCTTCGCGGTATAACCAGAAAGAAAATGGTACATGGCTGCTGAGGGCGTCAACCTGGCCAGTGGTGGCACAACGCCAAAAGCGTCAGCCGTCAACATCACCAGATGCCGCGGGTGTCCGCCTCGACCAGTAGGTAGGTAATTGTCGATGTATGAAAGCTGGTAGGCGCCTCGCGTGTTCTCAGTCAGCGTATCATCGTTAAGATCAAGTTGAAGAGTTTCTGGGTCAAGAACCACATTTTCAAGAAGGGTGCCGGGCCGCTGGGTGGTCGCATAGATTTGAGGCTCGGCCTCAGCCGACAAGCGGATTAGCTTGGCGTAGCAACCACCCTCAATGTTAAAGATGCCGTCACCTGACCAACCGTGTTCGTCATCCCCAATTAGGCGACGGTCAAGATCGCTCGACAGGGTTGTCTTGCCAGTTCCTGACAACCCAAAGAAGATCGCCGTGTCACCATCAGCACCTCGATTAGCCGAACAGTGCATCGGAAGAACCGACCTCAGTGGAAGTAGATAGCTCATCACCGTGAAAATCGATTTCTTAATCTCACCAGCGTAGGCGGTCCCAGCGATCAATATAAGCCGCTTCGAAAAATGGATGACTATCACGGTCCCTGACTTCGTTCCGTGACGGGAAGGAACAGCAGTGAATGACGGAGCACTTAGAACAGTGAACTCAGGAATGTGCTCAGCCAGGCGCGCAGGGTCTTCCTCACGAATGAACATATGATGCGCAAACAGGCTATGCCAGGCAGTTTCGGTCACAACACGAATAGGGAGGCGATACTCTGGGTCTGCACCCGCATACCCATCTCGCACCCATAATTCCCGCCCATCAAGATGTATCGTTAGATCCTCGTATAGCTTGTCAAAGTACTCCGGTTCTAAAGACTGGTTCACCGTGCCCCAAGAGACATTGTCAACACTAGACGTTTCGCGGACGATGAACTTGTCCTGCGGTGACCGGCCTGTGTGGGGCACCGTTGTACACACAAGGGGGCCGGACTTAGCGATCACGCCTTCGCCCCGTCGAACTGCATCCTCGACGAGTAGTGCTAAATTTCGATTCCAGTGAACGGCAGACGGGTTCTTAATACCGTGAGCGTCAAGTCCACAGACTGGCTGTGCCTGGTTCACTACAAAGAAGTCCTCGGCGACGGGTTGATTAAGTGAATAAACTGACTCACGTTGGCCTACTTACTTCGCCCTCTAGAAGAAACACAACGGTAGACGTACATCGAGTGATCGTATCTGTGCTAATTCGACGAAGTCAACTAGCTATCAGACATCACCACATTTACCTGTCCACTATTCTCTCGCCAGAAAGAAGCCGATACGAAGACTAGCATGGTCGCACAACCTCTAATCTTGCCGCCCTGGCGTATGTCGGTGGGGCCCCTGGGTCTAAGCGGCATTGCACTCCTCGTGGCTGGGTGCGCATCAACGCCGATGCTGCCATCCCACACCCCGCCATCTGTTAATCCTCCATTGGTGGATCAAGTCGTTCGCATCCAAATCACAGATGGAAACCGTAAACAGGTCGTCGCGCTTAAACTTGAGGACTACATTGTTGGTTCGGTTCTGGCCGAAGCGGCCCTCGGTGGACTGTCAGGTAATGCGATGACAAACATCGCTCGCCTCCAAGCGGTACTGGCTCGCACCTATGCCGTCGCCAACCTTGGCCGGCACCGCAGTGAACAATTCGACCTTTGCTCAGAGACCCACTGTCAGGTCTATCGTTCACCTCAGCACTACCCCACACGACTCAAGATTGTCGCCAAAGCGGCGTCCGTCGAGACGCGAGGCGTGGTTATCACTCATGAGAGCCAGCCGATCCAAGCGCTCTTCCACTCTGACTGTGGTGGTCACACGAGCGATGCCGGAACCGTCTGGGGAGGCCCTACTCCCCCTTATTTACTCGCCGTGATCGACGCAGCAAAGGATGTGCACCGTGAATGGCAATTTGATGTCGCAGTGGATGAACTTCGCAACGCACTCAACCGCGATAATCGTACCCGCGTGGGCGCTAAACTTAGCCGGATTGACGTCGTTCAGCGAGATATTGCCGGCCGAGCCGAGCGCGTTATCATCGATGGTGAGTTCGCCCCAATGGTTCGTGGCGAAGAACTACGTGCAGTGATAACCGCAAGTTTCGGTCCAAGAACCGTCCGTAGCACACGCTTCGACGTCAACCTTGTTGGCAAACAGTTCAAATTCACCGGTTCCGGTTTCGGCCATGGCGTGGGCCTCTGCCAAGTTGGCGCCATGGCCTTGGCTGACCAAGGTGAGCCCTTCCATCGGATTCTTCGGCACTACTACACTGGGATACGCCTCCAACAGCTTGACCAAGCGCAATGGGGAAAACAAGGGGCACCGGTGCAACCCTCCACACACACCGTCCAAGATTTAAGATAATCCTTAGTTGATCGACAGAATACGACTACACGTTCTGGCCTGAAGTGGCCCTCAGTGAAATATAATTAAGCTTCTAGATTAGGGTAACTATCGAGGTCAGATTCACGTGCCATCAGTGATCTTCAGAAAAGGTCTCGACCTGAAGCAAGCCGTCGCCCCAGCGCTCGCTGAGGATTACGATAGCGTAATCGTTAATGAAATTATTAGCCATGGATTCCAGAGAACACGAGGCCGACTCACAGTCCGCCTCGCGAAGGAATTTGGATTTTGCTACGGTGTTGATCGCGCAGTTGACTATGCGTACCAAACTCGCATGCGGTTCCCTAAGAGAACCGTTTATCTTACCGGTGAGATCATTCACAACCCACACGTGAACGATAAGTTGCGGACCGCTGGCATTCGGTTCCTAAGCGACCCGCACGAACCGCGAGAGCCACTTGGACCAGAAGCTGTAATCATTATTCCTGCCTTCGGGGTGACCGTTGACGAATTGGCCAAATACGATCAGCTCGGATGCACCCTCATGGATACTACCTGCGGTTCGGTACTCAACGTCTGGAAGAACGTTGAACGGTACGCCAAAGATGGCTTTACCGCACTTATCCATGGAAAGGTGCATCATGAGGAAACTCAGGCAACTGCCTCCCAATCACTGAAGTATCCTAATGGACGATTTCTCGTCGTCCTGGACCGCGACCAGACACAACTTGTCTGCGACTATGTGCGGTCTGGAGGGAGTCGCCACAAATTCTTGGAGAAGTTCAAGCATGCAGCCTCTAAGGGATTCGACCCCGATCAACACTTAGAGCGAATCGGATTAGCCAATCAGACGACAATGCTGATGTCGGAATCGCTGGAAATTGGTGAAATGTGCCGTCAGGCCATGATCGACCGGTACGGGGAGGCTGAACTCGACTTTCACTACCGTGCCTTCGACACAATCTGTAGTGCCACGCAAGATCGCCAAGACGCCGTGCAGAACCTTGTTGGCTCCGAACGACTCGATCTGATGATCGTGGTCGGTGGTTATAACAGCAGTAACACTAGAAACTTGGCGAGAATCTGCACAGCGAAACTTCCTACCTATCACATCGCCGATGCCGAGTCGCTAGCCTCATTGGCAGAGATTCATCACCGGCCAATCAGCGGTCCACTTTCAAACCTGTCGCAGTCTCGAAACAAACAGGAAGTTACCGCGAAGGAATGGCTGCCGCTAACCGGTGAAGTTAGCATTGGCGTGACGGCTGGGGCCTCAACACCAAACAATATTATTGGGCAGGTAGTTCTTCGTTTAGAACAACTTACCCGTATTTAGAGCTTGATTCGAGAAGATTTCCCAATGAACAAGACGGCCCCAAAGGACAATCCGTCGTCCTACCTATGATGGGTTCACTTTGGCGGCCCTAGTGAATTAGAAGAATCTCTCCCATATGGGGTGGACGGACAAGAACTTTGTAATCTCGATAACGTCCACCTGGAAGGAACACTAATGAAGCTCGTCATGTTCGTACTCGTGCTGGTGGGAGTGGTCGAAACGTCCGGTGCCCAAGAACCTCTGGAAGTACGCATTGCCGAATTGATCGAACAGGCCGCCTCTGAGCAGACGCCGCCTGCGGCACGGACCGTCCGCTTGACCCTCGATGAGGCGGTGAGCCGAGCGCTCGAAAACAACCTCGACATCGCCGTCCAACGATTGAACCCGCAAATTGCCGACCTCGACATCGCATCGGCTCAGGCTGCTTTTTCGCCCACCTTCGATTCGACCATCGGCACCACTTCCCGTGTTCAACCTTCGGTAACCCAACTAGATGGTGGCCAGCGTGTTGTCAGCAACACCGCCACCTACAACGCTGGCCTCACGAAGGCACTCAAGTGGGGTGGCGCCTCAATTGATGCCTCCTGGAGTAACAACCGAAACGCAACAACCAGTATCTTCTCCAGCTTCAACCCAAGCTACCGTTCGAATGTCGATGTCATCTACACACAACCGCTTTTGCGGGGCTTCAAGATCGATTCGAACCGCCAGCGGCTGCAAGTGACACAGCTTTCCCGGGAGCTCTCAGACATAGACTTGCGGCGACTGATTACTAACACCGAGGCTGCCGTACGAAGCGCCTACTGGGACCTCGTGATCGCTTCGGAAGCAATCAACGTGCAGGAGCAGTTCGTCGAACTGGCGGAGGATCTCATTACGGATAACCAAGCTCGTGTCGAGCTCGGGACTCTTGCGCCGATCGACATCATTCAATCCCAGGCCGAAGCTGCGCAACGTCGCCAGGTTCTGACCGAGGCACTGCAAGTGCGGCGCACAGCCGCGCTCATCCTGAAGCGATTACTGGTCAGCGGTACCGACGATCTGTTATGGGAGGCGGAGGTCGTGCCTGTCGACCGGCCTCGCTTCGACGCTTCACCGGTGAACATTGAGGAGGCGATCCGGGCGGCGCTCGCACAACGGACTGACATCGCGCGCTCTCGCCGTCAGCTAGACATCAACGACATCAACCTACGTGCGGCGCGTGACACAACGCTGCCAGCGTTGGACGTCCGCGCGTCCTATACCCTGCAGGGCCTGGGCGGTACCCAATTCGTCCGGTCCGGTCTCGGCGGTGACGTCGGCACTGTCCTTCCAGGGGGCTACGTAGACTCGCTGAACCAGCTCATCGGCAACGATTTCCCGGCGTGGAACGTGTCGATGACCCTCAGCTACCCACTCGGCCAGAGTGCCGCCGAAGCGTCATACGCCCGCGCCCAGATACAGGCTAAACAGACGCAGGCGCAGATCGAGCAGATGGAGCTGCAAATCGCAACTGAAGTCACGAATGCCGGACTGCAAATCCAAAGCTCGTTGCGGCGGATCGAAGCGGCCACCGCCGCTCGTGAGTTAGCTCGGCAACAGCTCGACGCCGAGCAGAGCAAATTTGAAGTCGGAGCATCGACCAACTTTTTTATTGTCCAGGCGCAACGCGACTTGGCGGACGCCCAGCGAGCCGAGCTTCAAACGATTCTAGACCACCAGAAATCCCGGATCGAATTCGATCGGGCCCAGCAGACCTCGCTAACCCAAGGTAGTATCATTATCGTGTCAGGCGGAGGTAACTAGCATTATGAAACGGACGTTCACCTTACTACTGCTGACCAGTCTAGTCATAAGTGCCGGAGTCTATACCTACTTGCGGCAGCCCGATATCGTGCCCGAAGTGCGGACGGCGACCGTTTCCAAGGGCGACGTCGTCGACAGCGTGGGCGCCACCGGCATACTCGAAGCCGTGACCACGGTCCAGGTCGGTAGCCAAGTCTCCGGCAAGATCGAAGAGCTTTACGCCGATTTCAACTCAATCGTTAGAGCTGGCGAGGTAATCGCGCGGCTGGACCCGTCGTTGTTCGAGACGCAGGTCGAACAGTCCAAAGCCAACCTGATCCGTGCACAGGCGGATGTTGAGCGCCTAACGATAGCCATTGATGACGCCGAAACGAAACTCGCACGCGCTGAAGGTCTCTCAGCTCGCGACTTGATACCCGCAAGCGAGCTCGAGGCGGCGCAGGTCGAAGCCCGATTGGCCGAGGCGCAATTACGTTCCTCGCGAGCGCAGATGACCCAGGCTGAGGCTTCGCTGAACCAAGTGAACGTGAACCTCGAACACACGATTATTACCTCGCCCATCGACGGCATTGTCATTTCGCGCCAAGTCGATGTCGGACAAACCGTTGCGGCAAGCATGCAGGCACCAATCTTGTTCATGCTCGCGGCCGACCTGACTAAGATGAAGGTTAACGCTAACATCGACGAATCAGATGTGGGCCGGATCAGGCCTGGTCAGGCCGTGAAATTTCGTGTTGATGCCTATCCTGAATCGGAGTTCGAGGGCTTGGTCTCACAAGTTCGAATGGAACCGATCATCGTAGAGAACGTCGTGACCTACATGACGCTGATCGACGTACCGAATCCAGACCTGAGGCTGAAGCCAGGCATGACCGCCACGGTAACTCTGGAAATTGCCCGCCGCAACGATGCCTTACGTATTCCGAACGCAGCGCTGCGATTTCGACCAACTGACGACATGTTCCTGGCGCTTAGTCTGCCGGTGCCCGAACAGCCAGAGGTCGGCCGTAGCGATAGCCAAGGTAGCCGCCCCGAGGGACGCCGTCAGATGATGGAACGCTTCCAGAACATGTCGGAGGAGGAGCGCACCACTATGCGCGAGCAGCTTGGTGCCCGTCCCGAGGGACGCCGTCAGATGATGGAACGCTTCCAGAACATGTCGGAGGAGGAGCGCACCACTATGCGC
>PBHT01000007.1 GCA_002720285.1 Acidobacteriota bacterium | reverse complement strand
TGCAAAGTAGTCCAGCCTGGTCGGTTGTTGAGGAACTCCGGAAGCAGTATGAGGTCGTCGAGATAACGCCCACTGGTCCGATTACCGAGGAAGTGGACGGACTGGTGGTTGTTTTGCCATCGTCGCTGTCGCAGGAGGAAATGGATTACGTCGAGGAATTTGTTGCTCAGGGGAACCCTACCTTGATGCTCGTCGACCCAATCCCAACGTTGGATTTGAGCTTGTCTCCGTCCGAAGAACCCGGGGCAAATCAGAATCCCTTTATGCAGCAGGGGCAGCCGCCTCCAACGCCGAAAGGTGATGTACAAGCAATGCTCTCCAGGCTTGGCGTGGCCTGGAACTCAGGGGAGGTTGTCTGGGATGCATACAATCCCCATCCTGACCTGGCGCACTTACCACCGGAAGTGGTCTTCGTTGGACTTGGAAATGAAGGCAACGCTCCATTTAATCGTGAGCACACTGCAAGTACGGCCCTTCAGGAATTCGTCACGCTTTATCCAGGCCACTTACGTCAAGCGGTTGGTAGTGACCATGACTTTCAACCACTGGTGACTTCCGGTCGAGTGTCGGGAACGTTTCAATATTTCCAAATCGTGCAACGTGGATTCTTCGGTGCGCAGCTAAATCAGAACCTGCCTTATCAAGCTGATTTGAACGAGTACGTAATCGCTGCTCACGTTAGGTCAGATGGCGGGATCTCAACTTCTGACACTGCTGCCATCGAGGATGATGACGGTGCCGGAGACGATACGGCGGAAGAGCCGGAGACAGACCTAGGGGATGGTGTAACCCAGGATACGGTCAATCTAATTGTGATTGCCGACGTTGACTTTATTTCAGAGCAGTTTTTTCAGATCCGTCGCCTAGGTGCTGGGAACCTCAATTTTGATAATGTCACGTTCTTCCTTAATACGATTGACGTCTTAGTCGGGGACGAATCGTTCGTCGCACTTCGTAACAGGCGTGTTCAGCATCGAACACTAGCGCGCGTGGAATCTCAAACCCGGTCCTTCATTGAACAGCGAGCGACTGAAGAGGCGCAGGCCGAGGGTGAGGCCGAGGAGGCCCTTGCTGAAGCGCAGGGCCGATTGGACCAGCGAATTACTGAGGTGCAGAACCGCGCGGACCTCGACGCCCAGGCCAAGGAAATAATGGCCCGGAATCTTCAGGAGGTCGAGAACCGTCGTTTCGAGGTGCTGAGAGCGAACATCGAATCCGAGAAGGAAGCGAAAATTCAAGGCAGTATGGAAACCATGGAGTCCCAAATTCGCCGTATTCAGAGTTCAATTCGGATGTTGGCAGTTCTGCTGCCTCCAATTCCAGTGTTTGCGTTGGGCGTGATGATCTTTGTGCGGCGTCAACGACGAGAGCGGGAAGGTGCTGTGGCGGCACATCGAAATAAGGTGAAGTGATGAGTGAGACACAGAAGACAGTTACTTTCGGGGTCGGAGCAGTCATCCTTGCTGTGCTGGCATTAGCCACGGCACCGCGGCTCGTTTCTCCGGATGCATTTCTTGATCGAGGCGAGCCATTCTTTCCGGAGTTCACCGATCCCAATATCGCGAGAACGCTCTCAGTCTTAGAGTTTGACGGAGAGACCGCTTCGGCAAAGCCATTTCAGGTGACTAATCAAAATGGACTGTGGACGATTCCGTCGCACCACAACTATCCAGCAGATGGCGCCGATCGACTGGCTCAGACCGCGGCTGGGGTGATCGGGATTACTCGAGATGACTTCCGTTCAGACAACCTCGCTGACCATGAGGCCCTTGGTGTGCTTGACCCAAGTGATGCGGCGGCAACATCGCTTCGAGGTCGAGGGACCCGAGTCACGTTACGGGGAGACAACGAGGTCACACTTGCCGATTTTATTGTCGGTAACCAGGTAGAGGATCGACCGACCTTTCGATTTGTTCGCCTGCCCGATCAGAAGCGGGTGTATGCCGTTCGCATGGACATTGACCTTTCGACGAATTTCTCTGATTGGATTGAAAAGGATCTACTTCTGATTGAGCAGGATAGCGTTGACCAACTCGCGCTGTATGACTATGCGATTGATGAGCGCACGCTATCCATTAATGATCGTGACACGGTTACCCTGAACAAGGTTGAAGGGGCGTGGACCGATGATGGCCGAACTTCCGGTAATCGCGAACTTGATTCGACAAAGGTGAGCGGCCTAGTGTCGGCCCTTGATGGTCTGTCCATTGTCGGGGTGCGGCCTAAGCCGGACGGTTTGTCCTCGAGTCTTAGGCGAGCAGCTGAAGGTGGCATCACGAGGGCTGAAGTTGTCTCGTTGCAGAGTCGGGGATACTACCTTACGCGCGATGGCGACCTTCGATCGAATGAAGGCGAGCTCCGCGTACGCACAACAGAAGGCATTTTATACACCCTACGGTTTGGGGAAGTGCTCTATGGAACGGGTAGCGTAATTACCGCTGGTGTGGACCCGAGCTCTGAAGCGGACAGCGGTCCTGGGGAGAACCGCTATCTGTTCATCACTGCGGAGTTCGAGCGCGACCGTTTCCCTGAGCCGCCACTGCCGTTGAATATGGACTTTGAAGGAAAAGGGGATGAGGATCTTTCCGATGACGACCGTGCTAATAGGAACCGTCACGAGATTCATAACGAGTGGGCGGCGCAGGTCCTAGCTGGTGAAGAACGCCTCATTGAGCTTAATAATCGGTTTGGTCCCTGGTACTACGTGATCTCGTCTGAAAGTTTTGAGAATGTTCGACTGACGCGGGAGGACGTGACTAAAGAGAAGGCCAACTAGCTTGAACAAGACTGGTTCGGTATCAGTCGGAGTTGGGTTTGATTACGCTGTTGTAATACAGCGAGGTGTTTGGCATACCGTGTCGTTCGTAAGATTGATGCGCCCCCTTACGTTGCAGCCCTGAATCAAGGTGCACTTGCTCACATCCGGCTTCTCGTGCGAAGTCGTGCAGCCAACGAAGTAAGATCGCTCCGAATCCTTGGGATCGATGGGTGGCCCGTGTCACCAGATCGTCCACGTATAGATAGTGTCCCCATGCTAGGTTGTAGCCGATTCGAAATCCTGCGACAGCGACAACTAATCCTTGGCTACGGACGTAGACCAATTGAAAATCGTTGACTTATGTCTGCGCGCGCACTCTAGAGACGAACTCTTGCTCGTCGATGTGTGGTCGCAGTTCATGCATGCCCGAATGACAGGCGACGATTTCTTCATCTGATGTAGCTAGGTGAATGGTAAGTGTTGCAGGCATGCACTCTGTTGTATCAATATTTAAAGAAGCCGCTGCCAGTTTTTCGGCCAAGAGTTCCGGCCTCGACCATTTGGCAAAGGAGAGGGCACGGCTGATACTTGTTGTTCCCAAATCCCTCGTGTAAGACCCTCATAATGTCTAGGCACACATCGAGGCCAATGAGATCTGCAAGAGCCAGTGGACCCATTGGATGGTTCATGCCCACCTTCATCACGGTGTCAATGGCCTCCGCAGAGCCGACCTCTTCCATTAATGCATAGATGGCCTCATTGATCATCGGCATCAACACTCGGTTGGCGATAAAGCCAGGGCGGTCAGCGGCTTCGACCGGAGTTTTGCCGATAATCTTGATCAATTCTATTGAGAGGCGAACAGTTTCAACAGAGGTCGCCTGCCCTCGAATGAGTTCGACAAGTGGCATTAGTGGAACAGGGTTCATGAAGTGCATGCCCAGGACGTAAGGTTGTCGAGTCGTGGCGGAAGAAAGGGTGTTGATTGCGATAGCCGAAGTGTTTGAGGCCAAGATGACATCCGGAGCAACAAGGGTATCAATGGTTTTGAATAAATCCCGTTTCGCAGTCACGTTTTCAACGATTGCTTCAATGACGTAATTAACGTCAGAAAGTGCGTCAAGGTCTGTTGTAGTGGTCAGCCGCAACCGCGCCAGTTCGGCATCCTTGGCGGTAAGTGTGTCTTTGGCGACCAGCTTGTCCAGGCTTTGAGTGATGTTGCTAGTAGCTCGATTGAGTGCATTTGTCCGGACGTCCTGTAAGCAGACTTCGAAGCCTGCCTGCGCGAAGACCTGGGCAATTCCATGGCCCATCGTGCCGGCGCCGACGACCCCAATTTTTCGGATGGGTGATTTGGTCGACATGGTGTCTGAGTTGTAACAAATACTAAGAGCTGCCAGGGGATCGGCAGAGCTCGGTCACTCAGCTAACTCTCGCTCAACGGCGAGAGCGACTCCGTTGCCTCCTCCGAGGCAGAGTGAAGCGATACCCCTTCGTACGTTCCTCAGCTTCATCGCGTAAAGGAGGGTGGTTAGGACTCGGGCACCGCTTGCGCCAATTGGGTGACCTAAGGCGATTGCACCACCATGAATGTTCACGCGCTTTGGGTCGAGGTCCAACTCCCGGATGATTGCGATGCTTTGCACTGAGAAAGCCTCGTTAAGTTCGAACAGGTCAACGTCGGTGAGTGCCCAGCCGGCCTTCTTGGCAACCTTTCTCACGGCTTCGACTGGGCTCATCATAACTGAGAGCGGAGGCACCCCACTGACACCCTGAGCCACGATTCGAGCCATGGGTTGCAAGTTGAGAGCGGCGGCGCCAGTGGCGGACATTACGACAATAGCAGCGGCACCATCGTTGACGCCTGGAGCATTCCCTGCCGTGACCGTGCCGTCCTCAATGAACGCAGGTTTCAACCTTGCTAACGTAGAAGAAGACGCATCGTGCCTTATTGATTCATCAACGGCAAACTTTGTCGATTCAGTATTTTTGCCTGGGAGATCTACCGTAACAATTTCATCAGTGAACCAGCCTTGCGATGTGGCGGCGGCAGCCTTCTGATGACTTTCAAGCGCATAGGCGTCCTGTTCTTCCCTGGTTATTCCATAGCGCTTGCTCACTTCTTCTCCAGTGATGCCCATGTGGCAATTTTCCAACGCGCACCAAAGCCCGTCATGGATCATTGAATCCATAAGGGTGTGGTTTCCCAAACGGACCCCTTCACGCATGCGNTTNAGAAGATAGGGCGTCTGGGTCATAGACTCCATGCCGCCTGCCACCACNACATCGACGTCGCCCGTGGAGATGCCTTGTGAAGCGAGCATCACAGCTTTTAGGCCCGAACCACAAACCTTATTAATGGTAAGGGCTGCGACAGAATCAGGTAATCCTGCCCCTAAAGCGGCCTGACGCGCGGGATTCTGGCCTAATCCTGCCGAGATGACATTGCCCAGGATGCATTCATCAACTTCGCCCATCTCNATGCCTGCTCGCTGCACTGCTTCGTGGATGGCGAGGGCACCGAGCTGCGGTGCGGAAAACCGCTTGAGCGAACCCAAGAACTTTCCNGTTGGGAGTCGGNCAGCAGAGACGATGACGGAGTCGCGCAGTACACCTGTCATGAATCGTCTCAGGTTGAGCTTAGGCTGGTAGTGTTGTTACGGCGATGTCGGGGGCGGTCCTCAACCGGTGCAGTGATGGCGAGATGGGTAACCCGTTGGTGGCCCAACATAGCTTGGAGTCGTCCAAGAATGACCCGTTTCGAACGCTGTACCTCNTTACGCCAATGTTGGGAGGTGGTGCGCACCTCAAGGGTGCCTCCGGGCGTTAGGTTTATTTTCGTCGCGGCCGAGATCGCGTCACCAACCGCAGCACGCCAAGCGAAAAGAACCTTTGCTGAGGAATGTGGCTGACGATTCAGNAACTTGGCCAGTACGGCGGGCACGCAGCCCTGAAGGGGAGTCATCGAACGCATCATATGGAAGTTCTCTATGGTGATCGTATCATTTAGCCATGCGAATGCTACTTGCGTCTGCTTCGCCTAGGCGAGCCGAACTCTTGGCGGCCGCTGGCTACGTTTTTGAGGTCAAATCTTGCACTGTGGACGAGACNCCCTTGCCTGGAGAGATTCCAGCATTGTATGTTGCCAGGCTTGCCGCTGCTAAAGCTGGTGCCGTGACGGACATCGCGAGTAACAACGTAATCTTGGCTGCGGACACGTGCGTGGTGCTTGACGGTGACATTCTTGGAAAACCTATTGACGATGTAGATGCAGCCAAGATGTTGGGTAGGCTGTCGGGACGGAGTCATGAGGTCCTCACTGGGGTATCGATGCGATATGCCAATCAGTGTGTCGAGGCGGTTGACCGTACCGTGGTGCACATGGCCCTTCTTCAACCGGAACAAGTCGCTTGGTATGTAGCTTCGGGGGAACCCCGAGACAAGGCTGGAGCCTATGGGATTCAGGGCCTAGCGGCACGGTTCATCGATCGGATAGAGGGGTCATACTCAAATGTGGTCGGATTACCCTTGGCGGTGGTTCGACGTCTGCTTAGTGAACTTGGATTTGACGGGGTCGAAATGTCGGAGACTCCATAAATAGGCCTAAAATGCTCCACTGAGTTGGAGTAGAGGATTGAGTCTGCACCCTTCAATCCATTGACGGTTCAGTCCCTTAAGGCTATTCTTTTGGGGAGAGCTTACGGCAATACTTACCGCGTTATGAGTCATAAAGCTATTCGCATCGGTATTACCTCGGTTGTGTTGGCCTTAGCCTTTAGTGGCTTGTTGTGGTCCACCCTCAGTGAGGGGACCGAGTACTACAAGCATGTGGACGAGGTTACCGGGGATCTGGCAGCTTGGCAGGATAAGAACCTTCAGGTGCATGGATTCGTTGTGAACGAATCCATTATGCGTCGACCGGATAGCCTCGATTACCGCTTTGAAATCGAGAACAATGGCGAGGTAATCAAAGCTGAGTACAGCGGTATTGTTCCCGATACGTTTAAGAGTGGTGCTGAAGTTGTGGTTAAAGGGCGCTTGGGAGTTGATGGATTTGTAGTGGCCCCCAATGGGGTAATGGCTAAGTGTCCATCGAAGTACGAGCCCAAGGCCGGATCAGTGCCACCTGGCGCTAACGTTTCTGACGGGCAATAGATTGGCCTAGAGCCGCGCTGTTATTTGGCTACCTCCTGAGCGGGCTTAACGCGAACCTATCTTTCTTACGTTCACTGGTAAATCACAGACTCGATGGCTTCTCTCGGCTCATTCCTCCTGCTAGCGGCATTTGTGGTTTGCGCGTACGCTGCGACCGCGTCCTTCATCGGTGGGCGGCAACGTTCGGCGCGCCTCATTGAAAGTGGGATTGGGGCNTTCTANTTANTNACTGCATTAATGNCGATGGCGTCTGCGGTAATGGTGCACGCCTTTGTCACTGAGAATTANTCAATTAGGTATGTCGATCGTTATTCGGATTCAGCTCAACCACTCTTCTATAANCTGACNTCTTATTGGGGNGGNCTTGANGGATCGATCATGTTCTGGGTCTTTCTGTTGNCCGTTTTTGGTTCGATNGCNGTNGCGACAAACCGNGAGCGACAGCGTGAGNTAATTCCCTATGTNGTGACNGTCATATCCTGCGTGCANNTNTTCTTCNTNTTNGTGATGGTNCTNAANAAGGACCCNTTNACNACNTATTTNACTCANGTGCCNGCNGANGGNCGNGGCCTCAACCCNCTTTTNCAGAATCCNTATATGGTGATTCATCCCCCGTCGCTCTATATAGGATTCGTCGGGATGACCATCCCGTTTGCCTTTGGNATGTCCGCGTTAATCACGGGCCACCTAGATGATTCTTGGCTNCGTGCGGTTCGACGGTGGACNATGTTTGCTTGGATCTTCCTGTCGCTCGGCTTAACGCTCGGCATGATATGGGCTTACGAGGAGCTCGGTTGGGGAGGCTACTGGGGCTGGGATCCGGTAGAGAATGCTGGTTTACTTCCGTGGTTTACGGCGACGGCCTTTCTCCACTCTGTGATGGTGCAAGAACGACGCAGTATGTTACGGGTATGGAACGTGACCCTCGTGATTCTCACGTTCTTTTTGACGATTTTTGGGACCTTCATGACACGGTCTGGTGTCGTGCAATCGGTGCATGCGTTTGGTGAAGACCCCGAACTCGCGATGATGTTTGGGATCTTCATGGCGATCATTCTANTAGTTAGTTTTGGTCTAGTTATTTATCGGTTGCCGCTCTTACGCGCACGGCACGAACTAGATTCATGGGCCTCTCGTGAAGCGGCATTCTTACTAAACAATTGGATCTTACTGTTCTGCGCCGTGTTCATCCTCTTTGCAACAATGTTTCCGACGTTGAGTGAAGCAATTACGGGTGAGCGACTGACCGTTGGACCGCCATTCTTTAACAAATGGATGCTTCCGATTGGCTTAATCCTCCTTCTTTTGACTGGTGTTGGGCCACTTATGGCTTGGCGAAAATCGACGTTGTCCAACCTTGGTAATCAATTTCTTTGGCCGGTAACGGCCGCGGTTGTGACTGGAGGGATTCTCTACGCCCTAGGGTTTAGAGTGTGGGCCTCCGGGCTGTGCTTCATGCTGTGTGCCTTTGTGCTAGGGACGATCGGGCAAGAATTTATTCGTGGCACGCGTGTTCGCAAGGACGCTACCGGTACGGATGTCTTGACATCCGTAACTGGNCTCGTCGCGCGGTCACATCGTCGCTACGGTGGATACATTATTCACGTCGGTATCGTGCTCATGTTTCTAGGCTTCGCTGGTGAGGGCTACAAGCTTGAAGAGCAGGTGCTTCTCACGCCGGGGCAACAAGTCGAGGTAGGGACATTCGTTGTGCGGCACGAGGGGGTTAGTGTACGAGACGATGGTCAGAAGCAAATGATTACGGGAAGCTTACGCGTGTTCGAGGAGGGCGAAGACGTAGGGATGATGTATCCGGCCCGGTGGTTCTTTAGGAAACATGAGTCGGAGCCGACGACGGAAGTGGCTATCCGTCGTAGTATTTCGGAGGATCTCTATATTGTGATGGCCGCCTTCGACATGCAGGANCAGTCGGCTAGCTTTCAGGTCACCGTCAATCCTCTGGTAAACTGGATTTGGTTAGGGTTCGGCATCATGGCGCTGGGCACAGTCATAGCCTTGCTACCTGAGCAAGCATTTTCGTTTGCGGCATCGAAAATNCCTGAGGGTGCGGCGACGACATCGCTACTGCTTTTTGTCTTGGTGGCATCAGCCCCCTTACATGCACAGCATATTGAGTCAGCCCAGACAGTACCGACAGTGCCTCGCAGCGCCGCCGAGCGTGAGCTATACCGTGAAATCGTTTGCATGTGCGGCACGTGCGGGCGAAAACTTGTTGGTGAATGTACTTGCGGCACGGCGGCTATGATGCGGGATGAAATTTCGCTGTTGATTGACCAAGGCAAGACAAAAGAGGATGTTTTCCAACACTTCATTACNATGTACGGCAGTCAAGAGCCTCTTGCGATGCCATTGGACGAAGGGTTCAATCGCCTGGCTTGGNTGTTTCCGTATCTACTCGGCCTTTCCGGCATAGTTGGCGTTGGAACAGTTGCCTTACGGTGGTCGATGCGTGAGGCTGCTGATGCACCACTACCTGCCGGCATCTCGAACGACGGCGATGCACAGTTATTAGCGCGTCTGGACGATGAGCTCCGAGACCTCGACTAATCGCTCCACCTTCCGTCCCTGGCACTTCTTCATTCTCGGTGCGCTTCTTGTGGCGACCGTTGCCGTTTTACGATCGTCCAATACGACTCCAGAAGCAACCATCTTGGTGAGTCTTGCGATTGGCGCAGCGGCTTTTTGCGGTCTTGCGCTTTTGCGAACCCTCTGGCCACTTGTGGCCGTGGATTTTGAAGTGGAATCAAACGCTGTGAGTAATCGGACGCGGGTTGCAGTAGAGCGCGAGAAGCAGCTTGTGCTTCGGTCGATTAAAGAGCTCGAGTTTGACCGCGCAATGGGCAAGGTGGCTGAAGAAGATTTTNAGGAGATGACGAATAGACTTCGGGCTCGGGCGATCAGCTTTATGCGCCAACTCGATTCCGACACCCCAGGCTATAGCGAATCAATCGAGCAGGAATTGCAATCTCGATTAGCGGCACACCCTGTATCGGCCGGGACCCCCAACCAGCCCTCCAAAGCCGTTGGTGGTGAGTGTAGTTGCGAGGTNTGCGCCACTGTNAATGATGCTGATGCGAGATTCTGCAAATATTGCGGAGCATCATTGTGATTAGACTTGGTGTGCAGTGGGTGACGGCAATTACCGCGGTGATGAGTCTTGGATTTCCGATGATTGTGCATTCACAGATTCCGATGCCGGACCCNTCNGAGATGTCTGGNCTGCCNTTACCTTCAAGCGANCTNCCAAACGCTTCNGTAAGCGTTCGTCTGATTCGNAGCCAACTTTCAAACAATATTACTGATCATCCTGTTGAACTCCATAGCGATGAAGTCGTGTTTACCGTCTCCACTGATGAGTTCGGACGTGCCTTGTTTGNGGACCTCGAGGCCGGAAGCAGTGTTTCAGTCTCCGCGCAGGTTGGCGATGAGATGCTCGTTTCCCGAAGTTTCGCCGTTCCGGCNTTGGGAGGTGTCCGAGTGATGCTCGTTGCCGAGCCTTCAATGCCGCCTGTGGCGACCACCGTGCCANGNAATCCAGGANTGATTAGCCTTGGTGGTGATACCCGGTNNGTGGTGGAGATGGCAGACGAGGCNGTGGAGGTCTACTANCTACTTGAAGCTGTTAATACGGCTGATGCTCCCGTCGTGCCAACTGTTCCGGTGGTCTTCGACTTACCNTTTGGTGCGCAGGGGGCGGTCCTACTGGAAGGTANTACNNCNCAAGCTCNGCTCGATGGTNGCAGGGTNTCNGTNGTCGGNTCNTTTCAGCCTGGTCNGACCCNNGTCAACGTAGCTTATGTTCTTCCATATACTGGGAGTGACCTAGTCATCGAACANACGATGCCGGTGGNANTCGANCANATAGCGATAGTTGCTGAGAAGCATGGTGACATGCAANTGAGNTCGCCACAGATNACCCAGAGTCGNGANATGAATGCTAGGGNTGGCACGTTTATGGTCGGTGGTGGACCNAGGCTAGCAGCTAATGAAACCTTTTCANTCTCNNTNNTCGGTCTTCCACACCANAGNGTGATTCCNCTGAGAGTNGCCTTNNTGTTGGTCGGCTTATTNGTAGTGTGGTGTCTGTGGNAATCGACGAGACCGATGNNCGNCANGAATGANNCGNCACTACGTCAGAAATTAGAGGCCCGNCGTGACCGGTTATNCGATGATCTGGTGCNAGTTGAAACNACTNATCGGANCGGGACGTTANCNGATGGACCATACACNCTTCNNCGCAAGACAATCTTTGGNCAGTTGGNACGCCTATATCAGCGGNTAGAGNCTAATGCGCTTGAGATGCCGNGCGGCAGAGCNGGGCTACCTGGTTAACAGNCANTTCGATTGAAGANAGTTNATGGCGTCCTCNCTTCATCAGATTNCAACNACTCAAGANTNTTNANANTTTNATCGAGTNGNNTTTGTCGANGTCTCAAAGTATTTTGGCCGACGTCGAGCGTTAGCGCATGTTTCGCTNGAATGTGGNACCGGTGAAATTCTTGGATTCCTCGGCGGGAATGGGGCNGGTAAATCGACNCTGCTTGCACTTNCTGGNACGATACTCGNCCCTTCCAGTGGNGAAATTCGATANGGNGNNGNATNGGNGCGGGAGCNGGGNCCAGCTCTNCGNGNNAATATTGGTCTCCTTAGTCATGATTTTCAGCTCTATCCAGAATTGACNGCCAGAGAAAACCTTGAATTNTTTGCCGCTCTTTATGGNCTTGACCAANTTNGGGACCGTTCGNATGAAGCGCTACGAAGNGCNGNNNTATTGTCNCGAGGTGATGATTTTGTNGGNGGGTTCTCTCGAGGNATGANGCAACGTGTNGCCCTNGAGCGCACTCTNCTGCATGNACCNCNNTTGGTGCTTCTNGANGAGCCATTTNCAGGACTTGACGANGGTTCCTCGTCTGNGCTGGTNGAGCGNCTNCANGTNCTCAAGAGTGAGGGGNGAATTNTTTTTCTTGCGACNCATGATTTCGANGTTGCAGANNTAGTCTTGGANCGAGCGATGCTNCTACGNGCTGGCCGANTGCTNCCATTATCCCGNGCCGGTGAATCCCTNCGCGCGCNNTATCGAGATTCGATGCAGAGAGAACTNANGCCCAGGAGACNGGAATGANGCGNTTNTTCACGGTCGCTCTCCTGATTATGNGAAAAGANCTNCGAGTTGAGACGCGTAGCCGNGAGNTNTTTCTGACGACTTTNTTCTTNTCTGTNTCGACNGTGCTCGTGTTTGCNTTTGGTTTTGTNCGNGATGGTCGCCCNGTCGAGAATGCGGTAGCAGGGATTCTCTGGATTGCNATTGCTTTNGCCGGAACGCTNGCCNTNGGTCGCACCTTTGAGCGAGAACGTTATCANGACGTNTTGANNGCACTCTTNCTGGCACCAGTNGATCGNCCNGCGATTTATGTAGGCAAGTTGCTTNGCATACTNGCTTTNNTGGCAGCGGTTGAAGTGGTGATTGTTCCTCTGGTNGCACTTCTGTTTCAGGCGCCGCTTTTTCGNNAGCCGATTCTTNCNNTTTTNCTNNTTTCGNTNGGCACTCTNGGGTTCNGTGCGGTCGGGACACTGTTNGGNGCAATGCTNNTTCGCGCACGGAGTCGGGATGTGTTGCTNCCGGTCTTNTTGTATCCAATTACGATTCCNGTCATTATTGCCGGCGTTCGGGGGANCGCCGNGCTNTTACAGCCAGAAGTAGACGTGGCGATGNNACGTGCCTGGATNGGAATGTTGGTATTTTTNGACGTGGTGTTNATTACACTTTCGTTATGGACCTTTGAGCCGGTCATGACAGAATGAANNGGCCNACGTGATGATGCATCGAATNTTTTCNGNGGTAATCGTTNTNGCNACGATANTTTTCGTATGTGCACCNGTGTTTATTGCCTGGGCNCCGTATGAATCCACAATGGGTCTTGTNCANAAGATTTTTTACTTTCATNTCCCNTCATGGGCGGCGATGTTTGTGGCNGCNTTTGTTTGNGGTATTGCCAGTGCGGTGTTTCTGTTTAGAGGACGNCTCATCTCTGACCGAATTGCGGTTGCCTCAGCTGAGTTNGTGGTGGTGTTCGGNCTGATTGGTCTCGTNAGTGGTCCTCTTTGGGCCCGCAAAGCATGGGGCGTGTGGTGGCANTGGGANGCGCGACTCACCATGGCCCTCGTGCTCTGGATGATTTTTATCGCCTATCTNCTNCTGCGGGAGTACGGNGGNCCAGGNTCTGANAANTTGGCCGCGGGNGTTGCGNTATTNGGNATGGCCAATGTGCCGTTTGTTTACTGGTCAGTGAATGTTTGGCGNACTNTTCACCCAACAACAAACGTNGTGCCAACTTTAGTGCCNGGGATGCGCGGACCGTTATGGTGGAGNNTGGTCGGTTTTCTNNTGCTCTACGNTTTGGCGATGATGGCNCGNGTTCGTCTAGAAACACAGCGAGCANCGTTAGANCNAATCTATCGGGANNTANATGATTAGNAATGGCACTCTCTGTNGGTTGAAAGGGGATGTTGTGAANGTAACTGTCANGCGACTCGCCGTGCTGTGCTTGTTACTNAGTCTNTGTATCGGNGTGATNGAAACCTCAGCNGAAGAANTCNGAGCGCAATCGATGCAGTCCTCCCAACAGGACGAGTTTGTGCCAATAGACCAGCTGGATGTGGAGGATCAGCTACCGGCGGCGCCTCTTCTCGTGGTGGCTTACGCCTTTGCTTGGGTCGCGATGTTTGTCTATTTGTGGTCGATTTGGCGACGGCTGGCACGTGTTGAGCGCGAACTTGCTAGTTTAGCTAATCGAACATCTGACCGCTAACGCTTAGCACGACTTTTCATCCTGTGATTTATGGATGGTATGACGTCGGGACACTTCATCTTTATTCCTTCGGTCTTGCTTCTCGGCCTCGTGATTGGTTGGGTTCTTGGCTCGCGTGTAGCACGCGATGCCTACGCTGCCGAATTAAGGCGGCGGGAGGAACGGACTGCGCGAAGAGCTGGAGGCAACGAACCAGTCAGTGACCGATAGCAAGCCGCGTTGCGAGTTGTTCGGGCAGGCCAGCGTTAAGGATCTTTTGTTGTGTCGCTGAAATAGGGTAGCTGACTCGCTTGAAGACGAACTCGTTTTCCGCTTCAGAATCAAGTGTGGCATAGGCAGCCCTGGCATCGCCGTCCCGAGGCTGGCCAACCGAGCCTGGATTCAAAAGATATCGAAGACCAGGAATAATCTTGATAGGGTTTTGGCTAGGTGTCTTAGTAGGGTTCTCTCCAAAATCTTGGCTCGCAATACGGAGGTTCCTCCCGTTGTGCTCGAGGGCTATTGGTAGGTGGGTGTGTCCAAATAAGCATATCTGATGTTTCGACGCCTGTAGTGCGAGGATTGCGTCACGCTCATTGGTGAGATAGTGGTCCTCGTCAAAGGGCGTCCCGTGGCAGACCTCGATCTCTCTATTTACTACGACGGGTCCCTTTGGAAGCTTGGCCAATCGCGCGCGATTGCTAGTCGTCAAAGTCTTCCGGGTCCACCGGATGGCATCCGCAGCTAAGCTGTTGAATCCCTCCGTGCTCCCTAGGCCTGAGGCCACCTTATCGTGATTTCCTCGGATCATCACGGTTGGTTTTAAGTCGAAGATTCGATCGATGACCTCATTCGGATCCGCACCATAACCCACGAGGTCGCCCAGTACGAGCACGCTATCGAATGAAGCCGAAGGCGCTGCCTCAAGAACTGCGTCTAACGCTTCGAGGTTCCCGTGGATATCGCTCAAAATCAGGTACCGCATTAGGAGTCGAGCCAATCTATTACTCGATCGACCAACTCCCCGACGGGTGCTCCGGCCCCATCGAGTCGAAGGTGTGCCTGAGCGTAGGCGGATTGGCGTAGGGCGTACAGTTGTTCCAATTGGGCACGATTGCTGGCGAGAGGCCGTCGTTTGTCCTGCGAGAGCCTTGAAATAATCTGTGCTAACGGGACGTCGACCCAGATTGAAGCGCCGTTGCTGTTGATTGCCACTTGGTTATCAGGATCAATGAATGTGCCACCGCCGGTAGCGATAACGGTGTGAGTGAGCGGTAGTATTTCTGTGAGGACTGCGCGTTCAATTGTGCGAAAGTAAGATTCTCCGTGCTGGGAAAAGATTTTACTAACTGCCATGTGTTCCCGTGCTTCGATCCGGTCATCGATATCTTCAACTTGCCATTTTAGGCGTTCGGCAAGCTCGCGGGCCAAACTCGATTTCCCAGCTGCCATAAAGCCAACAAGGTAGATTTTTTCTGTGCGCATTGGAATCGAGGTTTTGTTCGCACTCCGTTAATGATTGGACGCTCTATTCTCTGAGTGAGTTGAGAGTCTCAAAGAATGTAGGATACGACACGCCCACAGCGTCTGCGCCAAGAATAGTCGATGGCCCGCTCGCGCCGAGCGCTGCTATAGCGAAAGCCATAACTAGGCGATGGTCAGTTTCGGGGTCAACAGTGCCTCCTGTAAGAGTGCAATCACCCGTCACTGTCACTCCGTCACTTTGCTCACTGATGTTAGCGCCCAGTGCGCGTAGTCCTTTGACGAGTGCCGTAATCCGGTCACTTTCCTTACTTCTCAATTCGCTGGCACCAGTCACAGTTAATCCTCCGCCACGATGAGTTGCGAGAGCAGCAAGAAGTGGCAATTCATCGATCAGACCAGGGACCTCGACAGGGCTAATAATGATCGGTTGCAACGTCCGATGGGCAACGGTCAGTCGGCCGCGAGGTTCACAGTTTGTTTCAGAATGAACTTCAGAAACGACCTTGGCGCCCGCACGTTGGAGCACCTCTAGCAGGGCCGTTCGACTTGGGTTCAAGCCGACATCGCCGATTTCGATTTCTGAACCTGGCAGCCCCGCTGCGGCAACGGCCCAGGCAGCAGCTGAGGAGAAGTCACCTGGAACCCTGACATCACGAGCGCGAGGGGTTGTGTTACCCGTGACACTGACCGCGAGCCCAGCTCTGGTTACCTTGACACCAAAGAGTGTCAGTGCACGTTCGGTGTGATCTCGGGTCAGAGTGGATTCACGGACAGTGGTCTGTCCGGTTGCCTTGAGTCCGGCAAGTAAGAGGGCACTCTTGACTTGGGCGCTCGGCACTGTGGGGTTCCATGCAACGCCTTGCAACTGGCCACCACGTATTGTCACTGGGGGACAATTGGATTCAGCCTGTATATCTGCTCCCATGGCGCGCAGTGGGTCTATCAGTCTTCCCATTGGACGTCGGCAGAGAGACAAGTCTCCGGTGATTGTGCTTTTGAACGGATGCGCTGCCAGTATGCCAGCCAATAATCGCAGTGTGGTGCCAGAATTGCCTGCGTTAAGGTCTTCGCTAGTCTCACTTAAGCCGCTGAGTCCGCGTCCCTCAATTTGGACATTAGAATCATCGTCACCGGAGCCTCTCTGGTGAAGGATCTTTACGCCGAGGGAGCGCAGACATTCTAGGGTCGACAAACAATCGGCGCCTGGAGCATACCGAGTGACAGTGGTGCGGCCGGTAGCCAAGGCGCCGATCAGTGCATAGCGATGCGAAATGGATTTGTCGCCCGGACAAGTGACGAGACCGCTGAGCCGAGCGGCTGGTTCAACGATAACCGAGCTGGAGGTTGGGCTCTCCATGTACGAACTATAACATTCCGCCTCTTGACTTTCGCCACTGTTCCCTGGATCGAA
>PBHT01000006.1 GCA_002720285.1 Acidobacteriota bacterium | reverse complement strand
ATGATCTCGATTCAGGTCATACCCTTGTGCGTTTGGTCGTTGGCCTACACCACCAATTGGACCGTGCTGACGACTACGATGGGTTAACGCAATCCGCTCGTTGCCATCTGCGTTATAAATCGGGGCAACCAGCAAGAGCATTGTTTCAAGCCACTCACGATGCTCGCCGTTCGCCAGCTCACGAAGCAACATGAGCGTTGCTTCTTTCCCTTCGACTTCACCACCGTGAATGTTGCCTTGAATGTAAACTCGCGTGAGGTTGCTTTGTCGAATCGCCGCAGGACTCATTTCATGCAGCTCACCAACAACTGCTAATAAGAGCGGGCGACCTTCATTTGAGTAACCGAAGCGATGAACCGTAATGTCTGGTGAGGATTCTGCAATACTTTGCAAAAACAGTGAAGCTTCATCATACCTGGTCGTCTCGGTATAACCTGACTCTTCCGCTCGTGTCAGCAACCCGTTAGCCGGTTGCGCCTCTACCTGCCAGACAGTTGTCAGCAATACAGCTAACGTTAATAGCGGAAAAGAGCGATGCCGTCTTAAATTGAATTTACGCATTGTTTATGTCACGTCAGCTGTAATGACCGACCACATTTCATCTCGCCACACACAATCAATCCCCACAAATCCCGCTTCCTGCAATAAGTGGAAGTGAGCGGCCAGTGGCGTGTGATGGTCGTGTGCTTTCGCGTGGTCCAAGAGGCCCTGAATCTCCGCATCCGTACAGTTGCCTGGCGCTCGCTCGAAGTCAAGCATACCTTGCCACATCCGTGCATGGTTTGCCTCGGTTCCACCACTGAGTTGATCAACAAATCGAAACGTGCCTCCCGATTTGATCGATTCACGCACACGACGAAACAAAGCGCCCTTGTCTTCCACGTGATGCAGGCTAATTGACGACGTGACGACATCGAACTGGTCAACTCCCATGTTGTACTCTTCAAACCGCGCTGTCACGAACGTCGCACGACGCGCCGTTTCTGGAAAGTCCTCTTGTACACGCGCGCGGGTTAACTCAACCATCTCCTCAGATGCGTCGACGAATGTGAACTCGCAATCAGGCACATGCCGGACGAGTGGTACCGATAACCCGCCTGAGCCGCAACCCAGTTCAAGGACGGTTTGCGGATGCCGCGGAAGATACTTGATTAATTTCCCGATCATTGCATCATAGCAAGGCACGGAACGATGAATCAGGGAGTCGTACTCAAAGCCCATCGCACCGAAATAATCTGAAGCCGTCTTTGAGGAATCGCTCATTAAACTCGCTTTATTTCGCGTATTACCCGCTAAAAAACCTTCGGTGAAGAACGAAACCATTCATGGCGTCGTCAAGTGACCAGGTGTCACATGGTCCAACGAGCTGCACTAAACCACAGAACGGTTCCAAAAAGCGCCAAAGCTGCATGTGTTTCCCATGCGATTAAACCGGAAAAAACAAAAAATGCTGGCACCAGCACGAGTCCAAGGCCCGCACATGCAACTACCCGTGCGACCCAGATCACCTCACCTCCTGCACGATTCCGCCTGGCTTCCTCAGCTGTTGGATATAGCAGAACAGTACGTAAAAACCCACAGCAAGAAACCAGCCAGGCAAACCAAGAAAAAAGATTTCCATAGGCAAGAAGGCACAAACTGCCAGCGTTCCCGTCCAAGTCAAGGCAGCAGGCCAACTAAATTGCAGTCCGTGGAGCTCCGCGAAGTACGACTGTAGCCCCATCCTTGGTAGCAACCAAAAATCAGCAAAAATGACGACTCCCATTGGCATGAGAATTAATCCGTAAAGAGCCACAAAATCGAGTAATTGCATCATGAGTGCGGGAAACATTGCTGCGGTTGTCGTGACCGCACCTGCTGCGACAGTTACCTTCCAGCGTTTCCAGTTTGGTGTTGCAGTTTGAAGTGCCAAGCCTGCACGATAGAGTGTCGGATTGGCTGTCGTCCACCCCGCAACAACAACCGCAATGGCACCTGTAACACCAATGCCCATATAGGCGATGGGTCCCGGCGCGATCTCACCTAGAGCAGCCGCGCATAATATTCCGGAGGCGACCCAGGCAACGAAGTGACCCAAGTACATTCCGAAGGCGCTCAAGAACCCGTGGGTCCAATGCCGCGCATACCGGAGAATGGTCAAGTCAGCCATACCGATATGCATCGCCATGTTGCAGAACCAGGCAAAAAACATCACATGCCAAAACGTGAATTTTGATTGACCCGCCAGCGGCACACCAGTCCAAATCCGTTCGTTTGCTACGAGCCAAAATTCCCCGAATGAACTAACACCCAGTTGTTGCAAAACGGCAACCGCAGAGGCCACAAATACCGCTAACATCCACGGCCACGCAACCTTTGAAAATCCGGTAATTCGGTCAAACCCCAGAACCGCAAATCCTGTAACAACCGCTCCAACTAAGCCCACAACGATCACCCACGACACACTATTCGGATAACGATCATTTAAGCCTGGCATCGTCATATCAAAGGGAAGACCAACAGCCGTTGCTGCTACTGAGATCATTGCACCCGCTAAAAAACAGAACATCAGTGCGTTTACAATGTTGTAGACAAACAGGAGCTGTGGGCCGGTGATCTTGCGGAGCTGCCAGTAGAGGTTTAACCGAGTTCGGACAGCGATTGGGGCAACAAAGAACGCCCAGCTCAACACGGCCAGGAGGTTGCCGACAATTAAGCCTCCGAATAAATCGGTAGCGGTCACACCGTGTGCCACAAACAGTGGACCAATAACAAATTCAGTACCCGCTATATGTTCCCCAGCGAAAAGCGCAACAAACGTGCCTGAACCTTGGATACGATCTGCACTTACTGGTTGCCGGTCGAATTCGTTTATGGCATCCAGTTTTGCGGTTAATGACATGAATCGCATTTAGATGGCGTCTACCGTGAAGAACTCGGACATTCACGGATCAGTGACACGGATTTCGAACACGGATGGCCACAATTTACCCGTCACAAACAGGCGGTCGCCCTCAGCATCATAGGCAATGCCATTTAAAACACCTTCGGGATCTATCAGGTAATCTTGAGGCAATAACCCTGACAAATCAATCCTACCGTTAACCGAACCAGACCCTGGATCGATCTGCAGGATCTCGTCTTGATGCCACACGTTTGCCCAAATCTCTCCGTTGATAAATTCCAGCTCATTGAGTTGATCGATGGGTCCTAAACTGTCATGGACGAGAACGCGACGCGCTTCAGTGAATGACTGAGGATCAAGAAAATACAGCCACGCCGATCCATCACTCATCACCAGATGGCGACCGTCGTGAGTTAACCCCCATCCCTCCGTGTTGTAACTAAATTGTCCGCGACGTTCGAAGGTGTCAGCGTCATAAATAAAGCCCGTATGAGCAACCCAGGTTAGCTGGTACAGTAAGCCGCCAAACTCCGTAATCCCTTCACCAAATAACCATGAGGGAAGGTCGACTTGTTCGACGATACGACTTGTCTCAAGCTCTATTTTCCGGATTGATGAACGACCGTAACGTCCAGTACCCTCCACGAGAAAGCCATCGTCAAAATACAGCCCCTGGGTGAAAGCTTCTGGATCGTGTGGATACACATTAATGACTTCATATCCCTTGCTAGAAGCTCTCTGGGCTCCCCCTAAGACAGATGACTGGAGTACTAAACTACACGTCACAACAACAATGATCGCAAACGACAGCATTGTGGACGTCCAGCGCACAGGTATCGGCCCTTCGGACTTGAACATTTGTTTTGAGCGAATCGCCCTCAAATCGCACCCGTCGTTTTGTGCTGCATTAATCATCAGCCACACTCTGGGCACGTAATACCTGTTCAAGTCGCCCGATGTAGTCACTAAGCATGCTATTCAACTCCTGATAACGATCAACAGCATCCTGGCCAGGCTGTTGATCGGCTCGCGTCAAGCCCGAGTACAAATAGTTGAGCTGATCGACTAACATCGGTCGAGAATATCGGCGTGATGCGGTTACTAGCTGATCTCGGATCTCGAGGAGCGCTTGCATAACATCATCAGGCGAGTTGGCCTGCGCTTCGTCCAACTTAGCCACAGCTAGACGCGCGTCACTCAGGGCGTTTCTCACGTCGAGACTCAGTTTTACCTGCGCCTGTACGTTCGCTACGGTGACCGTGCCTTCTTCTTCAATCCGAGGGTCCATCAACACTTCAAACGATACGACCTGACTCCAACTTCCAACTGAAAGTCGTGCTTGGTATAAACCAGGCACAACCATTGGCCCATTCCCACCCGACTGTTGTAAGGATTGAGACCATGGCCCGGCGTGTCGCAGATCCCAGGCAAAGCGGTGCATGCCCGCTGTCTTTGGTAGCTGTGGCGTACCAGCACCGGCAAGTGACCAGTTCCCCATTCGAATAGAATCAGAAAATTGAATTGCGCTTTTCGCTTGCTCGCTTGAAAACGCACGCACCACATCGCCGTTAGCATTCAATATCTCAAGGCGAACCTCACCGGAAGGTTCAGACGCAAGATAGTAATCAACGCGTGCGCCGGGACTAGGATATTGGGGTTCATCCGGACCAGGGTCGCGGAACCTTCGTGCAGCATAGAGGCGATACGGGTCGCGTACTTCGTACAGATGCACCTCAGAAGCGGCAACCTCGTCCGACACTTCGTGCAATGGCAGCAGATTATACAGAATCCAAAAACCGCGTCCCATCGTCGACAACACTAGGTCTTGACTCACGATTTTCATGTCGGAAACTGGGGTGGCCGGAAGGTTAAGTTGCAATGACTGCCACTGCGTCCCTGCATCGAACGATATGAACATGCCAAACTCTGTACCGGCATAGAGTAAGCCTTCACGATCCGGATCTTCTCGAACAACGCGTACAGGATGATCTGCCGGAATGCCATTATTGCCTGTGGTGATTCGTGTCCAGTTATCACCGTAATCCTTTGTTCGATACACATACGGCGAGAAATCACCGAGTTGGTAGCGTAAAATCGCAACATACGCCGTAGCCGGATCATGAGGCGACACCTCAATGGTTTGAACGCGGCCATAGGCGCCAAGATTCGGAGGGGTAACGTCGGTCCACGTTTGTCCATTGTTGCGTGTCACGTGAACCGGTCCGTCATTAGCGCCCACCCAGATCACACCTTTTTCATGCGGTGATTCCTGAATTTCATAGATGACGCTGAAATGTTCTTCACCGGTCACATCAATGGTGATTGGCGACCCAGACACTACCTGTGTTTCTGGCGTGAACGCTGTTAGGTCCGGTGAAATCGTTTCCCACGTCTGCCCACCATCCTCGGTCACGTGCACAAACTGCGAAGTGTGATACACGCGATTCGGATCATGCGGAGATACATGAATTGGGGCAACCCGTTGAAACCGATAGGCTAAGTCGCGCGGGTTATGTCCATAAATGTTCCAGAAGCCAACGTAGTACTGTTGTTCCTGTCCNGTCCGNCGNTTNAAGAGNCCAAATCGNCCCTTGCAGTTCGCATAAACNATGTCNGGNTCATCCGGNTTNGGTACAACTGGTCCGGTCTCACAACCACCNNNCGATTCCCAGAGTGCCGTGTGCCCGCCAGGCATTCGCCGTGGCGGTAAACTTGGCATTGAAATTGTCGAGTTATCTTGTTGACCTGCAAATAACCGATATGGAAATTCCTCACTAATATCAACTTGGTATAGTTCAGCCGTCGGCTGATTATCCTGAGTAGACCAAGTCCTGCCACCATTAAGAGTGACATTAGCACCGCCATCATTCGACTGAATAAAAATGTCTGGGTTGTCTGGATTGATCCACATGTCATGGTTATCGCCGTGCGGTACGGTAACGCGACTCCATGTTTGACCGGCATCCTGAGACATCCACTGCCCTTCAGCCATACCCCATAGGATGTCTGGGTTCGTCGGATGCGCTTCGAGATTGCAGTAGTAGAACGGCCTATTAATAATGGGCTGGAAATCTGTTACNTGCTCCCAACNTGCTCCCCGATCATCAGAACGGTAGACACCACCTTCACTTGACGGTGCTTCAATCAAGACGTAGACGCGGTCAGGGTCGGCTGCTGATACCGCGAGATCAGCCTTACCGCGCAAGCCGGTTGGTAGTCCGGCGGTTAATGGCAGCCAGTTATCACCACCATCGGATGATTTGTAGACGCCACCTTCGTATCCGCCACTAATAATGGTCCAAGGTTTCCGCTCAGCCAGCCACATTGTGGCGTAGATCTCATCAGGGTTGTCTGGCACAAATTCCAGGTCGACGGCTCCAGTCTGTTCGGAAATAAATAGCACTTGCTCCCATGACTGACCGCCATCCCGTGTTCGATACACGCCTCGATCGGGATTCGCAATAAATGGATTACCAATCGCTGCTACATAGACAAGGTCAGGATTGCGTGGGTGAATCAAGACCGCACCTGAATTACCAGTGGCAGTAAGACCTACATGCTGCCAAGTGGTCCCCGCATCTATCGACTTATAAACACCTTTCCCGATAATGACGTTACTCCGTAAACCGTCCGAACCAGTGGCAACATAAATAATGTTTGGATCAGACTCCGCGACACTAATGGCACCAACTGAACCAGTTGCGAAATAGCCATCTGAAATGTTGTGCCAACGCTGGCCATAATCTGTAGTCTTCCAGACGCCTCCACCAGTCGCGCCCATATAGAAGGTCGACGGTTGATCCCGATGACCAGCAACCGCAGTAACACGTCCGCCACGCGACGGTCCAATCATTCGGTACTCCAACCCCTCGAAGAGATTCGGAGAAAACACGTCCTGCGCGACGAGTCTTCCTGGGCCGGCTGTCAAGATAACCAGCGACATAACCAGTTTCAAATATAGACGCATGAATTCGTGCCTCCCTCGGCAAATAATGTCGTGATGTTAGATTGACACGGATAAAGATGACAAGCGTTACCTTAATTAACTTACAAACCTACTAATCTTCGATAGATGCTCGGGGCGCCCGCACGTTAGGCTCGGCCTGACCCAAATTAGGTCTTGGAAAAATCAGATGCATCAGCCAGACCAACCCTAGAATAATCAGTCCAAGAATCGTCCACCGTGTAAAGATTTCAAACAAGGCCATATTAACCTCTGGCAACTGAAATCGAAATGGGTACTGCGACAGTTGGAGCGCACGTTCACTAGTCCAGTGCCAAGCCGTATGGATCACAATGACCGACAAGAGAATTGTGCCTATGCGATCCCCTACTACAAATCGAAATAACAATCCGAGTGTCGGTACAAGTACTAGGAGAACGAGCAATTGGCCAAGCTCAACACCGAGATTAAAAGACAGCAGTGACATAAGGAGGTGAGATCCTGCAAACTGCAGCGTCTCACGCAAGGCAAACGAGAATCCAAAACCGTGTACGAGGCCAAAAGCAAAAGTAATAAGCCATCGACGTTGAAACGTAATGCCGACAATGTTTTCAATTGCCATGTAGACGATGGACAACGCAATGATTGTTTCGACGAACGGTGGAAACCAGATGGCATCGGGTGCCAAATCAAAGGCAGATGCAATCAGGGTCACCGAATGGGCAACGGTGAAGGACGTGACAATCGCCACCAAAGGACCAAACCGTCTAATAGGAATGACGAGACATGCCAAAAAAAGCAGGTGGTCGATTCCATCAAGAATATGTTCAAAACCGAGAACCACAAAGCGAAGCATCGCCTGATGCCAGCGAGGATCGAGGCGAACTAGGCCAGGATTCCCGGAATACTCAAAAGGCCGCACTGTCCCATCAGGTAACACAAGTCTCAGAACAGTAATTGTTCGCAGTCCTAAGCGTGCAAGAGTTAAGTCGGTTGAGAATGCGGATTCGTCCGAGTCAATCGTGTACTCAAAAAGCGCATCAAACATCGCGTCACGCCAAAAAACTCCCGGGTCGGTGGGCAACCGTGGACCCATGACCCGCGCTAAGGCTTCGTCGTAGGTTGCAAAAGACCGATCATCAGGAAGCGACACCTGAATCTTGACGAGACGTTGGTCGGTCAGCAACCTGTCTTCTTCGTAGACAGTTAACTCATCACCGACCCACAGCATAATTGCATCGCGAAGCATAAAGTCAGCCGCCGCAATATCAAGATTGCCTTGCTCGTTTTGCGGAAAGTTAAAATCCTGCATCGCCTCAAGCGGCACTCGAACTAGCAAACGCAGACGTTGTCCTTCTGCTTTAACGAATGCCTGGACTGTCACATCGTATGGAATGTCATGACCGGCCGGCCGGGATGACATTATGAGGGTCATCCCTAAGACCAGGACCAGCATGAAACGGGGCGTGCGAGCCCTCAAGTGTTGGCACATGGACAAATCACGGTAACTATTTGTTTTTAAGCTTGATACAGCCCTATGGCCGAACCCACGCACGCCAGCCATCCACTTGATTCCGTTATTAAAAGAATTTCGCTGCATCTGGACCAATCGCCAGTATACTTGTCGGCGCTGTCGACGACTAAGGGCCACTGCGGAATTGGTGGTTAAAGGTCGTTTTTTCGTAAGGGAGGACAGGAATGAGGCGAAAACGGAATCTTTTCATCGGGTCGTCGTTGTTGGCCCTCATAATCGCGTGCGGCGCTGAGCAACCCGCCGTAGACGAGGCCGCGGACGAGCAGGCAACGGGCGGAAAAATGGCTCCAATGTTTGAAGTCGATCCGTTGTGGCCGAAGAATTTACCGGATCACTGGCTCATGGGTGCAACGATCGGCGTCGACGTCGATTCCCAGGATCACATCTGGATCGTGCATCGCAATACCCCAGACCAGTTCGCAGCAAGGACCGAGGTTGGGCTTGTACAGGATCCACCACTAAGTGAATGCTGTGCACCAGGCCCACCCGTTCTTGAATTCGATCAAGAGGGTAACCTCGTTGGACATTGGGGCGGCCCGGGCACAGAAACAGGAGATTACGTGTGGCCCGAATCGAATCATGGGATTACCATCGACCACATGGATAATGTCTGGATTGGTGGTAATGGTCGGGCAGACTCTCACGTCCTGAAGTTTGCGAGAGACGGCACTTTCCTGATGTCGGTAGGAAAATACGGTGCCCGCCTAGTGGGCGAAGAACTCGTCCCCGATAGTCACGATATGGAAAGTTTTGGGCGCGTTGCTAAAATCGGCATCGACGCAGAGGCGAACGAAGCGTACTTCGCCGACGGCTATTTCAACAAACGTGTTGCCGTCGTCGATATGGACTCTGGAGAGATCAAGCGCTATTGGGGCGCCTATGGCAACGAACCGGACGATGAATTAGATCTCGGTCGTTACTCACCGGATAGTGAACCAGCTTCACAATTCAGAGGACCGGTCCACTGTTCTGAAATTTCTAATGACGGGTACGTGTACGTTTGCGATCGAGCCGCCGATCGGATCCAGGTATTCCAAAAAGATGGTTCGTTTGTGAAGGAAGTGTTCATTGCCCCAGAAACCCTTTCACAAGGGTCGACATGGGACCTCGACTTCTCTCCTGACCCCGAACAAACCTATCTCTACCTCGCTGATGGGCAAAACATGAAGGTCTACATTATCGAGCGCGAAACGATGGAAGTGCTGACAGCCTTTGGAGATGGTGGGCGTCAACCGGGTATGTTCTTCGCGGTCCATAGCATCGCCGTCGATTCGGATGGCAACATCTACACGACAGAGACCTACCAAGGTAGACGCGTTCAAAAATTTGTCTACAAGGGACTCGGGCCGATCCCTGCTGGCGCTGAGGGCTTGAATAGCCAAGGCCCTGTGTGGCCAAGTCAGTAAGCCAATTGCTTTGAGTGTTCCTTAACATTCGATGGCCCGGGTATCTCGTAGAGGTGCCCGGGCCATCGTCGTCTTTATGTCTGGTTAAGCAACGCTTACCACAGAGCCCCAGCAGTGACGAACGGCATCAAGGTCTCAGGAGGTGTGCGGTGTGGCGAATGTTCTACATAATAGTCATTCTTGGGACACTGTCAGTCCCTGCTGCCAGCAATCAACAAAGCACTGGCCTTCAGTTCATTGACCACACGATCGCGACTGATTTAGGTGGCGGTTATCAGGTCGTCGCCACTGACATGAATTCAGATGGTCGTCCTGATCTGATTGCTCTTGCCCCAAGATTGAATGAGTTGATCTGGTTTGAAAATCCAAGCTGGGCGCGTCATGTCATCGCAAGCAACCTCTCCGGCATGATCAATCTTGCAACACACGACCTGAANGGTGACGGAATTCCNGAGATCGCATTNGCCAGCGGATTTTCAANGGTTGCGGCACGGAGTCAAGGCGACCTATCAATTTTAAGTAAGAGCGATAATCCAGATNAACANTGGTTGGTAANTCGTATTGACCGCATTCCAACNTCACATCGACTTCGNTGGATCGACCTAGACGGTCATGGAAACATGCACCTTGTTAACGCGCCCCTGATTGGACAAGNNAGCGTAGCACCCGATTACCNCGGCACCACACCAATCTATATNTATGANACNGNNANCTGGNAACGTTCNGTNCTCTCNAANGATNACGGCGTTGTCCATGGTATTCACCAAACAGCATGGNACGAANNNCCTGCNCAAGTNTTNCTNAGTGCAAGTTTTCTGGGTATCCATTTGCATCAATACGCGGATGGGGTTTGGAAACGCACGCGNNTCCACTCAGGCAACTCAGCAANTTGGCCGGCAAGTGGATCCAGTGATGTCAGCGTTGGNCAAAGTAACAACANCCACTACCTNGCTTCCATCGAACCGTGGCACGGNCATGAAGTNGTGGTATACAACAAGACTGATACAACATGGCAACGGCAAGTCATCGACGANAGCCTGACNGANGGTCACACGATAGTCACCGGAGANTTTGATGGAGACGGTNTNGATGAAATCGTGGCTGGTGCAAGACGNGGCAAGCAAGTANTACTCTACCGNTTATCAGAGTTGAACAACTGGACACGACAACTTATCGACGCGGGGACAATNGCAGCCGCTGGNTGNGCCACTGCGGACCTCAANCTTGACGGTTTGCTNGANCTAACCTGNATCGGTTCGGANACNGCNAACCTAAAATGGTACGAAAACGTNAGNGGAAGGCTTAACTANGACAGATTGCAACGNGCNTCAGACTCTTAATAAATATCTACGTACAGCACCACCGACGGGCAATTTCAATATACGCCTCAAGNGACATCTCAAGGTTGGATACGANACAATACTCATCNGTCTTATGAGCCTGCGTCGNCTCACCAGGNCCCAGAATNATCGTCGGTGGGTCNCCATACGCAGNCTTCAAGTTTGATCCATCAGTAAAGTAAGNAACNCCANCAGGACTCGGACGGCGACCCAAGCNCTCAGTCATNACTTCGTANACGTCTTGCNCCCATTCGTCNCCAACATCAGTTATTAGACTGGNTTCACTTTGTAATAGTGTGACGGTGGCCTCNGNACCNGCAGNCTTCCTGNAGTCGANNCTTTATGTCATGAGCGTCCTGACCAGGAATTGTTCGGATATCGATACCTANCCGTGCTTGATCGGGAACCGAGTTNATGTTGATCCCGCCAGTTATCGTNCCAATGTTTAANGTAGGAGCACCGAGAATATCNTGAGGATCGACACCAAAATTGAAGGACTGAAGTCGCTGCACGACTTCGGCCACCTTGTGAATCGCGTTATCNCCTTGTTCAGGCATGGAGGCATGCGCGGTAATNCCAGCGGTAATGATTTCGTACCGNGCAACTCCCTTNTGACCGATTAGTGGTTGATTTGCCGTNGGNTCACCGACCACGATGGCACCGGCTTCACCCAACACCTCNCCNNCAAGGCCAGCCAAATAGCGCGATCCCTGACAACCAGTTTCCTCGCCGGCTGTCAAAACCAGCACGATGTCAGCGACCCGNCGTTTGAGCTCAGACANCCGNCGNCCCATCAACANTATGNNGGCAATCGCNGCCTTCATGTCGCTCGTTCCTCGTCCATAAAACCGATTACCGTCCATTTCGCCAGCAAATGGATCCATGCTCCAGTNCATCTTGCCGAGTGGCACAGTATCGAGGTGNCCTGTAAAGCAGATGGGAGNCTTTGCACCNCTACCTACAAGGCGTGCCACTAGNCTGGTGCGTTGTGTTCCAAATTCATGGTAATCAACGTGAAANCCGCTCTCTTCGAGGAAGCCNCCCACATAGTGGGCACAGGTTCGCTCGTCGCCNGGAGGATTAATTGTGTCGAANGCCAGNAGGCTACGAGTTAACGAAACCGGATTGGNGTCAGTCATGACTGAGGNTGNTGAGCACCGTCACTGCTNTTCAGCAGCCTGTTGCGCNTCTTCAATAAACATCTGCCACTGTGTCTGAGAAGCTGGATCCCAAATTTTTGCCATATCTGCACGGGCGACCTCATCCAATTCTCCGAGTCTTAGTGTGCGATACAGGTAAACGAATGCCGATGCCCGCATGTTAGCAAAGCAATGCACGAAGACACTGCGATCTTCATTCGCCTTCATAACATCCATAAACAACTGAAGATCACGCTGGCTCGGNTCNTCCCACGAAACAGGAATGTGNACATACGTCATCCCCTGTTGCGTGACCAAATAGCCTTCAAGGAGGTTCCGTTCTTCACGGGCAGGGCCAAGGTTGACCACCACATCGTAGCCTGCTTGCTTAACTGCAAGGACTTGACTATCGGTAATCTGACCNGCCGTCCCTAACCGCTCGGAAATTCGAAGATAAGCACGCACATCCGCCAGGTTAGTGTCGGACTGAGCCTCCAGNAATGGCAGAGGCATGAAAAACAGCAAATAAACCAAAATCCATCGCAACATGNTTGCCTTCATCATAACTCGTGATAATCCCTAGGTTTCAACATAAAAACCGAGCAAGAGTGTGTTAGGTTTACCGCAAGTACACTACGTCAGCTGGCAATATGTTTACTCGTCAATGATTGATCAACCATCTGAAGCTGGTTCGTCGGTAGGTATGTCTTTATTCGTAGACTGTTCTGGAGGTGTCCGTGTCTAGAAGAATTCTTGATCTCATCCTTTTGGTCGCAATGTTCACGTTTTTCGTAATCAATCCCATACCAGCAGGCGCACAAGGCCTGCCGACCATTGAAGAAAAAACGGCCAGCATGGACGTAATAGACGGCTACTTCCCTATGTATTGGGACGATAGCACCGGAACGCTGTGGCTAGAGATTTCTCGTTTCGACACTGAAGAACTCTATCTATCAGGACTCTCAGCGGGTCTTGGGTCGAATGACATCGGACTCGACCGAGGGCAAACGCGGTCTCGACTCGTTGTTTTTGAGCGGGTTGGCCCGAAAATCTTGATGGTCCAGCGAAACTATCAGTTCCGCGCCGACAGTGACAATCTTGACGAGCAGCGCGCTGTCGAGGATGCTTTTGCCAAGTCAATTCTGTGGGGCTTCACGGTTACTGCAGAAACGAACGATCGAGTGCTTGTAAACACAACTGATTTTCTCCTACGCGATACGCACGGTGTAATCCCTCGATTGCGGCAAGACGGGCAGTACCGAGTCGATCAATCTCGAAGTGCCGTACACCTACCACGGACGAAAGGCTTCCCACAAAACACGGAAATTGACGTGACCGTCACCTTCACGACTCAACTGCAACCTCGAACTTTTGGAAGCCGAAATGAACGAAGGCAGGGAGTGGCTGATGTCACTCCAGCAGCTGACGCGGTGACACTCCGGCAACACCACTCACTAGTGCAATTGCCAGATCCAGGATACCAACCACGTTCCTACGACCCTCGGTCAGGATTTGGAAGCCTATCGTGGCAAGACTATTCCACTTCACTCGGCGACTCGATGACAAAGCGACTCATTCGGCGACACCGACTGCAAAAACGTGATCCAACTGCGTCAGTGAGCGAAGCTGTTGAGCCAATTGTCTACTATCTCGACCGTGGCACACCCGAACCTGTACGATCAGCACTGCTAGAAGGTGCACGCTGGTGGAATCAGGCATTTGAAGCTGCCGGTTATCATGATGCTTTTCGCGTCGAATTACTGCCCGAAGGTGCTGATAACTTCGATATCCGCTATAACGTAATTAACTGGGTACATCGATCGACACGTGGCTGGAGTAGTGGCGGTTCCATCACGGACCCACGCACAGGTGAGATCATCAAGGGCGTCGTTACCTTGGGCTCCCTCCGCGTGAGACAGGATTTCCTAATTGCCGAAGGACTGCTGTCTCCCTACATTAGCGGTGATGAGATGCCGTCGGAGCTTTCTGAGTTGGCGTTGGCACGTATCCGGCAACTTTCAGCCCACGAAGTAGGTCACACACTCGGACTTGGTCATAACTTCTACGCCAGTCGGGCAGGACGAATCTCGGTGCTTGATTACCCACACCCACTAATCACGTTGAATGATGACGGCGCCATCGATCTATCTGACGCCTACGACGTCGGGATTGGGGAATGGGACAAAGTCGCAATTGACTACGGTTACCAAGATTTCTCACAGAGCACCGACGAAGGGACGGCACTGAAACAGATTCTGGATCGCGCCTGGGAGCGTGACCTCATCTATTTAAGCAATCAAGATCTGGACGCTAATCCGAGAGTTCATCAATGGGCGAACGGCGTGGATCCGGCTATTGAGCTAGAACGCATGCTTGATGTGCGCCGTGCCGCACTGGACAACTTTGGTGAAGCAGCGATCAGGCGAGATATGCCTCTAGCAACCATGGAGGAAGTGTTCGTGCCGCTCTATCTCCATCACCGCTTTCAGATCGATGCGGCTGCATCAGCGCTTGGTGGAATGCACTACATATATGCAATGCGCGGCGATGGCCGAAAGCCAGTCGAGGCTGTATCCGCCGATGAGCAGTACGCAGCACTTGATGCACTTATGAAGACGATCAACCCGACTGAGTTGGCGATTCCAGAAAATATCATTGATAAGCTACCTCCGCGCCCAGCGGGCTTCGGACGCCACCGAGAACTGTTCCCTCGCTACACGGGCTTGATGTTTGATCCAATATCGCCGGCCGTCGTAGCCGCCGATCACACTGTGGCAATGCTTCTACGAACTGACCGTGCGGCGAGACTGATCGCACAACATGCAATCGATCAATCTATGCCTGGACTGAACAACGTGCTAAACGTACTGATCGCTGCGAGTTTTGGTGTCACTCCAACAAACAGTTATGAAGCAGAAATCGGACGCGCGGTCGAACGTGTGGTTGTTGATCGCATCACTCGTTTAGCAGGATTAGCAGCCATGCCACAGGTACGTGCGGTGGCATCACTTCATCTTGAGCAGTTGGTAGAGCGTCTTGCTAGTGAGTCTGTGAGTAACAGTTATGAAAATGAAGCCCATAACTCGCTTCTCGCGAGAGACATCACCAGATTTTTGGAGAGACCGGGTGAAACATTCGACCAGATGGACACACCGCCTGAACCCCCCGGCGCACCAATCGGCGACATGGGTCTGGATTACTTAATGCCTAACCCAAGTTGCTCGGTCTGGTGGTGGGAAGTCGATGATTACCAAGATTCCACTTTCGACAAGTCACGCTAAGACAAAGTTGTATTTAAGTCTTCAGTGCCGCAGTGACGAACTCTTTGAGCTCGTCGATGGTATGACAGATGCGTACCGTGGATGGAAGATTGGGAACATCTTCAACACTCGCAACGAACGCTGCAATTGGCTTATTGTACCTGACGGCCAAATGAGCTTCACTGGAAGTGCCTGCACGACCGGGTAAGACGATGACAATGTCAGCCGTAAGGACATTGATGTGATTTCTCGATAACACATCTGTGCCTCGTTCACCCGAATATGGAAGATGTGTAGCAATCGGAATCTCTACCCACTGATTCGGATATCCAGATGGGGCCTTACCNGTCCCGCTCTCACTCGGCAAGATCCCAATGACTAGACCGTGCCGGCCTGGTGTGCCGGCAAACGCGCGGCTTACTGCTGTCATTACGCCACCGCCACCGCCTGTCAGGAGATGCACTTGTTGAGTCGCCAACCAACAACCAACAGGTTCGGTGAACTTGAGATGTTCGTCCACCCCAGACCCAATGACAGCGACGATGGGAAGATGAGTCATGACTCAAACCATGAATCGAGTTGGGTCAAGCGCACGTATATCGAGGCTCGGCGTGGCTCCAATGACAAGCTCAGCAATCAGTTTCCCCGTAACTGGGCCGTGTGTGAGCCCTGACATCGCGTGGCCTGTTGCAACAAACACACGACCGCGCGCAGGAATTAGTCCAAGAATTGGCAGACCATCAGATGAAATCGGTCGCAATCCACACCACTCTGATCGCATCTGACCGGTACCTATTTCTTGAAGATATTCGCTGGCAGAATCGGTTAACTGTTCAAGACGCGGTCGCCGCATGGTGTGATTAAGGCCGGAAAACTCCATGGTGCCAGCCAAGCGTAAGACACCACCCATCGGCGTGCAGAAAACCGATGCCTCACCGAGCACGCAGGGAGCTTCAAGCATCGGCGCGCTACCTTCACTAATCTCCAAATCTCGGTGATAGCCTTTCCCGGGTTGGATTGGAAGCCGGCAACCAAGCGCACGCGAGAGTTCTAAACTGTAAGCGCCCGTCGCAAGCACGACCGCATCGGCTTCAATAAGGTCCCCTGCAGTGGTACGAACGCCTGTCACATCGTTGGCGCGATTCTCTATGGCCGTTGCNGCTTGGCCGAGACTGAACNTNCCGCCGTACCGTTTGACACANGATGCCATCTCNATGACGAAACGGTGTGGATTACACATCGCAGCCTGAGGATAATAAGCACCTCCAAGTGTTCCGTCTTGAAGTGACCTGAAACGATTACATAAGTCNTTTTCCCACAGTGCCTCCGCNGGATAACCCTGGGCNCGCATCAACGACACGTCGTTGTGTGCNTGTTCNACACCAGCTTCTGTTCGGCAAATTTCATAGTAACCGTTCCTTTGATAACCAAAATCAAGCTCTTCCTCTTGTACTAGGGTCTCAAAAAGTGGTAGAGTCGCGTGCCCGAATGGACCAATGATGCGCATACCTTCTCTAAGACGCCCTGCGGTGCAATTAGCACTAAATCGCAACAGCCACAACGCCAACCCTGGATCGAACCGCGGTTTAATGTACAGCGGTGTCTTCGAGTCGAACATCCTCTTAAGAGCCTGTTTTACTCGGTCAGGTTTATTCATCGGAGGATGGCCAGGAGCAATGATACCAGCGCTCCCATACGACGCACCTGCTCCTATCTCTCCGCGCTCCAGGACAACCACTTCGATGCCCTGCTTCACCAAGTGATAGGCACAGCAGACACCGATCACCCCTCCACCGACAATCACTACACGAGAATTTGACATCAAACGATTGTGCTTTCCATCACTTTAGATGCTTACCTAGAGTGCCCCACGGATGATCCAAGCACCCCACGCAACCATTCCAACACCGATGGACCGCCCCACCCATTGACCACGAAGTATCGCGTGATCGATGAACACAAACAATGTTAGCAGCGCCATCCACACGAGGTTCATCACGCCAACGACAAATGATAAAGCCATTAGCGCCCAACAACAGCCGAGACAAAACAACCCATGAATAAAACCCATGCGCAGTAAACTCCAGCGACCCGCGTGCCACGAAGTCAAAAAGAAACTAACTGGAGATCGACAATGGTCAAGACACCTCTGCTTGAGCGATGTCCACTGAAACAATCCCGCCAAGACCAGTACACCTCCCGCCAAAGTTGGTGTGACCAGAACCCCGTTTGAAGAGATCAAGGCCCAATCATGCAACAGCCACTGCACTCGGGCGGCACCAACACTATAGAGGGTCCAGATCAAAAAATAGCCGAGCAAGAATTCTCCCGTGGCCATACCAGCCGGACGACTTGAGCCAGCCATCCCAGGTAGACGGGACAGTGCCGTGATCCATGGAAGGACACTCGGCAACATCATGCCAGTCATCATGACAGTCCACATTGCTGCCACTGCCACAAACTGCTGGGGGCCCCATTGGTAGGCATCGACTTCCATCACGTAATGCATTATCAGACTCGGTAATCAGCCTTCAATCTCAAGCCGATCTCATCCTGTCCAAGAAAAGTTCGAATAGAGGCCATGGGTTTTCTGCAGCACAAAATTGAAATCAGAATCAGTGCAACGTGTCTTGCCATGTGCTAACACATGCTCCGGGCCATGAATGACATTATGTAAGTTCGATAGCACAGCGTGTTTGTCACCGTCCCTGCCTCGAATAGCACTTACAGTGGTTTCGAACACATCTGGAATCAGCAACCGTTTTGTCTTGCCGGTATCTTCAAACTGCATTGGAACAACCCTGGTTGTTAATTGGTTGGACACGAACTTCGCCAGGGTTTCCCACGGACCACCAGCTTTCCCAGAAAAGATCATTTCTAGAGCATCACGTTGCGGCTCAGTAGCACGTTCGTCAATGAAAAATACTTGCGTCCAGTTTCCAGAGTGCATCTG
>PBHT01000005.1 GCA_002720285.1 Acidobacteriota bacterium | reverse complement strand
CACGTTCATTTCGTCGATATTCACCGTTTCCTTGTTTCGATAGAACGCTAGAATTATTCCTAGACCGACAGCGGCCTCAGCGGCAGCCACCGCTATAACAAACACTGCAAACACTTGACCGACCACATGCTCCAACTGGTACGAAAACGCCGCAAGGTTAATATTGACGGCGTTTAACATTAATTCAATCGACATGAAAATAATAATGATGTTACGGCGAAGCATGACACCGATCACGCCAATCATGAACAGGGAGGCCGATAACACCATGTAGTGAGTTGTAGTGATTTCTAACATATTTCCACTCACATAGTCAGGGCGCCGAAAATAAGGTGCGTCTGTCCAGCAAATACCATTACAACTCTCTCTTTGCTAAGACGATGGCACCCACCATCGCCACCAACAATAAAATCGACGCAACTTCAAACGGTATTAAGTAGTTCGTATAGAGCATCCAGCCGACTTGTTCTACATTTCCTCCAACATCAGAAAGCCCAGCATCACTGACCGTAGCACCTGACGATGGACGAACTGCGCTGTAAACAATGATCGCAGCAAACTCGGCTAGCACCGCACCAGACAAAAGCAATCCAGTTCGAGCTAAACGACGAGGATCTTCATGAGCTTCTGGTGACCCCTTTAAATTCACCAGCATAACAACGAACAAGTACAGCACCACGATGCCACCGGTGTACACCAGCACCTGAATCACAGCGAGGAACTCGGCGCTTAACAAGACATACAGCATGGCTACGAACATAAAGTTCGCCACCAAGAACAGGACACTGTGGACAGTGTTACGGGTAGTCACCACTAAAATGGCAAAACCCAAAATGAAGGCAGAAAACCCATAGAATGCGATTGCTTCGCCCATAATCTTCTTTACCCGTTTACAACAAAACCTTCACAACGCCACTCACCACAACATTTCCAATAGCAATGGGAATAAGTACTTTCCATCCCAAACGCATCAATTGGTCATACCGGTATCTAGGTAGCGTCGCACGAATCCAGAGAAAGACATATAAAAATGCAAAAGTCTTGCTAATAAACCAGATCCAGGAAGGGATTAGATCGAGAAAACCAAGCGCCTCAACGGCAGGAAACGGCCGTAGCCAGCCCCCCATGAACAGCGTGGTCGCGACCGAGGAAATAACAATCATGTTGGCGTACTCAGCCAAGAAAAATAGGGCGAACCGCATTCCACTGTATTCGGTATGAAATCCACCAGTCAGTTCTTGTTCGGCTTCCGGCATGTCAAATGGAGCACGATTGGTTTCGGCAAGTCCACCAATGAAAAATAAGACAAACGCAACCGGCTGAACAAATAGAAACCAGAGCCCGGATTCACGTTGTGCTTCTACAATGCCCACCATACTCAACGTCCCAGCAGTTACAATCATGCTAACTAGCGTCATCGTTACGGCCACTTCGTAACTAATAAGCTGCGCTGAAGCACGCAAACTCGCCAGCAAAGGATACTTACTGTTAGACGCCCAGCCACCTAAGATAATTCCGTAGACGCCAAGCGACGCCACCGAAACGATGTAAAGCAGGCCAACATTAATGTCTGTGATATACAACGGCTCCAAACGACCAAACAAATTCACTTCGGGACCGAACGGAATGACGGCAAAAACAATTAATGCAGGCACAAGCACCATCATGGGAGCGAGCGTGAACACCCATTTGTCAGCTTTAGCCGGTGTAATATCTTCCTTCATCATTAGCTTTAGCGCATCAGCGATAGGTTGCAACACCCCTCTTGGACCAACTCGCATCGGACCCAGTCTTGATTGAACCCAGGCAATGACTTTACGCTCGAGTAGCGTCATGTACGAAACCGACACCAGTATTGCATTCAAAAGAATGACGATTTTCAGAAGCGGGATAACAAAAATGTCGACCATATCTCAGACTTGTGGTGTGTCACCAGATTCTACAGATCTACCTATCTACCTCTCCCAACACGATGTCAATCGAGCCGATAAGCGCAACAACATCGGCAACCAAATGCCCACGAATAAGTCGTGGCAAAGCCTGCAAATTACAGAAAGAAGGCGACCGGACTCTGAAACGATATGGATTCGTTGACCGGCCGTCGCTGACGATGAAAAACCCGATCTCACCCTTTGGCGATTCAATTGCGTGATACGTCTCACCAGCAGGCGGCTTAATCAGTCTGGGGACCTTGCCTATAAACGGACCCTCGGGTAGTCCTTCAATACCTTGACGGATAATTCGTGTTGATTGTCTGAATTCTTCCAACCGGACCAAATACCGATCATAGGTATCACCTCGATCACCGATCGGCACATCGAAGTCCATCTCATCATAGGCTGCGTACGGTTCGTCCTTTCTAACATCGCGAGGCACACCGGATCCCCTAAGTGCAGGACCGCACATTCCAAGTGCTACGGCTTCAGAGCCCGAAATAATACCTATGTCACGTGTGCGTTCGAGCCAAATTCTGTTGTGAGTCAATAATGTTTCGTACTCACCGACTTTTGAATCCATGATGTCGCAGAACTCGAGCACCTTGCGATCCCAGCCTGGCGGTATATCCAAAGGAAGACCGCCAATTCGCTGTGAGTTGTACGTAAGCCGAGCACCGCAGTATTCTTCAAAAAGGTCAAGAATCAGCTCACGCTCCCTAAAAGCGTATAAAAACACGGTCATAGCCCCGATATCCATGGCATGGGTACCCAGCCACAAACAGTGGCTTGCTATACGCTGCAACTCATTCAGGACCGTTCTTACGTATCGCGCGCGTCGCGGCACTTCGATGGACATCAATTTCTCGACAGTTTCACAATATCCAAGATTCGTCGAAGCTGCGGCCACATAGTCCATGCGATCGGTGAGAAGAATAATTTGGGTCCAGTCGCGATTTTCGGAAAGCTTTTCAATTCCGCGATGGAGATAACCGATGACAATGTCTGAGTCGGCCACGCGCTCGCCATCCAGGTGCAGTACGATTCGGAGCACACCGTGAGTACTCGGATGTTGTGGCCCCATGTTTAAGACCATCTCGTTCGTGTCAAACATAGGACGTTGTGCTTCGACGGTCATAGTTAAAAACCCTTACTTCTCTTTTCCCAGATCACATGTCTGTTCTGCAACCATTTTCAATCCAATTGATTTCATTCGCCTTCATTCTCAGCATCTAGGTTGCGGAGTCTAAGCCAATCCTGTGGCCCTTCCATTAAAAGTTCACCCGGACCTTCCAGTGGATAATCCTTTCGCTGCGGATATCCTTGCCACTCTTCAGGCATTAAAATACGCCGGCGATCTGGATGCCCTGTGATGTTGACACCGAACATGTCATACACTTCGCGTTCTAACCAGTTAGCTGCTGGCCATACGTCACTCACCGAAGGCACAGCACCATTTTCATCAGTCCGCACCTTTAGTCGAACCCGATATCTGTGCTGCGTAGAATACAGGCAATACACAACATCGAAACGTTTCGGGCGAGCCGGCCAATCACTAACCGTCACATCTGAGCAAAGATCAAAACCACCGTCCGGTGCATCCTTTAGAAATTCTGAAACAGCTATAAGGTGTTCTGGGACCACGATGACCGTCCAGTCACCAACCCAATAGCTAAGCTGCTCAATTGCATTCGGATACGCCGCCTGCAATGCAGTAATAAAAGATGGAACTTCCAGATCCTCCGGAGGAGCAGGGTCAGTCGGGCTGGTTGGAGTAACCGGAGCCTTCTTCGCAGGTGGTTTAGTCACCCCTGGTTTTGCAGATGCAGTCGCCTGGCGCTGATCATTATTGGGTGGTTGAGCTGAGCCTGCCCCGCTGGCCTCAGGTGTTGGTGGTTTTTGTTCGTTATTCATCGGAAAACTAACCTAGGTCCACTCGAGCGCGCCCTTTCGCCACGCATAGACATAGCCGACAACCAAAATGAACAAAAACACCACCATCTCGATTAAGCCGAAAAGCGCCAGCTCGTCCATGATGACAGCCCATGGAAACATGAAGACAGTTTCAACATCAAAAATCACAAACAACATTGCTACCAGGTAATACCTGATACCGTACCTATCGCGCGCGTCCGTCTCTGGTTCGATTCCGCACTCATACGGCTCGAGCTTCACCTTATTGTAGCGTTCAGCTTTAATAAGGCTGGCAAACATCAACGTGAAGATCGCAAAACCTATCGCGACGAGCACAAACAATAAAATTGGAATGTAGGCGTCCAGCATGGAAACCCTTGTTGGTGAATCCTATATTTAAAGTCAACTCAAGTAATGTATAAGCTTATACCGGTACACGTAGTGAGCGAAAGTCGATTACGCGGTTGCTACTCTTAGTGTGGGTTAGCCAGACATGAATACAAGCATCACATCGATGCAAAACTCGCTCGTTATAGCACGTGGTGGCGTCAAGGGTCAAGAATCTGGCCCATTCCGCTCGTGAGCACAAAATCCTAGCAACTTGTTCAGCACCAATAGTTTCCAACGCTTGACGTGCTCGAATGTTGGCACCTATACTCCGAGTAAGACGTTAGTAACAGGAGTGTCACTACTTCGGCGTTACCGGATTTAAAAATGCACCATATTACGCTCACTGGCACGCTGTCGCTCCTCACTCTTATCTGCACATTCCCACACCTTGCTCTGAATGCAGTTGAAAACAAATCGTCTCAACAAAGGCCTTCGTTTCAAGTAGGTGTAGATATCGTTTCGATCAATGTAACTGTTATCGATGAAGGAGGCCGATATATAACTGACCTAGACGTCGAGGAATTTGGCGTCTTCGAAGACGGCATCCAGCAAGATTTAACATTCTTCACACGTGAGCAATTACCTATTGCGCTCGCACTGCTGATTGACACTTCTGCCAGCATGGAACGGCGGCTAAGTACGGCACAGGAAGCTGCCATCGGATTTGCTCAGCAGCTTCGCCAAGCAGACCTCGCTTCGGTCATCGATTTCGACAATCGTGTCAACATATTGCAGGAATTCACTAATGAACCAGNNGCCTTAGAGCGAGCCATCAGACGAACTTCTGCNGGGGGATCAACATCCTTNNACAACGCCATCTATATTGCGCTTAAAGAGCTNCAAAAGAATAANGCCANGGNTGTCGATGAAATTCGGCGTCAGTCGATTGTCGTACTGTCAGACGGTGAAGACACGTCCAGCTTGGTAGGATTTAACGAAGTGCTCGAACTNGCTAANCGCTCAGAAACGGNAATCTACACAATTGGCCTGCCCACTCGCGAACGCCGTGGCAATCGAGGTGCCGAAGAAGCAGTGTATGTACTGCGTCAGTTAAGCCGTGAAACTGGTGGGCGNTCGTTCTTTCCGGATTCAATTCTTGAGTTGGCTGANATTTACAAACAAATCGCAGAAGAATTGTCGAGTCAATATACTCTAGGCTACACATCTCACAATCAAAACCGAAACGGTGAATTCCGCCAGGTGGTGGTTCAAGCCAATCGTCTGAACGCCACGACCCGAACAAAGCGAGGATATTACGCACCGACATCTCAGTAAAATTATGATTCAATGCGAAACATTCTTCATTAATCTTGAGCGAGAATTTAAAGGCTGATTGTTGTGAATATTATTCTTTTTGTTCTGTACCTCATCGCTGGGATCGCCTACGCTGTACATTTTGNAAACCGGGGGCGCTTAGTTGGCCGCTTTGCTACAACAATGCTCGCTTCAGCCACCTTAGCCCATACATTCATTATTGGTATGAGGACGATGCAAGTCGGCCACCTGCCACTTGTGGGTACAACTGGTGCCATTTCAATGTTCGTTTGGTTGCTTGCAATTGCCTACCTGTACATAGAAACAACAAGCAATGAACGTTCTATTGGCACGTTCATTGCACCTTTGTTAGCCGGACTCCAGATCATCCCTGCGGTAACTAACTACCGTGTTGTTGAACGACCACCGATACTGGAAAGCCCTTGGTTCGCTCTTCATGTTTCGTCGCTCCTCTTCGCCTATGCGAGCTTTGCGATTGCGTGTGTCATCGGCATCACCTACCTCTTACTCTTTAAAGAACTCAAGGCGAAACATCTTGGTGTGTTTTATGCAAGGTTACCTTCACTACATATCCTGGATTACATGAATACTCGAGCTATTGCAGTCGGGTGGCTATTCTTGACCGTTGGCTTAATCGTGGGTGGCGTGTGGACCTCTCAAGCACACGTGGACGGAACTGATCCACGGATGCAAGCAATGACATTGTTAGACCCTAAAATCTTTGTCGCACTTTTTTGTTGGGTCATATATTCCTTTGAACTTTACGCACATCGCGCAATGGGCTGGACTGGCCGTCGCATCGCCTGGTTGTCGACGTTTGGTTTTGCAATTGTTTTATTAAACTTTCTTCCAATCGGTTATTTCCTGACTTCAAGTCACAATTTTTAGCAACGGCATCAAAGCGTGATTCAAATTTTTCTTTTAGGCATCAGCCACCGAACGGCATCTATTGAACTCCGGGAACGCCTTGATTTTTCCGAGCAAGAGCTTCCGAATGCTACAGCTCAATTACTCAAGCGACCCTCCGTGAACGCTGTCGTAGTGTTATCAACGTGCAATCGATCGGAACTTTATGTCCAATGCACAGATCCAAAAGAGGCACAGAAGGACCTGTTTGATTTTCTTTGCGAGTTTAAAAAGATTTCAACTGACGAATTGCAACCAATATTTTATGCGTTAGCAGGGACTGAAGCTGTGCGACATCTATTCCGCGTATCAGCCGGTCTTGACTCGCTTGTAGTAGGCGAGCCTCAGGTTTTTGGCCAAGTGAAACAGGCTTTTGCGGCGGCTGAAAAACTGCACGCTACAAATAGCGTCCTAAACCGCCTTTTTAACTTGTCCTTTGTAGCAGGGAAACGAGTACGCTCAGAAACTGAATTGGGCGAAGGTGCGGTATCGATTAGTTATGCAGCCGTCGCTCTTGCACGGAAAATCTTCGGCAAATTAGAAAAATTGTCTGTCCTATTAATCGGCACTGGGGAAATGGCCCAACTTACTGGTCTGCATTTTAAAGCGCAGCAAGTACAGAAAATATTTGTTACAAGTCGCACACCTGCCCATGCAGAAGCCTTGGCTGCCGAAATTGAAGGTGAAGCGATTCCATGGAGTCAAATCGATACGATTCTGACATCAACCGATGTTGTTGCTACGGCAACTGGTGCAAACAAGCCGCTCCTAACCAAGAGTCAGATTGACGCAGCAATGCGAGTGCGCCAGAACCGCCCATTGTTCTTTATTGATATCGCTGTTCCCAGAAACGTTGAACCCGATGTGGGTTTCATAGAGCAAGTGTTTCTCTACAACATAGACGATCTCCAAATGATCGTTGATAACAACCTCTCAAAGCGAAGTTCGCAGATTGAAAAATCTGAAGCTATTGTTGAAGATACTGTGACGTTATTCACGAATTGGTTGCGATCTCGAGGTGCAGTACCCACAGTGGTTGCATTACGCCAAAGCTTTGAAGCCATCCGTAGGGCGGAACTCGAGCGTCTTAAACCGAAATTAGCGTCACTATCAGTTGCCGATCGTGCCCGAGTCGAAGAAATCAGTCGCCTGTTAATCGAAAAAATACTGCTGACGCCAACCGAACAGCTTAAGGCGATCTCCAATGAAGCAACACTCGCAGCATATTCCGAGGCTCTTGAACACCTGTTTGAGTTGGACTCTCATGCTGATCAACCTGCGAAGTCTGAATCTAACCCCGCTGTAAAAACATCTACCAAGACACCGGTGACCTCGTGAGGAGCCTCAAAATTGGAACACGCGGAAGCCAATTGGCATTGGTTCAGGCCCGTACATTTGCCAAAACGATTGAGCAGTACAGCGGAATCTCGACCGAAATATCGGTGATTAAGACGACAGGGGATCGACTTACCCAGAAACCGCTTGCAACGATCGGTGGCAAGAGATTATTTGTCAAAGAAATCGAGGAGGCACTGCTGAATGGCGAAGTGGATGTTGCGGTGCATAGCGCAAAGGACATGCCCACGGAACTTCCGAAAGGTTTAGCAATCGGCGCTGTCTTACCACGTGCCGATCCTCTAGATGCCCTAGTGCTACCAATCCACTTGAAAAAACTAGAACGTGGTACCTCAGCAATCATAGCTTCCCTTGGACCCACACCACGAGTCGGCACCGGCAGTGTTAGAAGAATCTCGCAATTACGACGCATACTCCCCCAAGCTCGATTCGATTCGATTCGGGGTAATCTCGACACTCGACTTAAAAAAGTCGATGCGAGGGAATATGACGCGATTGTTCTTGCTGTTGCTGGTCTTCAACGTCTCGGATACACAAAGCGTATCTCCATGGCCTTACCTATCGACCTTTGCGTACCTGCGCCTGGACAAGGCGCAATCATTCTTGAGGTACGTTCCGATGATCGAAGTGCGCAATCCATCGTGAAATCTGTAAATGATGACGCATCGGCAGCAGCAGTTGTTGCGGAACGAACGCTTGTAGCCGCACTTGATGGTGGCTGCCAGGCACCGATTGGCGCACTCGCATTACCTTATGATTCTAATCTCGACATGTGGGCCTTAGTAAGCACCTTGGATGGTACAAAGACAATAGTCTGTCGACATCGCGGACCGGTGACGACTCCAGAACTACTCGGCCAAGAACTCGCTGACCAAATGATTGCCAAAGGAGCGCAGGCAGTTCTAGAGGACGCGTATCGGGCGCAGGCAATGCCGGAACCACACTCTTAATCATGCCGAAACCTAGCGTTCTCATTGTCGGCGCCGGCCCAGGAGATCCGTTACTGATCAGCGTCCTAGGACTTCGCTATCTCAAAATGGCTGACGTCGTAGTTCATGACCACCTCGTTCATCAACGATTACTGAATATGGCAAGAAACGATGCCGAAATAATTGACGCCGGAGCAGCCGCCTTGCAAGAATCGCTCGAACAAGATGCGATTAGTTTTCTCCTGGCCGACAAAGCTCGTGAAGGTAAGCTCGTTGTTCGCCTAAAATGGGGTGATCCTTATGTCTTTGATAGTGGCGCAAAAGAAGCAATGTTTCTACACGAGCAAGGTATCCCATTCGAAGTGGTACCGGGAATCCCAGCGGCAGTTGGAGTCCCATGTTACTCCGGCGTGCCTGTAACCTACCCGGAAGCTGGTGATGCCCTTGTACTCGTGCGAGGCCACGAAGACGAAACCGGTAAAGCGCCTAACGTCGACTGGAAGAAGTTAGCCGACCTCACCCATACAATCGTCTGTTACGCTGGCGCTAACCAACTACCTCACATTATTGAATCATTACTGACAAATGGTCGAGCGCCAACGGACCGAGCAGCAGCGGTATACAACGGAACTANGCCCAGCCAACGTACCATCGAAGGCACACTGAAGGAATTGGACCAAGCAATTCAGCATTCCGGCGAAGTCGGTGCAGCTGTACTCATCGTGGGTTCAACGGTTAACTTGAGACCATATCTGCGATGGTTTGATACCCGTCCTCTCTTCGGCAAGCGGATCATTGTCACGCGCGCACGCGAACAGGCTGGAGATCTTGTAGACCAATTAGCCGACCTCGGTGCTGAACCGATCGAGGCCGCCAGTATTCAAATCGTGCCGGCTGATGACAGTCGTCCACTTGATGAGGCATGTACACGCCTTAAGGAGTTTGACTGGATTGTTTTCACTAGCGCAAACGGAGTCGAAGCCTTTATTCAACATCTCGTAACTGACAGTCGTGATATTCGAGACCTTAAAGGAGTACGATTATGTGCAGTGGGAACGGCGACAGCCGATCGACTCATTAAACGCGGACTTACGGTTGACGTCATCCCAGAAGAACATCGGGCCGAAGCAATTACAGAGGCACTGCAGGTGAAGACCAAGCTGACCGGCGCCCGGATCTTGCTCCCTCGCGCTGACATCGCCCGCGATGTGCTACCNAGGCAATTACGATCGGCTGGTGCAACAGTTGAAGACGTCATCGCTTACAGAACCTTGTGCACAATGCCAGAGTTACCAGGCGACCCAGACATCTATCAGTTGCTTCTCCAGGAACAGATCGATGCCATCATTTTTACAAGTGCCTCAACTGTCAAAAACTTTGTTCAGTATCTTGGCGCCGAATCCGNTGCTGACTTATTACGAACAGTGCCAGTTGCATCAATTGGGCCTGTTACCGCGGAAGCTGCCCAACAATTTGGCATTCAGACTTCGATTATTCCAACCAAATATACAATCCCTGCATTAGTGGACGCCTTAGTTGAACACTTCACTCAAACTGGAAGCTGATCATAAAATAACAGTAATGACGATCCGAGATAGTTCTTCGACACGCTCGCGGCAACAAACAACTCTTGACTTACTTCAACGCCCTCGACGGTTGAGGCGAACGGAAGCTCTGCGAACGCTTGTTAGAGAAACACATCTGTCAGCAGACAATTTCATGTATCCATTGTTCGTCTGTGAGGGGACGAACGTCCGCGTGGAAGTGCCGTCCATGCCTGGCGTATTCAAATTGTCAGTCGATGAAGCGGTAAAAGAAACTGAAGCGGCGCTAAAGGATGGAGTGCGTTCGATTTTGCTCTTCGGCGTACNAGACAGTAAAGACGACAGTGGTTCTGCAGCGTGGGCCCCAGAAAATCCCGTGCAAGTCGCAATCCGTACGCTCAAGGAAAAACTTCCGCAGGTAATCCTAGCAAGTGATGTTTGTTTGTGCGGTTACACTTCGCATGGCCACTGTGGCGTGATCGTTGACGATGAGATTGCCAACGACGTTACTGTGGAACAGCTGGTACGCATAGCTATCTCACATGCTGAAGCTGGCGCGGACATAATCGCACCATCCGACATGATGGATGGTCGCGTAAAAGCCATCCGCCAAGCACTGGACAACCAAGGGTACGACAATGTCGCGATCATGTCCTATACAGCTAAATACTGTTCTGCCTTTTATGGACCTTTTCGAGATGCTGCTAATTCATCACCGAGCTTTGGAGACCGACGAACGCATCAAATGGATCCTGCAAACACAGAGGAAGCTCTTAAAGAAGTGGCTCTCGATTTAGAAGAGGGTGCAGACATCATCATGATTAAGCCAGCAGGACCGTATCTCGATGTGATCGCGCGGGTCAAAGCGGAGTTCATGTGCCCGACCGCAGCTTATCAGGTGAGCGGCGAGTACGCGATGCTCAAAGCCGCGTCGCAAAACGGATGGCTAGAAGAGTCATCCGCCCTACTCGAATCTCTACTGGCGATAAAACGCGCCGGCGCAAATATTATCATCACCTATTATGCCCGTGAGGCAGCTCGACTGCTGCGCTAAAAGAATGGGCTAGGCGCTTTCTTTTTAAACCCTGAGGTGCTTGAAAACAAAGAGTTCCTTCTCTCATTCGTGCGTCGAGACGTGATATCTTGATCGCATGCCTTCCGCTCGATCAACCTCCTCACAAGCTTTTACACGGGCGCGACGAATCTTAGTCGGCGGGGTGAATAGTCCCGTCCGCGCATTCGCGGCCGTCAAAGGTCGACCTCCTTTCATCACTCGAGGTAAAGGTGCCCATCTTACGGACCAAGATGGTCGACGCTACCTAGATTACGTCATGTCGTGGGGCCCTCTTATCCATGGTCACGCACCTGCTGGATTAACACGTGCCTTGACTGCTGCCGCCGCGAAAGGCACTAGTTTCGGTGCCCCAACAATCCTAGAGACGACTCTCGCCGAACATGTGTGCGCATTAATACCCTCGATTGAAAAGTTAAGGTTTGTCAATTCGGGAACTGAGGCCACAATGAGTGCGATTCGCGTTGCAAGAGCCGCTACCAAACGCGACAAGATTCTCAAATTCAAGGGTTGTTATCATGGACACACGGACTCTCTTCTCGTTGATGCAGGGTCCGGCGCACTCACACTTGGTATACCTAGTAGCCCCGGTGTGCCTAAAGGTGTCGCCAGCGATACGCTAGTGGCCAATTACAATGACCTTGATTCCGTGAAGCACTTATTTCGAACGCATCGGCAGCAAATCGCAGCCGTTATTGTTGAGCCGATCGCTGGAAACATGGGAGTGGTGCTACCTGCTAGTGGTTTTTTAGAGGGCCTTCGAGAACTGTGCAATCAAAATGATAGCCTTCTAATCTTCGATGAGGTTATCTCTGGCTTTCGAGTATCAAAGGGCGGCGCCCAATCGTTGCTCGACGTACATCCTGATCTCACCTGCCTTGGAAAGATCATCGGGGGAGGCCTACCGGTCGGCGCCTATGGTGGCGCAGCAGAATTCATGTCTCTGGTAGCTCCGATGGGTGAGGTTTATCAGGCCGGAACGCTCTCCGGCAATCCACTCGCGATGACGGCGGGACTTTGGTCGCTCAAACGTCTCTCCAATGTTCTGTATCGGCGGCTAAGCCGTATGAGTGGGCGACTCACAACTGGTTTAACCAAAGCCGCCAAGGATTCAGGAGTGGACGTTCAAGTCAATAGCGCTGGATCGCTTCTGACACCGTTTTTCACGGCGAAACCAGTGAATGATTATCATAGTGCGGTGGGAGCTAACACCAAAAAATACGCAGCATTCTTTCATGCGATGCTCGGTCAGGGTATCTATCCCCCACCTTCGCAATTCGAAGCCTGGTTTCTTTCTGGAGCCCACACCGACCAAGATGTGGAACACACAATCAAAGCTTCTCAGAAAGCGATGCGTGCAGCTAAACGAGCGTAGTGGTCACAACCGTGAGACCGCTCAGCCAGCGCATGAAGTTGTAATCTAACGTCAGAGCATCTTCAGGCCCTCTTCACCAGGAGCTTCAAGCTTAACCCTTTGCAGAGTGACAATTTAGAGGAAAAGGCTGCAATGGTATGATTCTTAACGTGACTGAACTCAAGTTACATCGAACCATCGGCGTCTCGGTTGGCGACGTGCAAATTGGCGGTGGCGCCCCCATTGCAGTTCAGTCGATGACGAGCACAGACACGGCTAACATAACTGCTACAGCTGAACAAAGCATGGAGCTGGCGCAAGCAGGATCGGAGCTCGTGCGAATTACCGTAAATGTCCCTCCTGCAGCTCTGGCCGTACCTGAAATTAAACGTCGTCTGAAGCAAGAGGGCTTCACAACGCCCCTTATAGGCGACTTCCATTACAACGGTCACCAATTATTAGCTCGTTACCCTGAGTGCGCCCGTGCGCTTGATAAATATCGAATTAACCCGGGAAACGTTGGCACCGGTGATCGCCGAGACGAACAATTCACGGCCATTTGTAAAATCGCCAAAAACCATGGAAAGGCGATTCGCATTGGAGTAAATGGTGGTTCGCTTGACCAAGAATTGGTTACAGCTAAAATGCAGGAAAACACCGTTCGAGATCTTGGCCAGTCGTCAGAGGAAATCATTAACGAATGTATGGTGGTCTCTGCCGTACGATCAACTGAACTCGCAATAGCTGCAGGGTTGAAACAGGAGCAGATCATTGTTTCTTGCAAAGTGTCTCGACCGCGTGACCTTTGTAGTATTTACCGAACCCTCTCAAAAAAGACTGATCAACCATTACATCTTGGACTAACCGAAGCGGGGATGGGCCTTCGAGGTCTCGTGTGGTCGGCGTCGACAATGGGCATCCTTTTGCAAGAAGGAATTGGAGACACCATTCGGGTCTCACTCACTCCGAAGCCTAATGGCGACCGTCGCGAAGAAGTTTATGCTGCGTGCGAACTATTACAAGCGCTTGGACTTCGTTCATTCGCACCGAGCGTAACGGCCTGCCCAGGATGCGGACGAACTACCAGTACGACGTTTCAAGCCCTTGCTGAATGTATTCAGGATTACGTACGTACAATGATGCCAGAATGGAAACTGAAATTTGAAGGAGCTGAAACTTTGACATTGGCTGTGATGGGGTGTGTCGTTAACGGACCAGGCGAATCGAAGGCAGCAAACATTGGGATTAGTCTTCCTGGAACGGGCGAGGCTCCAACGTGCCCAGTCTACGTCGATGGTCAACATGTCACAACACTGCGTGGGGAACACAATGAATTATTCGATCAGTTTAAACACTTGATCGACGATTACGTCGTGACACACTACATTAAGAAAAACGCTCACGCCCAATCCTAGTAATAATTTTCTCTCGACTTTTTTCGTTTCCAATAATGGCTATTCGGCTTATCGCGATCGATATTGATGGCACACTAACCAACAGTCACGGTGAAATACCCCGGGTGAACCACCTTGCCATTAACCATGCTCTGGACCGCGAGATTAAAATTGCACTAGCTACGGGACGATCTTTTCACCACACGCGTTTAATCTCTGACAATCTGCACCACTCGGTAAAGCTTATCCTGAATAATGGTGCACTTATTAAGTCCTCGAGTGGTGAAACACTTGAACGCTGTGTTATACCCAAGGCTACAGCCGCTTACATCATTGAAGCGACGCGTGCAGCACGTGAGGGCGTGTTAATGATGTTTGACGAGCCTGAAAAATACGAACTTGTAGCTGAAGGGATTGATTGGAATCACCCAAATCGACAGACCTACTACGAACTGCATCAATCAATTATTCTAGAAGTTGACTCGTTACTCGACGCATTATCACATGATCCGATCCAAGTAAGTTTCAATGGTAGCGTTGACGCCATGCGCACACTGGCCGAAGCATTGACTAGCCTGCCGAGAGCACACGAATTTTCACACACACTCACCGAGTACGTATATCGAGATTTTTCACTCCTGGACGTACTGACAGCCGGATGCTCGAAAGGCACAACACTGCAGCGTTTAGCTAAACGGCTTGCAATAAGTCGAGACGAAGTTATGGCAATTGGTGACAACCTAAATGATCGTGACATGCTCGAATTCGCGGGACTAGCGATTGTTATG
>PBHT01000004.1 GCA_002720285.1 Acidobacteriota bacterium | reverse complement strand
TGTTCGTGTTTCTCAATCGGGCTTTGAGCGTGAGACATCGATGCCAGAATTAACGGTGCGGTCGTCTCTGACGGTATCGCTCTCTAAGCTCAAGGCGNTACGGTATGGNGAGAATCCNCATCAAGAGGCTGCTTGGTACAGCGAGCAGGNCGNGGTGGGTCTCAGTGGNGCACAGGNGCTACAAGGGAAGGAGTTGTCCTTTACNAACCTCCTTGACCTCGATGCCGCCNCACGGCTTNTGCTCGAGTTCGAGGAACCNGCGGCNGCTGTTCTGAAGCACACCACNCCNTGTGGCGTTGCCACGGCTGCCTCGATTGTTGAGGCATACNTTNNGGCACGNGAGACCGACCCGCTTTCGGCGTTTGGTGGGATTGTCGGTTTGAACAGGCCGATAGACGTCGCAACTGCTACGGCCATCACCTCGACGTTTATTGAAGGNGTTGTGGCACCTGGTGTAGACANTGAAGCGGTCGGGATTCTATCTAAAAAACAAGCGATGCGTGTCCTTNNGGTTGACCTTTCNTCCGTTCGGGAGGGCCGTGTTGGACGAAGGGATGTCAGGTCGATCCTTGGTGGTTGGCTCTTGCAATGTCGAGATGTCNTTGATGAAGCGGCTCAACCNTGGAACGATGNNGTTCCNAATCCGTNGCTCCGNGTNGTNACNAAGCGGGTCCCNTCCGATGANGAGTGGCGTGCGCTGCGATTTGCTTGGAGGGTCTGNGCCCACGCAAAGTCGAACGCCGTCNTTTTTGCACGCGGTGACCGGACTGTTTCACTCGGTGCGGGTCAGATGAGCCGAGTCGATGCTGTAAACATGGCGGTTCTTAAGGCTGGCGAGAAGCTCGGAGGCACAGTCGTCGCGTCGGATGGTTTCTTTCCATTCAGGGATGGTCTTGATGCAATCGCTNAGGCTGGTGCCACGGCAGTGGTGCAACCCGGCGGATCAAAGCGGGATGCTGAAGTCGTTNCGGCTGCGGACGAACACGACNTCGCGATGGTGATGACCGGCCGGCGTCATTTCTGGCACTGAATCCGAAATTCGTCAACATTNNTNGCTAGTAATGGTTGGAATGGNTTGACCGANATGTCAGAAATTATTGATTTGTGCATGCCTCAAGAAGTTCTTCAGCCGACACGNTTGCTGGNCCGAACNTNGCCACGGCGAGACCGGCGGCCTGGTTGGCCAGTTGTGCAGCNTCGGTCAGCGTTGCACCAGCTGCAAGTCCGAGCGCCAGTGTNGCGATTACCGTATCACCTGCACCGGTGACGTCNGAAACTTCGCGTGCTACGGCCGGTAAAGNTTTTTCTCGTGGCTCCGCTGCACTGCCAGAGCCGTCCAACAGCCACAGTCCATGTTCNCCGCGTGTTATGAGTACGCTCTCACATCCCAATCTTGACCGAAGGCTACGTGCAGCCTGTTGTGCCTCCGTGTCGGTGTGAATGACAGAGTTAGTTGCAGTCGAAGCCTCGTGATGATTCGGTGTCAATAGCGTGCATCCGGTGTAGAAGTCGAGGTGGGGTATCTTCGGGTCGACCAGGATGGGAANCNCTCGTGCNCGGCTCGCTGACAGTGCCTGTGTCATGAGTTCCGAGGTTATGACGCCCTTTAGGTAATCNGACACAACTATGATGTCGGCCTTCNNGGNAGCTTCGGACTGATGGGCGAGCAGCTCCTGAGCGTATTTGGGTGCCAGTNCNCTCTCGGTTTCGAAATCAATTCGCGCAACCTGCTTATTTCGACTGGCTACGATACGCAGCTTCCGNGTGGTTGGACGATCGGAAGCNACGATGATACCTGTGGCATCGATGGNAGCGGAACGNAGCTCGGACAATAGCNGCTGACCAGGTTCGTCTNCGCCNATGGCGCCAACGAGCGATACACGNCCACCTAGTGACCTGACATTNTTTGCAACGTTNGCCGCNCCACCGANCCGGTACTCCTCNTGGTCAAANGCCATCACCGGNATCGGNGCCTCGGGAGAGATNCGCTCAACTTGACCAATTANGAAATGGTCNATCATTACATCGCCCACGACGAGGACGGTCAGTGGCTCAAACCGCTCGACAATAGCACGTGCGCGGGTAGGCGATAGATCGGTCACGCNGNTTCTGTAGTTGGCTGNTCGCTAGTGNTGGGCTCNGCNTCCGCGGCAAACGGCAGAGTGACCAANACGAGCCACAGCATCAGNAATTCAGAGTCGCCAAAGTTGTATTCGAACATGCCAGCGGCNAGCATGCTNCCAACGGCTGCCAGGCCCCCGGCTGGTAGGNACCGGTAAGNGCNGGTTCGCAGCNGGTGGACNANGCCTCGTGTTACCGCCACAATCAGNGCGATCCACNCNANAAGNGCAGGGAGGCCTCGCTCGGCTGCGATTTGAATCGGNACGTTGTGTAAGTGAGGATTTGANTCCTGNANGGCTGCNGGGTCTCGGTAGTCGGCATAGACNCCTTCCACCATATCTGGACCNACACCCATCAGTGGGTAGTCGCGTACTAGGCGAACGCCAGTNCGCATCATTGCNATCCGATCTCGCACGGTCTCATTCTGTGGATCGAAGGTCGANTATAGGCGGGCGGTTATCTGTTCTGGGGCCNCGNCTATGAAAAGGCCGGCGANGATCGGCGCCAGTAACAGTAACCGGAGGTCTTTNAGTACGAACAACAANCCTATTCCAACACAGNTGCCTACCATGGCGCTTCGCGTGAAAGTGAGAGCAAGTGCGACGAGNAAGGCCGGCATGACNAAGGCTGGCCAAGTTCGGTCNCGTCCATGGAAGAGTAGTCGNGCNGCCGCCATCCCCGACACTAACATCAACAAGCCCGAGTAGGTCATGTAGTGGGTCAATGATCCCTGTGGTCGGCGNCCAAGGTTGTCNTANTCAAAAATGCCATATTGNGCGATCCCGATAATCGCGCTGGCNGCGCCTACCGAAATGATCACGGTTGCGATCGTGAGNGCTCTCTGGCCTCGTGCGAGACGATAAACACCNGGAACGATTAAGAACAGCAGTAGTTGCTTNGAGTCGATAACGCTGGTGATCGGNACTANCGATGTCACGGAAGACANCAACGTCAGNGCGGCGTAGGCCANGAGNANCCAAAACCACNGTGGNNCNGTGACCCGCTCCTGTTTCTTGATCAGCAATGCTANCCACAGCACACCGGTAATGGTTAATAGAATATTGGCNAGGGCAATCGATATCTGCAGTGCTGCGACAAANGTGGCGAGNGCAATAAATGCTGCACGCTCAAGGCGGGGAANTGTCGTTTCTGGGTTGAGGGACATAAACGTCAATTCAGCNGGGTGTCCGTGGTCCCTGCGANGTTAACGGAGGTCGNGTTATCNAGCACANCTGTTTATCCGNCATTCTTTAATCTTCAATGGTCGCCTCATCAACGAGCATGATCGGGATATCATCCNTGACCGGNTAGACTCGACTGCANTGTAGGCATTTAAGGCCCGNGCCNTCTTTNACTGGCTCGACAGGTGTTTTACAACTCGGACAAGCAAGAATTTNGAGTAATTCAGGGTCNANCNNNACGNTATATCTCCTNAAAAAGATGGCTTCCTTNNCCGAACTATACCAGANGCCTTCGGGTCACCTTGTGAATCACCGGNAAGCTTGCTGGCTTACTGGCCGTGTGGAACAATCGCACTGAATTATGGATATCCGCTTGNTGGGTGGCGTGGCCATTNTCGTGTTCANCGTGGCTGCTACTGGTGCGGCAGGTCAACTACCGNGTAATTCGTCGGNNCCGTTGCAGGAGTACGAAGACCGGGCTCAGTCCTANGAGCTTTTTATTCAGTCGCTTCGNCTAGAAGATTCTGGCGANGTAGTTCNTGCAATTGACTTATTGAGTCGTGCTGCGGAATTGGATCCAGACGCGGCNGCCATTCCAGCAGCTCAGGCGGCTCTGTATGCNCAGATTGGGCAGACGACAGATGCCATTAGGGTAGCNGAACGTGCCCTTACCTTGGACGCTGAATACGGCGAGGCACACCGCGTGTTAGGACTNATTTTCGCNACACTCTCAGAANAAANGCTNGAACANCGTGATGGCCGANGNTCGTCAGAGGCTGAANTATATCGAGGGCGGGCGCTAACACACTTGGAACAGGCAGTTGTTNCAGGGGAACTCGATGGGCGAATCACTTTCATTCTGGCGAGGCTGTANGTGGAGACCGGTGCCGTTGACAAGGCAATAGTGACGCTNGAGCCGTTCGTNCGTGATCGNCCAGGATTTGTTGACGGGTTNCTNCTTCTTGTCCGCGCGTATGTTGAAAGTGNNCGCCTTNCNGAAGCTGTAGAGACCCTTGAAGAAGCCGTAGGAAGTCGTCCTCGNTCNGTTCGTATGCTGAACGCTCTNGCTGAGCTCTACGAGTCNATCGGACGTTGGCGTGAGGCCGCAGATACCTANGAGCGTGTGGTNTCTAGGCGTCCGAGCNATNCCGANCTNAAACGACGTTGGGCTGTATCGTTGCTCAACGCCGGAGATCGAGAGAGTGCGCGCGACGTAATCAAGAAGGTCNTTGAGGNGAGNCCAACAGACGCNNTGACGCTTTATCTGTTGTCTGAAGTCGAGCGCCAGTTGAAGAACTTCGATGCCGCGGAAGNTGCAGCGCAGCGNGTGATAGAGCTTGAGCCTAGTGGCACTCGCGGNATCTATGCGTTGGTCCAGGTGTATTTAGAGCAGGGACNGCAAGTGGAGTTGGTCGATGCTGTCGAATCTTTCGTGAAGCGTCTTCGAGAGAACGGGCAGGCACCNCACGAGTTANCGATGCTTCTNTTGGAGAGCGGCGTTNCGTATCAAGCGTCNGGAGANGACGGTGTGGCGGTTGCTGCGTTCGAACTGGCCCGTGACGTAGCACCAAGCGANCCCACGCCAGAAGTGTATCTCGGGCNAGCCTATCTAGANAGCCGACGGATCNNNGATGCTGTNAAGAGTCTGTCGGTTGCACGAGAGCGTCATGTCGGCAATCTCCAACTCGACGGGATGTACGCCCACGCTTTAGTGTTATCTGGCCAAACCGATCAAGGCATAGTGGTAATGGAAACCGCTCTTTCGGACCATGCCGATGAACCCGTTGCACACATTGGCATGGCGAATCTGCTGGTTGAAACCGGGCGTGTACAAGATGCGGTGGGGACACTAAAAGATGCTGAACGGAGATTCCCAGCGGACTCGTTGATTCCATTCCAGCTTGGAGTAATTTTCGAGCAACAAGCCCAATACACCGATGCTGAACTTGCATTGCGTGCCGCGCTCGAACGGGATCCGTCCAATCACATGGCATTGAACTATCTTGGTTATATGTTGGCTGATCGGGGCGAACGCCTCCATGAATCGGTCCAGTTGATCCAACGAGCGCTTGAGTCTGCCCCTCATAACGGCGCTTACCTCGACAGTCTTGGATGGGCATACTTCAAGCTTGAGAAATGGGATTTGGCGGAAACCTATTTGCGCCAGGCCAGTGAACAATTGAGGCAGAATTCTGTTATTCAGGATCACTTCGGCGATTTGCTTTTCCAACGTGGTCGCTACACAGAAGCCATCGAAACGTGGGAGAGAGCAATTGTGGGCGATGCTGAATCGATTGACCTGCCGACCATCGAACGTAAAATTAGGGATGCTAGGGAACGCGTTGGGCGCTGACACCCGCGGGCGCTTGGATGCCCTTCATGGTTGTTCAAGAGATTAGGATCCTGACTCGCCGACTGCGGGTGGTGGGAGTCGTCCTCCTAGCTTGTTGGACCGGGGCCTGTGCTTCGCATCGGCAAAACTTACCCTCGGGACCAGGGTCACCGTTTCCAGATTTTGAAGAAGCATTCACTGAAGTGATCACGCGGTATTGCACTTTGAATACTGTATTAGCCGAACTGAGGCTATCGGGACGGGTGGGCGACAGTCGACTACGTGGGCGGGTGCTGGCGGGCCTGGCCGAGCCCGGTGCCGTCCGTCTCGAGGGGCTGGCGCCGTTTGGCCAACCAGCGTTTATCTTCGTTGCGCAACCCGGGCGTGCGGCGTTGTTGATGCCGCGGGAATCCCGTGCTCTTGTTGGACCGTCTGCAATTGATATCGTTGGTGCGCTGACCGGTATTGCCTTGACACCAGATGACCTTCGTTACGTGCTTAGCGGTTGCCTGCCGGAAACGGTGCAGGCCCGCACCGGCGTGTCCTACGGACAAGATTGGTGGATGATTGAGACTTCTGACGGCAGCCTTGTATATCTGCGGCGAGTTGGGGATGTTCGACGAATTGTTGCGATACGTCGTTCTGGCTGGCTCAGCGAGTACAGCGAATTATCGGGTCGCGTGCCTGCTCAGGTTCGTCTGACCTCCTTGAACTCAGCGTTGGGCGCGGTGGACCTCACAGTGTTGCTGTCACAAGTCAGAATAAATACAACCTTGGACGCTGGAACTTTTGTGCTCGACATTCCCCCCGATGCTGTTCCGATGACTCTGAACGAACTTCGCGCTCGAGGACCACTTCGGGCGTCGGTCGAAGGGGCCGGCCGGTAGATTTATTCAAGCTGGGTTCTCCATGAGACGTCAACGGTTCGTAACTCGAGCCCACGCAAAACTCAACCTTGACCTGAGAGTCATAGGGCGTCGAGCCGACGGACTGCATGAGTTACGGACGGTCTATCAGTCAATCGAACTGGCAGATTGTCTGACAGTTACGGTTCGTCCTGGTCCCTTCGAACTTCGATGTAATGACCCGTCTGTGCCGATCGGCCGGGACAACCTTGTGTGGGAGGCCGCCGTCCGGGCCTTCCGCATAGTTGGCCGTGGTACGCCACGTGACCTCTCGGTCGTGATCGACAAACGGATTCCCCTCGAAGCGGGTTTGGGCGGTGGCAGTACTGATGCCGCCGCAATGCTTCGCGCACTGTCGGCTCTCTGGCCTGATGAGTTGAGTGTTTCGATTTGCCATCGCGTTGCGTCTAAGATTGGCGCCGATGTTCCTTTCTTTCTCCTCGGNGGGACNGCACTTGGGCTNGGAGCTGGAGACGAGNTGTTTCCCCTNNTCGATCTNCCCAAGNATTGGGCGGTACTCTTAATNCCCGACTTCGGTGTTTCAACCGCGGCAGCCTACGGCTGGTTTGATNTAGCACCGCGTCGTATTCGACCNGTGGAATCNCGAGANCCGCTTGCTCCGCGGGCGGCCGACCTGTCGNGAGTGGCTAAGCTGGTCAACGATTTGGAGCCCGCCGTGCTTGCCAAATACCCTGAAATACGGCGCATGAAGACTGCACTGCGACGAGCGGGAGCTACACATCCCTCTATGTCGGGCAGTGGTTCCTGCGTGTTCGGACTGTTTTCACGTAGACGAGATGCCGCAGCAGCTGCAGCGGCCCTGCGACGCCGAGAATGGCGTGTCATTATGACGAGGACAGTGACTCGTGGAGACGTAACTTAACTGTGAGACTGCACTCTAGGACCAAGGTGTGAAGATGGTCGATTCCAGCTCGAGGGTTGGGGATTCAGATGCTAGAATGGCACAAAGCATTCTCTTGTGCTTGCTTGCAGGGGGCTGATCCATCGTATAGACTCGGGATTTGCGCCAGCGTTTTCTTGCCAGCCCTAGAGTGTAAGCCTTTGCCATTTTTGTTGGTGTGTGTCGTCTTTACGGCTCGGCGGCTTTGCCGCGGGCCGTTTGGGGCGAGGCCGGTTGACGCCTCAGCGACTGGTGACGAGGATTGGGGCGTCGCCAAGCGGTAAGGCGCGGGCCTTTGGAGCCCGTATTCGAAGGTTCGAATCCTTCCGCCCCAGCCAAATTGTGTTAGTAGAGGACCATGGGTAGCGGACAGCTTAAGTTGTTTTCGGGATCGGCGCATCCGGCGCTTGGCCAGGAGATTGCCGATGTTTTGGGGATTCCTATGGGCCAAGCTAGGCTTCGGCGGTTTCCTGACAGCGAGGTCTCTTTTCAAATCGACGAGAACATCCGTGGCACAGATGTATTCGTTGTTCAGCCGACTTGTAAATCAGTTGACCACCATCTAGTCGAATTATGCGTCATGATCGACGCTTTCCGCCGCTCGTCAGCCTCGCGGATCACGGCGGTCATGCCGTACTACGGCTATGCGCGTCAGGACAGGAAAGACAAGCCGCGCGTGCCTATTTCAGCCAAACTTGTTGCGAATCTGCTTGGCGCCGCTGGTACCAATCGCGTTCTAACAATGGACCTGCACAAGGCTCAAATTCAGGGCTTTTTTGATATTCCGGTCGACCACCTATTCGCAGCGCCGGTTATCATTGAATACTTGTCGACTCTTGATGAGTCTGAGTTGACCTTAGTCTCGCCAGACGCTGGCGGTGCTGAGCGTGCTAGGGCCTATGCCAAGAGGCTCGGCGCTGATTTGGCAATTGTTGATAAACGGCGATCGGACGACGGAACGGCTGAGGTAATGAATGTTGTTGGCCAGGTTGGGGGCCGCGTATGCATCATTCAGGATGATATCGTCGATACAGCAGGAACACTTTGCAATGCGGCTCACGCGCTCGCTGACGCTGGAGCTAGAAGAGTTCTGGCATGTGCAGTGCACGGCGTTCTTTCCGGACCTGCATTGGAGAGGATTGAGCAATCACCGCTGGAGGAGTTGATTGTAACCAACACCATTCCGTTGGGTGAAGCTCATACCAAATCCGACAGGCTTCGCGTTCTTTCGGTGGCACAATTATTGGGCAAAGCGATACAAAGTATTCACGAAGAGACGTCTGTGTCATCATTGTTCGTTTGAGCGGTGCGTGAGTCGATGGACTCTACGCCCTGACAAAGGCACGTACTTATGGAAGCAACTTTGGAAGCGGTTACGCGGCAGACATTTGGCAAGAACGAAACACGCCGGCTTCGTCGAGACGGACGAATTCCTGCGATTGTTTACGGTGGCGCCGCGAAGAAGAAGAATGGGAATGGAACGCCGATTTCATTCGACCCTAAAGTTTTGATGCGGATTATTAACTCAGAATCCGGTATCAACACCATCATCGGCCTAACGGTTGATGGTGGAAAGTCGACGCAGGTGCTGGTAAAGGACTACCAGCTCGATCCGATAGGGAATCACCTCTTACACGTTGATTTTTATCGAGTCGCTATGGACCGAGTCATTAGGGTATCGGTGCCTGTGACTCTCAAGGGCGAGGCAGTTGGTGTGAAGCAAGAAGGTGGACTCTTGGATTTCGTGAATCGAGAGGTTGAGGTTGAGTGCCTACCGGCTGATATTCCAGAGCATTTAGAAGTTGACGTGAGCGAATTGATGATTGGCCAAGGTGTCCGGCTCCGTGAAGTGATCGAAGGAGTCAAATGGACGCCGGTCAGCTCTCCAGACGCTCTACTCGTTCATGTGGTGGCACCGAAGGCCGAAGTTGAAGAGGAGCCTGAGGTAGTGGCTGAAGGTGAGGCAGGAGCTGAGGGCGAAGCCGCCGAGCCTGAGGTAATCAAGAAGGGCAAGGCTGAGCAGGAGGAGAGTGGCGAGGAATCCTCCTCGTAATCTTGCTACTCCGACCTTGACTGAGCGTGCGACTGATTGTTGGGCTGGGCAATCCTGGCCGTAAGTATCAAGGCACACGGCATAACGTCGGCTTCGATGTGGTGGGTGAAGTAGCGACCCGACATTCGCTTGAGTTTGAGTCAGCACCAACCGAGGCCGTTATAGCGAAAACTCGGGGTGTTGACCCTGGACTGCTGGTGGTTAAGCCCCTAACATTTATGAACCGAAGTGGGTTGGCAGTTGCCGCCTTGGTTCGTTACTATCGGATTACACTTGACGATGTGCTTATCGTGGCAGAGGATGTGGAGTTGCCCCTTGGGCGGTTGCGGGCTCGAGCAAGTGGTGGAGATGGGGGGCACAACGGGCTTGCGTCGATAATCGACGTGCTTGGAACGGAGAGGGTCTCTCGTCTTCGTGTTGGTGTGGGACGCGGGGATGTGCGGCGTGATCTCGCAGCTCATGTACTGTCGAGATTCGAAACTTCTGAGGAATTGGCTATTCGCGACTCAATCGCGAGAGCCGCTGACGCCGTCGATGCGTTCGTTGGTAATGACATCGGATACGTTATGAATCGTTTCAATGGTCCGGAACCTGAATCGTCGGTTGCGGATAAGGAGAACAGTGAACACTCTTAGCAGTCAGGTGCGCACGTAGCGCACTCGAAGCGCTTAGGATAATCGACGCGCGAGTCCCTACGACTCCTTGCCACCTGTGGGGTGGCCGTCAAGTCCAAAAGGAGCTCTATGTCAACACTCAGGCAGTACGAACTAGTCTACATCGTGTCGCCAAACGCGACTGATGAAGTCGTGGCGGAGTTGCATACGCAGGTCGAAGCGATTGTGGGAAAATTCGACGGACGTATTGAGAAGACTGAAAACTGGGGCAAGCGAAGGTTGGCTTATGAGGTCAATCGCTGCAAAGAAGGGACGTATGTGCTTGAGCTTCTGTTGGGTTCAGGCGAAATGGTGACCGAGTTAGAGCGGCGACTTCGAGTGGCAGAAGACGTACTCCGCCATCTGGTGGTGCGAGTGGACGAAGAGCTTCACGTTGCTGAGCGCACAGCAACCAGACGAGCCGAAACGCGTAAGCGCCGTCGGGCTGCGCGTGGATTACCGCCGGAGGCTCCAACTGCGCGAGCTCCCGTAGAGGCAGCGGCTGAAGAAAAGGAATAAGGGGAGTTTATGGTTGGAAAACGAAGGTGGTGGTCGCAAGGACAGCAAGAAGAAGGATGACCGCGGCGGCCGAAAAAGCGGTCTGTTTCGCCGTAGAAAAGTGTGTCGGTTTTGTGTCGAAAAGGTCGATTACATCGACTATAAGGATGCGCGGATGCTGATGCCGTTCATTCCTGANCGTGGCAAGATCCAGCCGCGTCGCCTTTCAGGNACATGCGCGACGCACCAACGAAAATTGCAGACGGCAATTAAACGTGCTCGTCAGCTGGCGCTCATACCCTACGTNNCAGATTAGGGTCTGCAGGCTGGTNGGNTACTGAGGGNACTGGGCCGTCGGAGTGAATGCATGGATATCATTCTTCGGGAACACATCGATAACCTTGGGCGGCGTGGTGATGTTGTCAAGGTCGCAAGGGGCTACGCTCGGAATTACCTCCTACCGCGGAAGNTAGCNTTGCCGGTAACGGAAAATAACCGTCGACAGATTGAACACNAGCGNAAACTCGCNGAGGTCCGTGAAGCGGCNGATAAACAAACGGCAGAGGCTTTNGCAGCGAGGTTGGGTTCNGCCGAGTGNGTTATCGCGCGGCGTGTGGGTGAGCAGGACACCTTATANGGTTCNGTCACNGCAGCTGATATNGCNGAGNGTCTGGCNNCTCAACAGATNGATGTNGANAAGCGNAAGATNCANTTGGGTGAGCCTATTAGGNAGCTNGGTGAGTTNTCCATTCCGNTGAANGTNCACCGCGAAGTNACGGCGCAGGTNGCNCTCAAGGTNATNAAAGAAGTNNTAGACGAGTAAGGAGTTAGGGAAACGTCTTNNCTCCNTCGCNGTCTTTGGTAAACTGCGNNNCTCACGGCGCTTNGCCTATNCGGCTTNGTGCTNAANGGTTCNGNGNNACCCTCNNAACGGNANCCTGGTGNGGTAATCGCACCGGNCNGCGACGGACACGNTAGCTATGCCTGAGACNCCTGTATCTGAGCGNNCACTTCCNCACAATTTGGAGGCCGAGAAGGCCGTACTCGGAGCCGTGCTCATTGACAACGAGCAATTTAATCGTGCGGCCGAGCTAATCGATTCTCCAGATTTCTATCGGCATGCCCATCAACAAATCTTTGACAAGATGGTCAGTCTTACTGACCGCGATGAAGTTATTGACCTCGTTACGCTCAAGGAAGAGCTGAACCGCGCGGGTAACTTAAATGAGGTAGGTGGCCCAGCTTACATTGCAGCGCTCGTCGACGGCGTACCAAAATCAACAAACGTTGAGTACTATGCAAAAATTGTTAAGGAAAAAGCGACTCTCCGCAGCCTCATTGGCTCCGCCAACAAGATTCTCACAACGGCCTACCAGGCTGAAGTTGAGCCAGAGGTCCAACTGGACCAAGCGGAATCAGAGATCTTTCAGATTGCTGATGGTCGGCTAACAGAAGGTTTTCAAAGCCTTCGTGATCTTGTCCCGGGCGGTCTTGACACCCTTGAAAAGCTCCAGAATCAACAAGGCTTTCTTACGGGCGTCCCAAGTGGCTTCACAGACCTCGACAATAAGACGTCTGGGTTTCAGCCGTCCGATTTGGTGATCATAGCGGCGCGGCCGTCAATGGGTAAGACCAGCTTGGCTCTGAATATCGCGCAACACGTGGCCACCAAAACCGAAAAGACGGTTGGCGTGTTTAGCCTGGAGATGTCGAAGCAGGCGTTATTCCTTCGGATGCTCACTTCTGAGGCCAGAGTCGACGCACGCCAGTTCCGCGGTGGTTTTCTCGGTAGTGAGGAATATAAGAAGTTGTCGGAGGCCCTCGGAGTTTTGGGGGAGGCCCGCGTGTTTATCGATGACTCGACGTCACTTAGTGTTCTTGAGATGCGCGCTAAAGCGCGCCGACTGAAGTCAGAGCACGGTCTGCACCTGCTGATTATCGATTACCTTCAGTTGATGCAAGGTCGCGGGCGGTTCGAAAACAGGAACTTAGAACTGGCGTCGATTTCTCGTTCCCTAAAGGGTTTGGCAAAGGAGCTCGGGGTCCCGGTTATTGCCTTATCGCAACTCAGCCGAGCGCCGGAGTCGCGTTCTGAACACCGCCCTCAGCTTTCAGACCTTCGCGAGTCGGGCGCGCTTGAACAGGACGCTGATGTAGTGTTGTTCATTTACCGNGAAGATGTGTATGACCATAAGGCCGAGAATGAGAACACGGCTGAAGTAATCATTGGTAAGCAACGGAACGGTCCGGTCGGCACAGTGCGTTTAGCGTTTCTCAAAGAATTCACGCGCTTCGAGAACCAAACGACGACACATCGTTGAGTCGGCGATCGTCACTAATGGACGACAGCGTGCAGGTGGTGTGCGAAGAATGAAGTCCCGTACCTGCTTTGTGTGTCAAACCTGCGGTGCCCAGGAGTCAAAGTGGCTTGGAAGGTGTCCGGGTTGCGACGCATGGAACTCTTTCGTTGAAGAACGGGTCGGTCCAGCACCGTCGGATGACGAGGCCAGACTGGGCCTCACGTCAACGGAAGGCGCGCGTCTATATGCCGATGTCGAAATGGCCCAAATGGACCGTTTGTCACTTGGTATTAATGAGCTCGATCGAGTACTTGGTGGTGGCGCAGTACCCGGGTCGTTGGTTCTCCTTGGAGGAGAACCCGGGATTGGTAAATCGACCCTACTTTTGCAGGCGGCGGCTCGTGTTGCGGCCGTGAGCGGGCCGGTGCTCTATTGTTCCGGGGAAGAATCTGAGCATCAAATCAAAGTTCGGGGCGAACGCCTGGGTATAGGCCAGGCCCCGCTTTTCTTATTTGCTGAAACCTGTCTGGAACGGATTCTAGAGGAGATTGCACGACGACAGCCAGCGCTCATCGTCATTGACTCCGTGCAGACTGTGTTTTCGCCCAAGTTGCAGTCGGCACCTGGAAGCATTGGTCAAATCCGCGAAGCGGCCACCCAGTTGCTGTTCAGTGCCAAGAGCCATCACATTCCAACCTTTCTCGTCGGTCACGTCACCAAGGACGGCGCACTCGCCGGACCCAAGACGCTAGAGCATATCGTTGACACCGTGTTGTACTTCGAAGGGGAGCGGTATCAGTCCCATCGGATAGTTCGTGCTGTAAAGAATCGGTATGGAGCTGTGAGCGAGCTCGGCGTTTTTGAAATGACTGACGGAGGACTTCAGCCAGTGGCCAATCCTTCGCAGCTGTTTCTCGCGGAGCGGTCCGCTGGCGCACCGGGCTCGGCCGTCCTTTGTTGTGTAGAGGGCTCTCGACCAATCCTTGTCGAAGTGCAGGCTCTCGTTAGCACAAGTACGTACGGCACGGCTCGTCGTACGGCGAGCGGAATTGACCAGCATCGTCTTGGGCTACTGCTAGCTGTATTAGAGAAGCGAGTTGGTCTCAACGTCTCTGGCGATGACGTCTTCGTGAACATCGCAGGCGGAATGAATGTAAACGAGCCCGCAGCTGATTTAGGAATTGTCGCGGCTGTTGCGTCAAGCGTTCGTAACCGCCCGATTGACGCGAGTACTGCCGTATTCGGAGAGGTTGGACTGGCGGGTGAGGTGCGGGGCATTAGCCAAGCCGCACTCCGGGTCCGAGAAGCAGCACAGCTCGGGTTTCGGCGCTGTGTTGTGCCTGCAGCCAATCACGAGAAACTTGACATCGAGGACTTTGAAACGATCCCTGTGCGGGCGGTTGACGAGGCACTCGATGTATTGATCGCCTGAGCCGATTACGCAGTGTCGACCTTTCCATTTCATTGGTGGCGAACCGTTTTTTTTCTGATTCCTATGATTGGTGTGTACACCATTGTGCTGGGTGTACTGTCGATTGGTTCAAGTGTCTTTGGTGGGCGTGGCGACTTCGGCCATCTTTGTGCCCGCACCTGGTCATGGTTGATTTTGGCGACGACCGGAGTGAATGTTGATGTTCACGGTCAGGACCTTCTAGCGCCGCATGAAACCTACGTCTTCACCGCGAATCATCAAAGCATTTACGATATCCCAATTATTTTTTGGTCACTACCGTTCCAATTACGAATCATCGCAAAGGAGTCACTGGGTCGATTTCCAATGTTAGGGTGGCATCTGAGGCGCACTGGGCACGTGCTCGTCGATCGGTCGAGGCCGGGTACTGAGGTTTTCAGACGGGTTACGAGCATCATGCGCCTCGGNCTCTCCTTAATCGTATTTCCCGAAGGCACNCGNTCGATTGATGGAAGTCTCCNGGAATTTAAAAGAGCAATCTTNGTTCTNGCCATTGAGGCTGGNATGCCGGTGGTGCCGCTGNCGGTCAACGGCAGTCGTCACATAATGCGCCGNGGACGACTCATGACTTGTCCNGGCCAGGTGACGCTGACNGTACANCGACCGATTATGACTAAGGGNCTATCACGTAGCCAAGCNGCGGAACTAGCCGANCGGGTCCAGCACATCGTTNCAACNGCTTTGGGTGGTGATGNNGCCGAGAGAGCCCAGANTGGAACGGTAATCAANCAATGATGTCCGACGCCGGCCAGGGTNCGGAGGTCAACATTTCGATCACGNCNGAGCTAGGTGCCTTTGTTCGTTTAGTGGGAATTCGAGTAACNGATTTCAGNGTTGTGATTCGTGAACCTTCNTTGGATGAGCCNTTNGCTGANGCCGNCACTGCACTCCGGGNTACAGATGGCCNTGACGACGTGACCATGGCCGTTCGCGGATTGTATCGGAGGCTCGGAATCGATCCGACGAAGCGCCGNCCCTCATCAGANGCATTGCTCAGGCGCGTACGTCGGGGNGAACCGNTACCNCGNGTCAACGCTCTGGTTGATGTGTGTAACTGGTGTTCCGTAGAGTCTCGGTTACCCTTTGGCCTTTATGACGCCGATCAGATCCATGGTGTGATTGAATGTCGACGCGGTCGCCAGGGTGAGGNTTATTCAGGAATCNGAAAAGACGACGTCCATGTGGNTGGTCGGCTGGTTCTTAGNGACCANATCGGTGCGTTTGGTAACCCCTCGTCAGATTCNGTACGCACCATGATCACTTCCTCGACCACGAGCGCGATGGTTGTTGTATTCGCTCCACTGGATGTGGATTCNAGCNTNGTGGCTTCGACGGTAGATACAGTGACTGCGCGTGTGATGCAATTCATAGGTCCCCGCGCAATCATGTCGTGGGCTGCNAGGAAGNAACTGGAAGCCAAGTAGAGAGTTGGAACAGTCTATGCACATTGTGGCCATCGTCGCAGCGGCNGGTAGTGGTTTTCGGATGGGGGCAGAGATTCCNAAACAGTTTTTGGCNCTGGGNGACACAACAGTGCTTGGCCNTAGTCTGGATGCGTTCGACCGACATCCACGGGTTGATGAGATTATTGTCGTTCTACCGACCGAATTGACGGCACGCTACGCTGCAGACNTTTCCAGTCGGCGAACGCCAACACGTGTTGTTGGGGGAGGACCGCGTCGCCAGGACTCTGTAGCGATGGGCTTCGCNCTTGTTCCCCANAATNCCGATTTGGTGGCCGTGCATGACGCTGCNCGCCCGTTCGTTTCCGCAGAAGTNATCGATCGTACTTTGGATGCTGCCCTNNAANATGGTGCTGCAATTGCAGCACTTGTTGCGCAGGATACTGTGAAACTGGTTGATAGAGCAGANGGTTCACNNNTTGTTGATACGACGCTTCCAAGGGACACTATTTACTTAGCTCAGACCCCGCAAGTATTTCGCCGAAGCGTGTTANAGGATGGNCTGGCGTTTGGCGCGGCTGGTATGGAAGTNACAGATGAGGCAATGNTAGTTGAGCGTGCTGGACATACNGTGCGTCTGGTTGATGGGGATCTAGGTAATGTTAAGTTGACTACGGCACNAGATTTAGAAATCGCCCGTGCGCGCGTTGAGCNGTCNGAGGTTAACGCTGAAATGCGCATAGGAATTGGATACGATTTACACCGTCTTGTCGAGGGACGTTCACTGGTTCTNGGTGGCGTAACNATTCCTCATGAGTCCGGGTTGCTTGGCCACTCGGACGCAGATGCNGTGTGCCACGCGNTAGCTGATGCAATATTGGGTGCGGCTGCAGCNGGAGATATAGGTCAACACTTCCCNGACTCAGANCGAAANTGGAAGGATGCNTCAAGNNTGGACTTANTGGCNGGGGCATATGAAATCGTACGCAACCGAGGGTTTNCCGTAAGAAATGTTGACGTCGTTGTGATTGCNGAAGNGCCTANGCTCGGTCCGTANATNGATGCGATGCGTGAGAATATNGCGNCGTCCATCGGCATNACAGTGGCTGACGTTGGCATCAAGGGTAAAACNAATGAGGGTATTGGACCTCTCGGNCACGGTGAGGCNATCGCTGTTCATGCAATAGNGCAGTTGGGGCCAGNNGACCATCTGTCGACGGAGAGCGTANCTTCATGAGACTTCGCTTTGCGCCTAGCCCGACCGGCTATTTGCATGTTGGTAATGCTAGGACAGCGCTCTTCAACTGGTTGGCTGCCAGAGGTGCCAATGGCACAATGGTTGTGAGGATTGAGGACACCGATACCGAACGCTCAACCCGAGANTTTGAAGANGGNATCCTTCAGGATTTGCNATGGATGGGCATTACCTGGGACGAGGGNCCNGACCTTGGTGGTCCATTTGGTCCNTATCGCCAATCAGAACGTCTCGANACCTACAAGGCCTATACCGATGAATTGCTCGGACGTGGGGCTGCTTACCACTGCTTCTGTTCATTCGANCAATTGGAGGCAAATCGNCGAGCTGCCGTGGCAGCAGGTCGGCCTACACGTTATCCAGGAACATGTCGAACATTGGCAACNAATATCGTCCGGCGCCGATTGGATGCTGGAGAACCCGCNGCGATTCGNTTTGCGGTGCCTGAGGTCGATCAGGTTGAGTTCGATGANCTCGTTCGGGGGACCGTTAGCTTCAGCGGCGAGATCATAGGNGATCCGATCATCATGCGGTCAGACGGNCGNCCAGCCTACAATTTTGCTGTTGTTGTTGACGACGCACTGATGAAAATTTCCCATGTTGTTCGCGGGGAGGATCACATCTCAAANACACCNCGCCAGCTTCTCCTTTACGAAGCGNTGGGATTNGTGCAGCCANGCTTCGCTCATCTGGCGCTGGTTATGGGGCCTGANCGAGCTCCGCTATCCAAGCGGCATGGTTCCACTTCGGTAGAGGAANTGCGTGAGNGTGGTTATCTTCCCGAAGCGCTCACGAACTACCTTGCACTTATNGGCTGGTCACCCGGNGGNGACGATGAGATTCTNCCTNTCGAAGAACTAGCCAGACGATTTCGAATCGCTGATGTNANTCGAAGNNCAGGAATCTTCGACCCTGAAAAATTAGGCTGGNTGAACCGACACAACCTTAAGGCGCTGTCGGCNGAACGNCTGGNGACTTTAGTTGNCCCGTTTTTTNAGAAGGCGGGTTTCGCAGTCNGCCCTGATAGTGACGGCACGGCGTTTCTGAAGTACATCGCGCANCTGGCCGTGGGTGCAGTCGATCGTCTTGAGCAGATTCCNGAACGGCTTAAGTTTCTATTTGAGTTCGATGTTCCCNGCACNCTAATGGANNCAGAGATTCAGCNCGAGGTCTCTCAACCCNAGGCCCNACGGGTGATTANAGTGCTGGCCGCTGAGCTCGCGCACCGTTCGAGGTTAGACNNGGAAGNCTTTCGCGAACTNAAGACCNCCTTGCGAAACGANACGGACTGTANGGGCCGNACGTTGTTTCACCCGATCCGGATCGTTTTGACNGGACATAGTGATGGCATGGAGCTTGATTCNGTGGTTCCAGCGATTGACCGGGGNGCGGAGCTNTCCTCCNCTTCNGGTTTGAGTCCAATTGTNGGGTGNCGGGAGCGAGCNGCNGCGTTTGCGGNTGCGCTCGGACTNNGCTAAGGCGGCTGTCGGCGTTNGTTANTCGNAAAATGGTTATTTACGGCATTAATNCGGTTACGGAAGCGTTGCGNGCCGGCCAGGTTAAGTTGGTGAGGGTCGAGGATCCACCGCGTTCCCGTCTGCGTGNATTGGTANGNATGGCTNAAGCCTCAGGCATTGCNGTGCGGCNCTGCTCCGATGCCCAATTACTGCGTTCATCCAGAGGCCGGCNGCACCAGGGAGTTGTTGCCGACGTTGACCAACCTCGGGCCTATACCCTCGANGANCTTCTACAGGCTAATAGTAATCCACTGTTGGTTGTCCTCGACGGTATCGAGGANCCGCAGAATCTNGGAGCNATTCTAAGGACAGCTGANGCTGCNGGNGTGGANGGGGTGATNNGACAGTCACGGCGGGNAGCACGACTAGACGGGGTGGCATCAAAAGCTTCGGCTGGTGCAGTTGCACATGTCCGGCTTGTTCGGGTGGTAAATATTGCGAGAACCCTCGAAACTCTCAAGGCAGCTGGTGTGTGGACGGTTGGGCTTGATGGAGCGGCCAGTCATCGGTATGACCAGGTTGACCTCACACGGCCAACTGCTCTTGTTCTTGGTGGTGAAGGAAAAGGATTACGCCGGCTGGTTCGTGACCGCTGCGATTGGCTCGTCTCAATCCCCATGGCGGGTCAGCTGGCGAGTCTCAATGTCTCTGTTGCGGCCGGTATTGCCTTGTTTGAGGCTGTGCGCCAGCGAGCCACCGCCTGACCCTCATCCCAAAATGGGTATTGTGACTGTTCTGGTGGAAATGGCGCTAAATGCTGAGTCCATAATTGGTTGCGGGATGGCATGATACGTGCTAGAGTACTCGTTTTGTCTGGCTGGCGTAGCTCAGTCAGGTAGAGCAGCTGATTTGTAATCAGCCGGTCGGGGGTTCAAATCCCTCCGCCAGCTCCATGGATTTGCGATTGCAAGGCGCGCTTTCCAGAGGATTTCGAGTTCGGGCCTCATCTTTTTTTGTCACTAAATCACATTCGGAGAGCGGCGTGCGACATGTGATCGGGTGCATCGATTTCTGCTGTATCACCATTTGCGACTTATGACTTTTATTGGGAGGAAGGCAACCCAGAACCGACGCTGGTGATGGAACGGATCGCTGAGCGACGATGAAGAGTTGGCGAGGTTGCGGAGCGGTCAAACGCAACAGACTGTAAATCTGTCGCCCTAGCGGCTTCGGAGGTTCGAATCCTCCCCTCGCCACCAAGAGTGAGTGGCCCCTTGGCCGAGGGGATGACGGGTTTGGTGGCTCGGGTGAGGGGGATTCGCGGGAGTAACTCAGTGGTAGAGTCACAGCCTTCCAAGCTGTTGGTCGCGGGTTCGATCCCCGTCTCCCGCTCCATCTTTGGGGACGTAAGCCAAACGAGCTTGGTGATAAGTGTGTGGCGGTTAATGTGCCGCTGACGGGTGACGAGTTTCATTGTCGAATTCGTGGCCGATGTAGCTCAGTTGGCAGAGCGCGTCCTTGGTAAGGACGAGGTCACCGGTTCAATCCCGGTCATCGGCTCCAGCATCTGCGGATGCTGGTTGGACGATGCCGGTAGAGTGGGGAAGAGAGGAATAAGCCATGGCGAAGGAAAAATTTGATCGATCGAAGCCACACGTCAACATCGGCACAATTGGCCATATTGACCACGGGAAGACGACCTTAACGGCAGCGATTACGAAAGTGCTGTCGGCTGGGGACGACAAGGTGTCATTCCGGTCATTCGACTCGATCGACAACGCACCGGAAGAACGAGAGCGGGGAATTACCATCGCAACGGCACACGTGGAGTACACCACGGAGAATCGTCACTATGCACACGTGGATTGCCCGGGACACGCCGATTACGTGAAGAACATGATCACGGGAGCGGCGCAGATGGATGGTGCGATTTTAGTTGTGGCGGCAACTGACGGACCGATGCCCCAGACACGGGAGCATATCCTGCTAGCGCGGCAGGTAGGGGTGCCGTATTTGGTGGTGTTTCTGAATAAGGTTGATGCGGTGGACGATCCGGAACTCCTGGAGCTGGTGGAGCTGGAAGTACGGGAACTGCTGAACACATATAAATTTCCAGGGGACGACCTGCCGGTGATAAAGGGCTCTGCCTTGAAAGCGCTGGAGGGAGACGAGGAGGCGGCCAAGTCGCTTAAGGAATTGATGGCCGCGGTGGATGAATACATCCCAGTTCCAGAGCGGGATGTGGACAAGCCGTTTTTGATGCCGATTGAAGATGTCTTCTCAATTTCCGGGCGTGGCACAGTGGTGACGGGCCGTGTGGAACGAGGGAAGGTGTTGGTCAGCGAAGAGATTGAGATTGTTGGCTTTGCAGAGACACAGAAGAAGGTGGTGACCGGAGTTGAAATGTTTCGGAAACTACTGGATGAAGGTACGGCGGGTGACAACGTGGGTATCTTGCTTCGGGGGACAGAAAAGGACGACGTGGAGCGTGGGCAGGTGTTGGCTAAGCCTGGCTCGATCACACCACACACGAAGTTCAAGGGTGAAGTCTACGTGCTGACGAAGGACGAAGGTGGGCGTCACACGCCGTTTTTTAACGGGTATCGACCACAGTTTTATCTACGTACAACGGATGTGACGGGAGTATCAACATTACCTGAAGGTGTAGAGATGGTAATGCCGGGGGATAACGTAACAGTGGCGGTAGAGTTGATCACACCGGTGGCGCTGGAGAAAGGGTTGCGGTTCGCAATTCGTGAAGGCGGCCGTACGGTTGGGGCTGGTACTATTACCGAGATTGTGGAGTAGGGATACGGGATTGAGGGCCAGTTAATGCGCGACATTATTTCGTTGGCGTGCAACGAGTGTAAGCGGCGTAACTACAGCACGACCAAGAACAAAAGGACTATGTCTGATCGTCTACAGATTAAGAAATTCTGTCGATGGTGTCGGACGCATACGACCCATCGGGAGACGAGGTAGGCGGAATTTTATTGNTGTAGGCCAGNAGCTCAATTGGTAGAGCACCGGTCTCCAAAACCGGGGGCTGGGGGTTCGAGTCCCTCCTGGCCTGCCATCCACATCCTCCATCTGCTTGCAGGGGGAGGAGGCGAAACGGTCGAGACGGTACGATGAGCGGTGTAATAGGGTTTTGGGATCAGTCGCGAACCTTTTTGGCCCAGGTTCGGAACGAACTGGAACGCGTGACCTGGCCGTCGAAGAAGGAAGTGTACGCGACGACCTTCGTGGTCATACTGACGTCGATCTTTTTCGGTATTTATCTTTGGGGGATCGACCTGCTGCTCAACGCCGTGATGGGGCGGGTGTTCGATGCGTTTGGTGTCGCATGACAGAAGTCTTAACAAAGCAGTGGTATATCGTGCACACCTACTCTGGTTTTGAGAATAAGGTGGCGGAATCGCTCGCACAGCGCGTCCAGGCCTACGAACTGCAGAACGAAATTGGCGAGGTTCTGATTCCGACTGAAAACGTACTGGAAATGCGAGCCGGCCGGGAAGTTGTTAGTTCGAAGCGTTTCTTTCCAGGCTACATATTGGTCGAGATGAATATGTCCGACCATACCTGGCACGTTGTCAAGAACACGCCGAAGGTCACGGGCTTTGTGGGTGCCGGCGTGAAGCCGACCCCCCTGACTCGAGAGGAAGTCGATCAGATTCTGCATCAGGTCACTGTTGCCGCCGAGAAGCCAAAGCCGAAGTACATGTTTGATAAGGGCGATCAGGTGCGCATCAACGAGGGACCCTTTACGAACTTTAGCGGCACGGTTGACGAGGTCAACCTCGATAAGAGCACTTTGAAGGTTATGGTGACGATTTTTGGTCGTGCAACGCCGGTAGAGTTAGATTTTTTGCAGGTGGAGAAGTTCTAGAACAGGGTTTCCGCGACACCTGTGTTGGAGTGCGAGTGGAAGTATGGCGAAGAGAGTTCTAGCTCAGGTGAAGCTTCAGATTGCTGCCGGTAAGGCAACGCCTGCGCCTCCTGTAGGCACGGCGCTCGGTCCACACGGGTTGAACATCATGGACTTTTGCAAGGCGTTTAATGCAAAGACGGCAGGTCAAGACGGGCTCATTATTCCCGCGGTCGTTACAGTTTACGCTGATCGTTCATACACCTTTATCACTAAGACCCCGCCGGCGGCGGTACTGCTTAAGCGCGCTGCTAATATCGCTAAGGGTTCAGGTGAGCCCAATAAAACTAAGGTGGGGACAATAACGACCAAGGATGTTGAGAAGATAGCCAAGGTAAAGATGCCCGATCTGAACTGCGAGTCCATAGAGTCTGCAGTAAAGATTGTGTGCGGAACGGCACGGTCGATGGGGTTGGACGTCACCGGGTAACGCCGCAAGACTTGAAGGTGTGCAGATGCAGCGGATGACAAAGCAGTTCAAGATAGCTAAGGAGAAGGTTCCTGAGGCATTGCTGAAGCTTGAGGACGCGATTCCGCTCGTGCAACAGGTGAAGTTTGCTAAGTTCGATGAGACGGTTGAAATGGCGCTTCGTCTAGGGGTTGATCCGAAACACGCAGATCAAATGGTGCGTGGCACAGTCGTTCTTCCGCACGGACTTGGTAGGAGTAAACGCGTGCTAGCAATTGCGGTAGGCGAAAAGCAAAAAGAGGCTGAGGAGAGCGGAGCGGACCTTGTCGGTGGTGAAGAAATTGTAGAAAAAATTCAGGCTGGCTGGATCGATTTCGAGGCAGTAGTGGCCACGCCAGACATGATGCGATCAGTCGGAAAGCTTGGGAAGGTGCTTGGTCCGCGGGGGTTGATGCCAAATCCAAAAACTGGAACGGTCACCGTTGAGATCGGGAAGGCCGTGAAAGAGATCAAGGCGGGGAAGGTAGAGTTTCGCGTGGACAAGACCGGCATTATTCATGCGCCGATTGGCAAAGTCTCGTTTCCGAAACAGAATCTTATCGACAACGCACAAGCGATTGTGTCGAGCGTCATGAAGGCGAAACCCGCTGCTGCGAAAGGTAAGTATTTGAGAAGTCTGACGGTGTCGTCGACGATGGGTCCAGGAGTGAAGGTCGACCCCGCGATCACGGAAATGGCGTAAGTCATGGCAGTTACGAGAGCGGAAAAAGAGGTTGAGCAGCAACAGTTAGCGGCGCTGTTTAAGACAGCGGATAGCGTATTGCTCGTAGACTTTAAGGGTCTAGATGTTCCTAAAGCTACGGAGTTGCGTCGACAGGTACGTGCTGCGGATGGCCAGTATCGAGTAGTCAAGAATAGGCTTGCCAAAAAGGCGATACAAGGGAGTGCCTTCGAGTCATTGGGTGAAATGTTTCAAGGTCCAACGGCTGTAGCTTATTCCGAAGCCGACCCAGTGTCGTTGGCGAAGACGCTCACCATATTTGCAAAGACGGCCCCTGGACTTAAGGTTAAGGCAGCCATTGTCCAGGGACGGAGCTTCACGCCTGCGGAGGTGGACGAACTAGCAACACTGCCTAGCAAGCCTGAACTCTACGCCAAGCTTCTGTCCGTGTTGCAGGCCCCGATGACTCGGTTGGTCACAGTGCTGGGTGGAGTTCCGCGAGATTTTATGAATGTGCTTGCACAGATTGAGGGAAAGAAAAGCGATTAATTCGTGGCACTATCCGTGCTGCGTGCGCTCGTCTTACGTCAGGAGAATAAATGATGGCTGAGGTTACGCAGGAACAAATAGTTGAATACATCAAGGGAATCTCTGTGATGGAGCTTTCGCAGCTTGTTAAAGCCCTTGAGGAAGAGCTGGGTGTGTCAGCCGCGGTGCCAGTGGCCATGGCGGGTGCGGTAGCTGCGCCGGGTGCCGGTGGTGCGGCAGCAGAAGAGCAGACCGAGTTTACGGTTACTCTCACTGATATTGGCGATAAGAAAATTAATGTCATTAAAGCCGTTCGTGAAGTCACTAGCCTGGGATTGAAGGAAGCAAAGGATTTAGTTGAAAGCGCGCCTAAGGCTGTCAAGGAAGGTGTGCCGAAGGACGAGGCTGAAGCAATCAAGAAGAAGTTTGAAGAAGTCGGCGCCAAGGCCGAGATCAAGTAGCTGTTGCGTCTGTAGGGAGTGCTAGGCCAGTTGAGGCCAGGGTGGCACTTGTCGAACGGGGTTCGTGCGCGCTGGGTCGGCCAGATGGTGCCACGAGTCAGAGTTGATAACGTTTTTTTTCTACAGGAACGGTTTAATCGCCGTGCCGTGAGTTCACTCAAGTATGTACAACAGCCTAACTAAGAACGTTTATCGAGAACGCATCGATTTTTCAAAGATCGCCACAACAGTACCGATTCCCAACCTGATTGATATCCAGCGGAAATCATACGAGCGCTTCTTGCAGATGAATCAACTGCCTTCGGAGCGCCTGGAGCATGGACTGCAGTCGGTCTTCAAGTCGGTCTTTCCGATTAGTGATTTTCGTGAGAACTCGTCACTTGAGTTTATCGATTACTGGATTGGGAATTGGGAGTGTAGATGTGGTCGACTCTCAGGATTAAAGCACCTTCGGATTCCATGCGAAGGCTGTGGGGTGATGTTAATCGCAGATCCCAGTGGTTTAGGGGAAGTGCTATGTCACGAGTGTGGACAGGCGAACCTCGCGCAGGGTGACACGTGCGAGGTCTGTGACAGTTCCGTTGTGTTGAAAGCGAAATATGACGTCGAGGAATGCCAAGAACGAGGGATGACCTATGCTGTGCCGCTCAAGGTCACCATTCGCTTAGTTGTGTGGAATAGGGACCCTGAAACTGGGGTTAAATCCATTCGTGACATCAAAGAGCAGGAGGTTTACTTCGGCGATGTTCCGTTGATGACTAAGAACGGCACGTTCATCATTAATGGAACCGAACGTGTAATCGTTTCACAGCTTCACCGTTCACCGGGAGCGTTCTTTCACTCGTCTGACAAGACGTCGTTTGTTTCGCAGATTATCCCGTATCGGGGATCGTGGGTCGAATTCGAGTACGACGCAAAAAATTTGCTTTACATACGCATCGATCGAAAGCGCAAGTTTCTGGCGACTGTTTTCTTGCGCGCTTTAGGACTGCGAAGTACCGACGAGATCATTCGAAACTTTTACACTGTCGACACGCTCCAAGTTAAACAGGGTAGTCTGCGGTGGATGGTCCAGGAGTCAATCGTTGGCCGTCGAGCGGCAACGAGCCTGGATATTCCTGGTTCCGACACCTCCGTAGTCCCCGGCAAGAAGATCACTAGTGCTGTAGTAACCGAGCTGAAAAATGCAGGGGTTGAGTCGATCGAAATCTCTGCCGCGGAGATTGAGGGTGCTTTTGCAGCCGCCGATGTGGTCGATCCCGCTACTGGCGAAGTGATTCTCGAGGCCAATGAGGAGGTCACGCCGCGGGTGATATCGATGGCGGAGGAAAAGAACGTTCAAGTTCTCGAGATCTTCTTTCCGGAAAGCGACGAAATCGGCCCTGTCCTTTCGACGACCCTCAGAAAGGACACGGTTAGAACCCATGAAGAAGCGCTAATCGAGATCTATCGTCGTTTGCGACCAGGCGATCCACCAACGCTTGATAGCTCGCGATCGCTTTTTGAGGGCATGTTTTTTAATCATCACAAATATGATTTCTCTCGTGTCGGTCGTTTAAAGCTCAACACTAAGCTGAAGCTCGACACTCCTCTTGACGAGAAAATTCTTCATCCTCAGGATTTCTTCGAGGTGATTAGCTATCTCTTAAAGCTGAGACGAAATCCCGTGAACGTTGATGACATTGATCATCTTGGTAATCGCCGTGTCCGGTCGGTTGGTGAGTTGCTTGAGAATCAATTTCGGATTGGCTTGGTACGAATGGAACGGGCAATTAAAGAAAAAATGTCTGTCTACCAAGAAATGACGACGGCGATGCCGCATGATCTGATCAACGCTAAACCGGTCATGGCTGCGATCCGAGAGTTTTTTGGATCTTCCCAACTGTCTCAATTCATGGACCAGACCAATCCGCTCTCGGAGGTCACCCATAAGCGTCGTTTGTCGGCGCTTGGGCCAGGTGGTCTATCACGTGAACGTGCTGGGTTCGAGGTGCGCGACGTCCATCCGACACACTATGGACGGATCTGTCCGATCGAAACGCCGGAAGGTCCAAATATCGGCTTAATTTCTTCTTTGTCGTGCTATGCACGGATCAACGAGTTCGGGTTTATTGAGGCGCCCTACCGCCGTGTCAAGAACGGCCACGTAAATGATGCAGTCCTCATTACCAACGCTGGNGGGACNNAATTTANGATCGGCGATATNGTCGAATTACAGGAAGTACTNGACGAGAACGCTANGGTAAAGTCGCGGAAGAAGCGTGCGGCNGAATTNGAACCGCACTCATTCTATCTNTCTGCTTGGGAAGAGGANCGATACNTCATTGCGCAAGCAAATGCCTCGGTTGACGAGCAGGGAATNCTTGTAGGTGACCGTATCANCGCTCGCCAGGCAGGCGAGTTCATTCTAGCGCCACGTGANAAGNTTGATTTCATAGATGTTTCACCGAAACAGCTCGTATCTGTCGCGGCCTCGNTGATNCCATTCCTAGAACATGACGACGCAAATCGAGCGTTNATGGGATCNAACATGCANCGTCAGGCAGTGCCGTTATTACGGGCACGNGCGCCGTTTGTAGGCACGGGTATGGANTACATCACGGCNCGCGATTCNGGGTCAGTCGTGAGCGCGCGTCGTGGTGGAACGNTTGATTATGTTGATTCACAGCGCATTGTGGTGCGAGTCGATAGTAGTNCTGAGACTGGTGCCGACATGNAGCGCTGACATTTACCCCCTNANNAAGTTTAAACGGTCAAATCAGAATACGTGTATCAANCAGAAACCGATCGTCCGCGACGGACAACGTGTGGAAATAGGCCAGGCGCTTGCAGATGGACCCTGCACNGAGCTCGGCGAATTAGCACTTGGTCGAAATGTNTTGGTCGCGTTCATGCCTTGGCGCGGTNNCAATTTNGAGGATGCAATTCTCGTTTCCGAACGGATGGTTAAAGACGATTACTACACGTCGATTCATATCGANGAATTCGAGATTGAAGCTCGTGACACGAAGCTNGGTCCTGAAGAAATCACCCGNGACATTCCTAATGTATCCGAAGGATTCTTGAACGATCTCGACGAAAGCGGAATTATTAGGATTGGCGCTTATGTGAAACCNGGCGACNTTTTAGCTGGCAAGGTGACGCCTAAGGGCGAAACGCAACTCACNCCNGAAGAAAAGCTGTTACGTGCAATCTTCGGCGAGAAAGCTGGTGATGTGCGCGATGCGTCTCTGACATGTCCTCCCGGTATCGACGGCATCATTGTTGGCGTGAAGATCTTTTCGCGTAAGGGCATTGAGAAGGATGACCGAGCCAAGGCGATTGAAGCTGAAGAGCTCGAGATGATGGAGAAGAATTTAGAGGATGAAATACGTATTTTGCACGACGAGGTGAAGAAGCGCNTCCTTCNCGATGCTCNNNGGGGAAAGGTTNNNGAAAGACCTNNACAACGAGCATGGTGATGTGAAACTTCTCGATCAAGGAACCGTTCTTACTGTTGAGATGCTTNAAGGGATNCCTTATGAAGCGATCGCGAGGATGGNTNTAGCAACCGACGANCCTCGACTTGAGGAAGATTTGAANNGCCTCAAAAACCGAACCACGCGATCGGTCGAAGTCANTANGCAAGNNTTCGANGANAAAAANGAGAAGATTCGGCGTGGCGATGAGTTNCCGCCAGGNGTGATCAANCTTGTNAAGNTCTNCGTTGCTATGAAGCGAAAGCTTTCTGTGGGCGACAAGATGGCCGGAAGGCACGGTAACAAGGGGGTCATTGCGAGGATACTGCCAGAAGAGGATATGCCGNATCTGCCTGATGGAACGCCAGTTGAGATTGTGTTGAACCCTCTCGGNGTTCCATCACGGATGAACGTCGGTCAGGTTCTTGAAACTCATCTCGGGTGGGCCGCACATGCGCTCGGGCTATATTTTGCGACTCCGGTCTTCGATGGAGCCATTGAAAAGGAGATCAAGGGCTGGCTTGAGNAAGCGGGATTCCCGACCGGCGGCAAGACTCAACTNTTTGATGGAATGACTGGAGAGGNGTTCGAGCAAGATGTGACCGTTGGTTACATTTATATGCTCAAGCTATCGCATTTAGTCGANGAGAAAATTCACGCGCGATCGATCGGTCCNTACTCGTTGATCACACAGCAGCCGCTTGGTGGCAAAGCGCAGTTCGGTGGCCAACGGTTTGGAGAGATGGAGGTGTGGGCGCTCGAGGCTTACGGTGCAGCGCACATACTNCAAGAACTCTTGACTGCGAAGTCTGATGATGTNACTGGGCGNGCGAAGCTTTATGAGGCAATTGTGAAGGATGACACGTCGTTCACACCAGGNTTGCCGGAGTCGTTTAANGTGCTCATTCGTGAGTTACAGGCTCTTTGCCTCGATGTGGAATTGTTGAAAANGCCGTCAANAGTGATAGAGNAGCTTCCACCAGCGGAGAAAGAACTTGAGGAAGTGTAGGNTGAATCACCACNTGGACATGGTCNACGACCGGTNCCTGAAACTACATTTGNGATGAAGGATCTAAAAGATCTATGAGACCAAGCTTTGCAGAACGCGGTTCGTTAACTACAGAATTTGACNANATCAGGATTAGTCTTGCNTCGCCCGAGCGAATACTTTCATGGTCGCATGGNGAGGTGACGAAACCAGAGACGATCAACTACCGAACGTTCAAACCTGAACGCGACGGTTTGTTCTGTGCGAAGATTTTTGGACCGGTCGTAGATTGGGAGTGCCTCTGCGGAAAATACAAGCGGATGAANCACAGAGGNGTAATCTGCGATAAGTGTGGTGTTGANGTTACGCAAGCGAAAGTNCGCAGNGAGCGNNTNGGCCACATTCAGTTGGCGGCACCGGTCAGTCACGTCTGGTTCTTTAAAGGTCTNCCAAGCCGTATNGGTCATTTGTTGGATATCTCACTNCGTGACCTTGAGCGAATTCTATACTTCGAGGCCTATGTCGTCATCGATNCNGGNGATACTGAATTTAAGCAGAACNAGTTNCTGAACGAAGATCAGTTCCGCGCAACNAGGGTAAANCCNGGTCTTGGGTTTAAAGCGCANATGGGTGCTGAGGCCATTAAGGAGTTACTGAAGCGCATCANTGTGGANGAGCTNGCTGAGGAGCTCCGCGACNNAATGCGGAGTGAAACGTCGGNNCAAAAGAAGTTGAAATATTCAAANCGGCTCCGNGTGGNTGATTCTTTTCGNCGTTCTGATAANAAGCCGGAGTGGATGATTCTNGANGTGGTTCCNGTNATTCCCCCCGAGTTGCGTCCGCTCGTNCCACTCGATGGCGGACGGTTCGCTACATCTGACCTGAACGATNTNTACCGCCGNGTGATTAACCGCAACAACCGTCTCAAGAAGTTAATGGAGCTCAAGGCTCCNGATGTGATNGTTCGGAATGAGAAGCGGATGTTGCAAGAAGCAGTTGANGCACTGTTTGACAATGGCAGACGAGGTCGNGTANTGCGTGGCGCNAANAACCGGCCATTGAANTCGCTNTCTGACACNCTTAAGGGNAANCAGGGNCGGTTCCGGCAGAATNTNCTGGGTAAACGNGTNGATTATTCCGGNCGTTCNGTCATNGTAGTNGGACCGGAGTTAAAGTTGNATCAGTGCGGNCTTCCAAAGAAGATGGCGCTGGANCTTTTNAAGCCCTTTATCTACAACAAGCTTGAAGAGCGTGGGCTNGTGACCACNATTAAGCAGGCCAAGGAAATGGTCGAGCAGCACCAGCCTGAAGTTTGGGACATTCTTGAGGAAGTAACCCGTGAACATCCTGTACTCNTAAACCGGGCACCGACACTTCATCGGCTTGGGATCCAAGCGTTCGAACCAGTGCTGGTGGANGGAAAGGCTATCCGAATTCATCCGCTCGTCTGCACCGCATTCAATGCTGACTTCGATGGCGATCAGATGGCCGTTCATATCCCGCTAGNTCCAGAAGCNCAGATCGAAGCTTCAGTNCTGATGATGTCCTCGAAAAATATCCTNTCGCCAGCGAACGGTGCACCTATCNCGGTGCCNTCACAGGACATCGTGCTGGGCTGTTATTACCTNACTANGTCCAAAACNGGNGCCAANGGGGAGGGNCGTNTNTTCGGNNNCGNAGANGATGTGCTTCTNGCGAAGGAGGCAGGTGAAGTNGAGACNCTGTCACCGATTCGGCTAAGGGTGAGNGGAGAGNTGATGGANCTNNCCTCTAGTCGCGTTGATCAGGATGTGTTGTATGCAGACGTGAAGCAGGTATCCAAGACGATTATCACTACGACGGTTGGGCGCGTCATCTTTAACAACGCACTNCCNGANGGNGTNCCGTTTNTNAANGGCNTNCTAAAGAAGAAAGGGCTGCANCAGCTAGTTCAGTACGTCTATCTCCGGTTCGGTTTAGAGAAGACCGTCAGTATGCTCGATGTGGTTAAGAATCTCGGTTTCCTTTCNGCGACTCAATCTGGTCTATCTATCGGTATTGATGACCTGATTATCCCATCNGAAAAGGCGCAGCTTGTTGACAAGGCGNGGGCTGACGTTATCAAGGTTGAGCAACAGTATCTGGATGGNGCGATCACAAACGGTGAGCGCTANAANAAGGTAATNGCGATCTGGTCNGAGGTNACCGAACGAATNGCNGACGAGATGTTTGCAGAGATGGACGAGTCGGACCCGTCAGGCCGGAATTTNAACCCNGTCTACATCATGGCTGATTCCGGTGCTCGGGGTAGTAAGCANCAAATTCGNCAGCTGGCCGGCATGCGCGGATTAATGGCAAAGCCTTCTGGTGAGATTATCGAGACGCCGATTACCTCAAACTTCCGTGAAGGTTTGACTGTGTTGCAGTANTTCATCTCAACTCATGGGGCGCGAAAAGGTTTGGCCGATACGGCNCTTAAAACCGCTGATTCTGGCTACNTGACTCGTCGTTTAGTTGATGTCGCGCAGGATGTAATCATTTCCCAGGATGATTGTGGAACGATGGATGGGATTGATGCCCGGGCGATCGTAGAGAGTGGAGAGATCATTGAGCCGCTNCGCGATCGGATTATCGGTCGCGTTACACTCGATCCCATTCATGATCCCATCACGAACANTNTAATTATTNANGAGGGTNANGANATCACGGAAAAGNTGGCTNCGGATATCCANGANGCTGGNATNGAGCGCGTCCGTATCCGNTCGGTGCTNACGTGTTCGTCGCGTCGGGGNGTNTGTACAAAATGNTACGGNCGTGATTTGGCAACGGGTCAGTTAGTCGAGCGTGGTTTAGCAGTTGGCGTNATTGCTGCACAGTCNATCGGTGAGCCTGGCACTCANTTAACGATGCGAACATTCCACATTGGTGGAACTGCCTCACGAGTGTCGGAGCAGTCAACGCTCGAAGCAAAGCATTCCGGCACTGTGCGGTTTGAAGAACTGCAAGTTGTTGAGGCGCGAGCGGGGGCGCTTGTGGTGATGAACCGAAGNGGCAGACTGGTTATCCANGATGCCAAGGGTCGTGACCGTGAAAGCTACACTGTTGTCTACGGNGCGCATCTCAGAGTANNGAACGGTCAANAGNTNGAGCCTGGNGAGNTACTCGTTGAGTGGGATCCGTATACCTTCTCGATCGTGACTGAGCATCCTGGCACCGTACATTTCAAGGATATTGATGAAGGGNTGACCGCCCACGAGGAGGTCGATGAGGTGACCGGATTGTCTCGGCTTATCATCGTGGANTCTCCAGATGAGAAAAAGCAGCCGGCTATCGAGGTGCGGANGAAANATGGCAAGGTGCTACGGAAATATCATATGCCGTCGCACGCGCATATGATGGTTGTCGATAGTGANGAGGTACACGCCGGTGACATACTAGCGAAAATTCCTCGGGAGACGACAAAAACCAAGGATATTACGGGTGGGCTACCGCGTGTGGTTGAGCTCTTTGAGGCGAGGAAGCCGCGCGAGACAGCAGTCATCAGTGAAATCGAGGGTGTTGTCCATCACGGTAGTGTTGCGAAGGGNCTACGNAAGATTATTNTTGTCCCNGACGAGGCTGGCGCAGAGCCTCGAGAGTACTNACTGCCGAAAGGTGTGCACGTAAACGTTCAGGAGGGTGACCGCGTCAGAGCTGGCGAGCCGTTGATGGATGGACCAAGTAANCCACATGACATNCTCAGTGTTCTTGGTGAGAAAGCCCTGCAGAATTATCTCGTTAATGAGATCCAAGAGGTTTACCGGCTTCAAGGTGTCACNATCAACGATAAGCATATCGAGGTCATCGCTCGGCAGATGATGCGCTGGGTCAAGATTGAAGACATTGGTGATACGGAGTTCCTCGTAGATGAGCAAGTTGAGCGCGCTCATTTTATGGCGGAGAACGAACGCGTAATTGGNGAGNNTGGTCGCCCAGCGNTCGGCCGCCCNATGTTGCTTGGGATCACGAAGGCNTCNCTGTCGACTGAGTCATTNATTTCGGCTGCATCGTTCCAAGAGACNACACGTGTACTAACTGAGGCTTCGATTTCGGGTAAGGTGGATCATCTCCGGGGTCTCAAAGAGAACGTGACTATGGGAAGGCTGATNCCNGCCGGNACCGGTTTGGACTATTACCGGCAAGTGAGTATAGAGCGGGATGATCCGCCNCCACCTAAGCCAGAGGAATTTGACCCNGAGGGCGAATATCCCGAGCACGAGGAAATCANCGGCCGGGACGGTGTGGCNNCTCNGGCTCTAANGAAATAAGGGCTAGCCNAGAAGAGTCAATTTTAGAGTGGTTAAAGCCGCTGGTCTTCGACTGNCGACTCTAATACGCTAAGTCCTGATGGACGAAGGACTTGCTTCANGTTTTTCTGTTGTGATATCCTCGTAAGGTTATATCGGAGTTAGGAAACCCTATCTAGCTCCGCTCAGCCTCATCGGAAGCCGAAGCCGACGTAGAGGCAGAAGAGGAAGCGGTGGCTGCGGTTTCGAGCCGTCTCCACGAAGCGTTTCTTCACCTGAGTGATTGCGCGGTAGTCCACCGCACGAACACACAAATAGGGTATTCGGGTTTCCAGGCGCCAAATCGACGTTTGACGTCATTTTTAGGCCTGGAGCAGGAACGGACCGGAGTGCATTCCGGGTCGGGGGGGGAGTTGTTGGCTTAGTCCCCGGTCGGTGGGGTGCAAGCGGTCGATGGAGTGCTCGTGCCAACTATTAGTCAACTTGTACGCCACGGACGAAAGAAGCTTACTACCAAGACGAAGAGTCCAGCGCTTCAGGAGAGTCCACAGAAGCGTGGTGTATGCGTACGGGTGTTCACGCAGACACCCAAGAAGCCTAACTCAGCACTTCGTAAAGTCGCGCGCGTTCGGTTGACCAATGGTATCGAGGTCACCTCCTACATTCCTGGCGTCGGCCATAACCTTCAGGAACACTCGCTAGTTTTAATTCGTGGGGGACGGGTCAAGGATCTGCCTGGTGTTCGTTACCATGTCGTTCGAGGAACACTTGACGCTGTTGGTGTACAGAGCAGGAAGCAGTCTCGGTCTAAGTATGGGGCGAAGCGGCCTAAAGCATAGTGACCGAGAGTTGATGATAGTCGTTTACAGGTTTTAGTAGGGATTGCGAACATGCCACGCCGACGCGAAATTGCCAAACGCGACGTTCCACCTGACCCGCTCTACAAGAGTTCGCTAGTTACGAAGTTTCTTCGAACGATTATGTTGAGTGGGAAGCGCAGTACGGCAGAGGGGATTCTGTACGGGTCGCTAGATTTAATCAAAGAACGGACCGGCGATGACCCGATCAAAGTGTTCAAGAAGGCGATAGACAATGTTAAACCGACGCTTGAGGTGAAGTCTCGCCGGGTTGGCGGTTCGAATTATCAGGTGCCGATCGAAGTGCACCAGAATCGTAGGCTGTCGCTTAGCATTCGATGGTTGGTCAGTTTTGCACGTGCGCGTGGGGATGGCAAGACGATGCGTGAGAAGCTAGCGAATGAACTCATCGACGCATCGAATCTACGTGGCTCGGCTGTTAAAAAGCGTGAAGATACCCACCGGATGGCAGAGGCGAATAAGGCCTTTGCTCACTACCGGTGGTGACAGATTGATTTGTCCCCCGTTCAGAACGGGGAAGTTTGTTGAGGCGGCCAGCTAGGTGGCTGGCTTGGAACCTTTGTTCACTACCGGTTGTAAGCGAGACGGGAATTCTTCGCCCACTATCGGTGGCGAGACCGTGGATATCATGGCGAGGCTGGCTCCGATCGACAGGACGCGCAATATCGGCATCATGGCGCATATCGATGCTGGAAAGACAACGACCACTGAGCGCATTCTGTTTTATACGGGTATCACCTACAAGCTGGGCGAAGTGCATGACGGAACGGCTGTGATGGATTGGATGGCGCAGGAGCAGGAGCGCGGGATTACCATTACATCCGCAGCCACTACCTGCCTTTGGCGTGATCACCGTATCAACATTATCGATACGCCTGGCCACGTCGATTTTACTGCCGAGGTTGAACGTTCACTGAGGGTGCTTGATGGTGCGGTGGCCGTGTTCGATGCTGTCGCGGGTGTTGAGCCTCAGTCGGAGACCGTTTGGCGTCAGGCCGACAAGTATCGTGTTCCACGGATTTGTTTCGTAAATAAGATGGACCGTGTGGGAGCTGATTTTGCTCGCACACTTGATCAGATTAGGACGAAGTTGCAGGCGAATCCGGTTGCCTTGCAGATTCCGTTTGGCTCTGAAGCTGAATTTCAGGGCGTGATTGATTTGATCAGCATGAAGGTGATTCGTTATGCCGATGAGACCTTGGGAGCGGAATCGCTCATTCAGGAAATTCCTGAATCGATGATGCCTGAGGCGACGATTTACCGAGAGCAGTTGGTAGAGAAGGTTAGTGAAGCTAACGATGAACTACTAGAGAAGTACCTTCGCGGTGAACCGATGGCTGATGATGACATCATCGCTACACTACGTCGTCGCGTCATCGAGTCGGTGCGTAGTGAACAGGCGCCATTCGTACCGGTTTTGTGTGGTGCCGCGTTTAAGAATAAGGGAATTCAGCCGCTCCTTGATGCCGTTGTGAATTATTTGCCGTCCCCCACTGACGTGCCCTCCGTTACCGGCCTAGACCCGACACAGGCTGAAGAGACGGTTGTTGAGCGGGAAGCGAGTGACGACGCTGTGTTTTCAGCACTGGCTTTTAAGATTCTTACTGACCCATTCGTTGGGCAACTGACCTTCTTTCGGGTCTATTCTGGGGTTATGAAGACGGGCGCGTCGGTCTACAACCCAACGAAAGATCGCAGCGAGCGTCTTGGACGAATTTTGAAAATGCACGCTAATAAGCGTGAGGAGATTAACGAGGTTTATGCGGGCGATATCGCGGCGGCGGTTGGTTTAAAGAGCATGGCGACGGGTGACACGCTATGTGACCGAAGATATCCGATCACGCTTGAGGCGATGGAGTTTCCTGAACCCGTTATTTCACTCGCAATTGAGCCGCGTACCCGTGCTGACCAAGAAAAGCTTGGACAGGGTATGGCGAAGCTGATGGCCGAAGATCCAACCTTTCAGGTTCGGACGGACCACGAGACGGGCCAAGTTGTGATCTCTGGCATGGGCGAATTGCATCTAGAGATCATCGTTGACCGGCTGCAGCGGGAGTTCGGCGTGGCGGCCAGCGTCGGCCGACCGCAAGTGGCTTACAAGGAAACCTTAACAAAGCCATCCGCAGGAGAGGGTCGGTATGTGAAGCAATCTGGTGGACGTGGGCAGTATGGTCACGTGAAGATTCGGATTGAACCAGGTAAGCCCGGTACTGGCTTTGTATTCGTTAACGACATTGTGGGTGGTGCCATCCCAAGAGAGTTCATTAAACCTGTAGAGGGAGGTATTCGCGAAGCGATGACGACCGGTGTTCTTGCCGGGTACCCCCTCGACGATTTAAGCGTTTCGCTCTATGACGGTTCTTTTCATGCGGTAGATTCATCAGAAGTAGCGTTCAAAATCGCTGGGTCAATGGCTTTTCGAAATGCAGCGAAGAAGGCTGGGCCGATTCTACTCGAGCCCGTTATGCGCGTTGAAATTGTGGTGCCAGAGGATTACTTAGGCGAAACGATGAGCGACATGAAAGGGCGTCGTGGGCGTATCCACTCGATGGAAGCCCGTGGTGGTACGCAAATCGTGACTGCGTTTGTGCCGCTGGCAGCCATGTTTGGCTATGCCACTGACTTACGGTCCCGCACGCAAGGGCGCGCAACTCACTCGATGCATTTCGGTCAGTATGAGCCGGCTCCTGAACAGGTGAGTGAGGAAGTCGTTGCGCGCGTTCTTGGTCGGTAACGGATGTTAGTTGGACGATGTCGGTAAAGTGGGGAAGATGAGATGGCCACGTTCAGTGACAAGATTCGAATTCGCCTGAAGGCGTACGACTACCGGGTNCTTGATCAGTCGACCACGGAGATCGTCGANACGGCGAAGCGGNCCGGGGCCCAGCTCGCCGGTCCTATTCCGTTACCNACGGAGAAGAATAAGTGGACGGTTCTACGATCACCGCACGTCGATAAGAAGTCCCGCGAGCAGTTTGANATCCGTACTCACAAACGACTCATTGATATTTTTGAGCCGACGCCACAGACGGTGGATGCACTAATGAAGCTTGATTTGCCTGCGGGCGTGGATGTTGAGATTAAGGCCTTTGGTAAGGAGCACAAGTAATTCACGTCCTAAGGACTATGAGGGCCATGATGGTCACAGGCATTATNGGAAAGAAAGTTGGGATGACGCAGCTCTTCGATGAGGGTGGCAGGNTCCGACCTGCGACCGTCATTAAAGCTGGGCCTTGTGTNGTNGTNCAGGCNAAANCGTCGACNNNGGACGGNTANGANGCNGTGCAACTCGGTCTAGTCGAGGAGGGGCCAGNTAGNGTGACAAAACCGNTTGCCGGTCATTTCAAAAAANCNGANCTTCCACCGACGAGGATTCTNCGGGAAGTTGCANCNGTNCCCGGCGNGGAACCGNTGAAGCCNGGCGATCAAGTGCTGGNGTCGATGTTCNCCGGNGGTGATCGCGTTGATGTAATNGGNACGGGCCGCGGTAAGGGGTTTCAAGGAGTGATGAAGCGGCACGGATTTTCTGGAGGGCGTGCNACCCACGGGTCNATGTTTCATCGTNNNCCGGGTTCAATNGGTGCTTCGTCGTATCCGTCTCGCGTTATTAAGGGAATGCGGGGACCAGGCAGGATGGGAGGTCGTCGTGTGACTGTNCGNAGNCTGCAGGTGGTACGAGTCGATGAAGAAAACCACTTACTGATCGTCCAAGGNGCTGTACCTGGAGCGCCAGGTAGTTATGTGCTTGTTCGGAAGGCAATTGCTGCGAGACCGGTTCAGGTCGNACAGAAAGACGCATCTAAGGATAAGAAGTAGCTTNGCTCCGATAACGGNGAGTTGGAGACGTGCATGACTGTAGACGTTGTGAATGAACAGAACAAGAAAGTTGGTTCTGTCAATCTCGATCCTAAGATATTCGGCGAGCGTGCGAACACCGGGCTTATTTGGGAAGCGGTTGTGTATCAGAATGCGGTCGATCGNCGNGGCACCCATGCGACCAAAACCCGNGGTCTCGTTAGTGGCAGCGGCAANAAACCTTGGCGGCAGAAGGGTACNGGANGAGCGCGAACGGGCGATATTNGGAANCCGATNTGGCGNAANGGTGGGACNGTGTTTGGNCCANAGCCTCGNANCTATGNTTACGCAATGCCGCGAAAGATGCGGCGAGGAGCNCTGCGCGCCGCCTTGTCCCAACGGATTTCTGAGANTAGCGTGACTGTGGTGGATAAGTTGGCNCTTNGTGAGGTCAAGACAAAACTTGCAGGNGAATTACTCGANCGGCTTGGNGNANNTCGGAGCGTNCTAATGNTTGACGTGANNCCNGATANCAAGCTGCTACTGTCGGTCAGGAATATNGANGGTGTNCGCCTGGTTGGNNTNACTCATNTGACGGCGCGCGACGTNATTGANTCGAGCNNTGTNATTACNACTCANGCCGCAATNGAGGCNCTACAGGNAGNGTTNGCACAATGAANCTCACAGAGGTGATCCGACGGCCACTTATCACNGAGAAAACNACTGTTATGCGGGAAGACGGCCTGACGCTCGCGTTTCAAGTTGCGATGAANGCAACGAAGATTGAGGTCAAGCAGGCTGTTGAGCAGTTGTTTAAGACTAAGGTGGCCAGTGTTAGGACNTCGATCACCCATGGTAAGACGAAACGGCAAGGGCGNTTTGTCGGGCAGCGTCCAGATTGGAAGAAAGCGTACGTCCGTCTTCGTGACGGTGAAAAGATGCCGGAGTTCCTTGAGGGTGCCTAGGTTTANTAAAGGGCAAAATGGCNATTCGTAAATACAAGCCGACATCGNCNGGCCGGCGGTTNCAAACGGTGCAGACCTTCGATGAGATTACGTCTGTTGNNCCGTATAAGCCGCTNACTGANTCGTTGCATCGNACAGGNGGTCGGAATAACACCGGGCAGCAGACCTCTTGGTGGCGTGGNGGTNGACACAAGCGTCGGTATCGCATTATTGATTTTAAGCGTTCAAAGCGTGACGTGCCGGCGACGGTTTCAACAATTGAATACGACCCGAACCGGTCGGCGCGCATCGCCCTAGTGACCTATGCTGATGGAGAGAAGCGGTACATTCTTCAACCAGAAGGCGTTAAGGTCGGCGATACGATAGTNGCCGGGGATCAAGTCGACATTCTTCGGGGAAATGCACTACCGCTAAAGAATATTCCTCTGGGAACGCAGGTGCACAATGTTGAGTTACGCCCAGGCAAGGGTGGGCAGATTGCGCGCAGTGCTGGCTCTTCTGTCCAGCTGGTTGCAAAAGAGGGTGCNTACGCGTCGATGAGAATGCCTTCGGGTGAAGTGCGTCGTATTAATATTGANTGTTTTGCAACTATTGGTCAGGTCGGCAACCTNGANCATGAAAATGTGTCGATTGGTAAGGCAGGGCGCAACCGCTGGAAGGGGAAGCGTCCGCACGTCCGTGGNTCGGCCATGAATCCGGTAGACCATCCGCTAGGTGGTGGTGAGGGTAAGACCGCTGGTGGTCGACACCCGGTGTCTCCTTGGGGCATGCCTACAAAGGGTTACAGAACCCNTAACCGCAAGATGACCGACCGGTTCATTATAAAGCGGCGGGCNAAGCGCAAGTCGAAGTAGCGAAGGACACTATGAGTAGATCGCTGAAAAAGGGCCCGTTTGTCGACCTATCGTTGCTTGAGAAGGTCGAGATCATGAATCGTGGTGGTANCAAGAANGTCATCAAGACTTGGTCTCGNCGGTCGACAGTCGTGCCGGAGATGGTCAGTCANACGATCGCNGTNCATAACGGNCGNAAGTTTATTCCNNTCTATATCACCGAAAACATGGTGGGTCACAAGNTAGGNGAGTTTTCNCCGACTCGCCAATTCAAGGGCCACACTACCAAGAGTGAAAAGGCTGCCACCGTGGNCGCCAGTGCNCCTAGGATGCCGCCAGGAGCCTCGTTGCCGGGAGCCTCGTCGTGATAGAAGCTAGCGCCACNGNTCGCTACNTNCGCACTTCNGCGCAGAAGGCCNNACTTGTCCTCNACGTGATTCGNGGTCGNNATGTTAANTCCGCGCTNGNCGTNCTTCGTTATANGCGTAAGGCGGTNGCTCGNGACATTGAAAAGGTACTTCGTTCCGCCATTGCAAATGCNCAGCAGAGGGACGGTTTTANTGGCGATGTTGAACGGNTGGTGGTTACGGNCTGCTACGCCAACGGAGGNCCGTCGCAGAAGCGTGTCCGCCCTGCGCCGATGGGTAGAGCTTTTAGGATTGTGAAGCGGACGGCGCATTTAACAGTGCAAGTGGGTGAGCGAACGGTTNGNTCNGTTGANGCTGTTCAATTGGAATCGGAAGANNACGATACTGAGGAGCGTCAGGTANCACAGTCTACGNCNGTGTCGAAGANGAAACGGTCCCCGCGTAAGTCAGCGGTGAANCGGCNAAAAAGTAACTGACGTTGAGGACATANAAATGGGACAGAAGGTCCATCCNTACGGATTTCGGCTTGGCTTCAATAAGACTTGGAGCTCTCGGTGGTATGCGGATAAGGATTACGCAAAGTTGCTGCATGAAGATTTGGCNCTNAAGCGGGATCTGAAAAANCGATTCTCGCATGCGGGAGTGTCNAAGATTGAAATAGAACGGGCCGCTAATAANCTGAAGATCGACATTCACACGTCTCGACCGGGCATCATCATTGGCCGAAAAGGTGCNGAGGTCGANAAATTGAAAANTGAGGTGCAGAAGCGAACCAACCGTGAAGTATTTATCAATATCCAGGAGATCCAAAAGCCAGAGCTTGACGCTCAGTTAATCGGAGAGTCGGTGGCGTTNCAGCTAGAGAAACGAGTGGCGTTTAGGCGTGCTATGCGGAAGGCTGTTGAGTCAGCGCTCAGATTTGGNGCGANGGGNATNAAGGTCCGNGTNTCCGGGCGACTCAACGGNGCTGAGATTTCGCGATCCGAGTGGTATCTNCACGGACAGCTTCCACTGCAGACACTACGTGCTGACATTGACTATGGATTCGCCGAGGCTGGTACGACCTACGGGAAGATTGGTGTGAAGGTCTGGCTCTATAANGGTGAGCGACTGAAGCCCTTGATTGGCCAGGAGGAAGAGTATAGNGCGCCACGTCGTCCGCGGCGAATGGGTTAACGATCATGTTGATGCCGAAGAAGGTTAAGTATCGGAAGCAGCAGCGAGGTCGCATGNNTGGAAAGGCNTGGCGTGGTTCGNCTGTTACNTTCGGCGATTATGGNTTGAAGGCTCTCGAACCGTGCTGGCTGACTGATCGNCAGATCGAAGCAGCTCGTNTTGCCATGACNCGTTTCATCAAGCGTGGAGGNAAGGTCTGGATCCGNGTTTTCCCGGANAAGCCAATTACCAAGAAGCCTCAAGAAGTGCGGATGGGTAAGGGTAAGGGTNCGCCTGAANNGTGGGTTNNCGTTGTTCGTCCTGGACGAATTCTCTTTGAGATGGAAGGAGTCAACGAGGNCGACGCCCGTGAGGCNATGCGGCGTGCTACGGCAAAGTTGCCGATCCGGACTCAATTTGCGACGCGCTTCNTAGNNCANATGTCATGACGAAAATTGCTGACTTTCGTGAACTCACGGACGAAGACCTTCGGCATCGGGAACGTGACCTNGATGAACAGGTGTTTCGGTTACGNATTCAGAAGNNGATGGGGCAACTAGATTCANCTTTCACACTTCGAGAAACTCGTCGNGACTTAGCACGAGTGAANACGTTATTNCGNGANAACGAACGTAATCAAGAGANNACAACGAGATCAACCGATGAGGTAGTGGGCGAGTGACGTAATGGCAACNAAATCTGAGGTNCAAGGAATCGTTGTCAGCGACAAAATGGAAAAGAGTGTCGTTGTGGCGATTGAACGGCAAATACGGCACGGCCTATATGGTAAGACGCAGCGGCGCACATCAAGATTCGTGGCACATGACGATACGAATNACGCCAAAGTTGGTGACCGTGTGGCTATTGCTGAAGGACGACCAATGAGTCGGCGCAAGCGATGGGTCGTGACGCGAGTACTTAAGCGGAGTCGTGGTGTTTAGAGGAGTGGGGCAGACCCGATGATTCAGATGCAGTCGGTCTTAGATGTGGCCGACAATTCTGGTGCACGAAAGATCGCGGTCATCAATCCGGTTGGTGGCTCCACAGGTCGTTTTGCGCGCCTCGGTGACATCGTGACGGCGTCAGTGAAGGAAGCTGTGCCAGATTCGGCCGTGAAAAAAGGGCAGGTTGTAAGGGCGGTGATCGTGCGGACACGTAAAGAGCAACGTCGACGGGACGGCAGTTATATCCGTTTTGATCGAAATGCAGCAGTGCTGATCAACGAAACAAAAGAACCACTAGGGACCCGTGTATTTGGTCCGGTTGCTCGGGAGCTGCGTGAACGGAAGTTTATGAAAATTGTGTCTCTCGCGCCTGAGGTGTTGTGAGTCTCTCGAACAGTTGCACAGTTGTGTTAGTGATTTGGGTAAGGTGAAAGGTTTTCATGTCCCGCTTGCAGACGCCGATTCGACGAAACGATAACGTGATGGTGGTCGCAGGACGTGACCGCGGTAAAAGTGGTCGAGTGCTTCGAATTATTCCAGATACCAACCGCCTCGTTGTTGAAGGAGTGAACTTCGTCAAGCGTCATACGAAACCGAACCCAGGAAAAAACATTAAGGGGGGCATCGTTGAGCGCGAAGCATCACTACACGTGTCCAACGTGCAGCTTATCTGTCCTGAGTGTGGTGCCGCCACTCGGATTGGAAGGCGTCTCGGTGAAGGACGAAAGGTACGTGTTTGCCGGAAGTGCGAAGGGGTAGTCGACAAATGAGCCGGATGCGGGAACGGTACGTCAGCGAAGTGATGCCCGCTCTCCGTAAGGAGTTTGGCTATCGTAGTGTGATGGCTATTCCAAAGCTTGAAAAGATTGTTGTCAATATGGGATTGGGTGAGGCGACGCAGAACGTCAAGCTCATTGATGTTGGTGTTGACGAGTTAAGTCGGATTACTGGCCAGCGCGCCGTAGTTCGACGGGCAAAGAAGTCGGTAGCGCAGTTCAAGGTAAGGCAAGGACAGCCGATCGGGTCGATGGTGACTCTGCGTGGGCAGCAAATGTATGAATTCCTTGACCGTTTGATTTCTGTGGCCTTGCCGCGTGTTCGTGACTTTCGTGGTATTTCGTTGCGAGGTTTTGACGGTCGAGGAAACTACACGTTGGGTTTGAAAGACCAATTGATTTTTCTAGAGATCGATTACATGCAGGTCGATAAGATGCGCGGAATGAACATCTCAGTTGTAACTACGGCGGGAACAGATGAAGAAGGCCGGAAGCTCCTGCAATTAATGGGGATGCCCTTTCGGACGAGTTAACGGAGACCATACATTTAACAGTGTGTAGGTAAAGAGTAATGGCAACGACAGCCAAGAGAGTGAAAGAGAGTAAGACCCCTAAGTTCGAGGTGCGTCGGCGTAATCGCTGTTGGCGGTGCGGACGCCCAAGAGCCTATATGCGAAAGTTCGCATTGTGTCGTCTTTGTTTTCGTATGTTGGCGCTCCGGGGCGATATTGCTGGAGTGATTAAGAGTAGTTGGTAGAGGGCTACGTCGGTGTAGTGGAACGGTGCTTGGAAATTTGCGCCGTTATTAGTGGGTAACGTGAGAGTCAAGTTATGACTGATCCAATCTCGGATATGTTGTCACGCATTCGGAATGCCACAGTCGCTCGCCATCAGCGCGTAGACGTTCCATCTTCGAAACTTAAGATGGAAATTTCGCGGATTCTTCATAACGAAGGCTATATTCAGGGATACAAGGAACTTGATGCAAAGCCTGGCGTTAATGGTGGAGCTCAGAAGACTATCCGCATTCTGCTGAAGTACGGACCCAGAGGTGAGCGGGTTATCACTGGAATTAACCGTGTGAGCCGACCGGGTCGTCGGGTTTATTTTCGGCGCGATGCGGTGCCGAAGGTGCTCGCTGGGTTGGGTACCAATATCTTAACAACCTCGCAAGGTGTGATGACTGGCCGCGAGGCCACGCGTACAGGCGTTGGCGGCGAAGTCCTGTGCAACGTTTGGTAGCAGGTGTCTAGGGAAGTTGAATCATGTCTCGCATAGGCAAGAAGCCAATTGTTGTGCCCAAGGATGTGACGGTCAAGGTCGGTAAAGCCGTTGTCGATGTGAAGGGACCAAGAGGCCAGCTCGCGCAGGCCATTCCACCGGGGATCGGCTTTCAGTTGGAAGGTAACATTCTTCAGGCGCAAATCGTCAGAGATGAGCCAGGTTTAAACAAGTTCCACGGGTTGGCGAGGAGCCTTGTCAACAACGCGGTACAAGGTGTGGTGGATGGCTTCACGCGTGAACTCGACATCGTTGGTATCGGATACCGGGCCGAGCTCAAGGGGCGGCAGGTGGTATTTACACTCGGTTACTCTCATCCTGTCGTGTTCGATTTGCCAGACGGAATCGACGTGAAAATTGACCGTCAGACTCACATTGCCGTGCAGGGTATTGACAGGCAATTGGTTGGCCAGGTCGCGGCCGACATTCGTTCCCTTCGCAAGCCCGATCCGTACAAGCAGAAAGGCATTCAATATACCGGCGAGAAACTAAAGAAAAAAGTCGGGAAGACTGGTGCGTGAGGGTGAATGGGGCATGAGAATTAAAACGAAGAAGGATCGGCGACAGCGCATTCAGTTCAGAACGCGAAAGCGTGTGACCGGCACAGCTGAACGGCCAAGGCTCACTGTTTTCAGAAGCGCGCAGCACATTTATGCGCAAGCGATTGACGATGTTTCTGGCACAACGGTAGTGGCTGCATCAAGCATTGAGCCTACCGTCAGGGCAGCGTTTGATAAGGAAACTGGTGGGGGTAATGTGGCCGGCGCGAAGGCGATCGGGAAGGTCGTCGCAGAGCGGTTGATCGCGAGCGGTGTGAACAGCGTCGTTTTTGATCGGGGAGGATTTCTATATCACGGGCGTGTGCAGGCGATGGCCGAGGCCGTGCGCGAAGCAGGGCTGCGGTTCTAACCGGACACAGAAGGCGGAGTGGTCGCCGCGGTTGAGAGATTATGTTTGAGACGAGAGAAAAAATTGATCCGACGGAACTTGATTTGAGAGACATGGTTGTGTCAATCAATCGAGTCACGAAAGTCGTCAAGGGCGGTAAGAATCTGAGCTTCAGTGCTTTAGTTGTCGTCGGCGACGGACTGGGTGCTGTCGGCTTCGCAGTTGGTAAAGCAAAAGAGGTTCCCTCGGCTATTAAGAAAGGTATTGAGGCGGCTCGGAAGGCGCTGATCCGGGTGCCGCTACAGGGGACGACTATTCCACATACTGTGGTTGGCCGCTATGGTGCGGGTAAGGTTCTGTTAAAGCCAGCTCCTGAAGGTACAGGCATTATTGCCGGTGGAGCCGTTCGGGCTGTAGTTGAATCAGCCGGTATTCAGAACATTCTTACTAAGTCGATTGGCTCTCCGAATCCGCATAACGTTGTACGTGCTACTTTCATGGGTCTCACGAGTTTACTAGATCCGGTTGCGGTGGCTCGTCTCAGGGGAAAGAGTGTTGAGGAATTAGGCGAGGCCTTTGTCCCAACGAACGATTAGGTCGACGTGCCCGTTGAATGATGCGGGAGAATGGGTAACCCATGGCTAAGCGGACGAAAAAATCAGTGGTCCCCAAGGTAAAGGTGACGTTGGTGAAGAGCACAATTGGTTACGACAACCGGCAGGCAGTTGTTGTGCGTGGTCTTGGGCTACGTCGGCTAGGGCACTGCGTCGAATTACCGGACGCACCATCGATTCGAGGCATGGTTCATAAGGTGCGCCACCTGGTACGGGTCGAAGAGGTCGGTTCCTAATCAGATTCACCTTCAGGAAATTAGTAATGGACTTAAGCAATCTTCAACCACCTAAAGGTCGCACCCGAACGAAGAAGCGAGTAGGTCGTGGTCAAGGTTCCGGTAATGGCAAGACCGCTGGTCGTGGACACAAAGGGCAGAAATCTCGCTCTGGTTATCGCCGGAAAGTTGGTTTCGAAGGCGGTCAGATGCCTTTGCACCGCCGGGTTCCGAAACGTGGATTTCATAACCCATTTCGTGTTGAGTACACCGTGATTAATCTCGATACCCTTATGGAGCGGTTCGAGCCTGGCGTCGACGTAACACTTGACCTACTTCGCGAACACGGGCTGATTCATGGCAGTAAGCGGAAGGTCAAGATTTTGGCACGTGGCGATCTGACGAAAGCACTCACGGTGCACGCACACCGATTCAGCGTTAAGGCGGCTGAAAAAATCACGTCCGGTGGCGGTCAAGCGGTTGTGATAGCGAGCTCAGTGAAAACGACAGAGTAGTCATGATAGAGAGCATCAAGAGCGTCTTTGCCGTTCCGGAGCTTCGGAATCGTGTGTTATTCACGTTCGCGGTGCTCGGCGTATATCGTGTGGGCAATCATGTACCGACGCCAGGTGTAAACACTGAAGCTCTTGCGATCTTGGCGGAGCAGGCCGCTAACACTATGTTCGGGCTCTACGACATGTTCTCGGGAGGGAATCTATCAAGGGTAACGATTTTTGCATTGGGCATAATGCCTTACATCAGCGCGTCGATCATTCTACAACTGCTGACCGTTGTCTGGCCGTATCTTGAACGGTTGTCGAAGGAGGGGGAGCTTGGTCGACGGAAGATTACACAGTACACGCGTTACGGTACTCTGTTTCTTTGCGTCGTTCAATCGCTTGGAATTTCAATTTTTCTAGAGCGTCAAACAAATATTGCAGGCGGTTTGCCACTGGTCTATGAGCCGGGTTGGAGCTTCCGTCTATTGACAGTGTTAACGCTGACGACGGGAACTATCTTCATCATGTGGCTCGGCGAGCAGATTACTGAGCGCGGAATCGGCAATGGGATGTCACTTATTATCTTCGCGGGCATCGTGGTGGGTCTGCCGAGTGCGGTAATTACAACGGTCGATCAGCTTCGCTCAGGACAGATTGGCCTGTTTCGTTTGATTGCACTGGTTGGGCTCATGATGGCTGTGGTGGCTGCAGTTGTCTTTATCGAGCGAGGCCATCGGCGTGTCGTAGTGCAATACGCTAAGCGCGTTGTTGGTCGGAAGATGACTGGTGGTACCAGTACGCATATTCCGTTAAAGGTGAACACGGGTGGAGTTATTCCAGTCATCTTTGCTTCCTCGATTCTAGCGTTCCCTGCAACGATTGCGGGTGTGTTACCGGCTGGGGGCTGGGGGCAGACACTCACCGACCAACTGACCTATGGTATGCCTCTGTATTACCTTCTCTACGTATCCGGCATCATTTTCTTTGCCTATTTTTATACGGCCATCATCTTTAATCCTGATGATGTTGCCGAGAACATGCGTAAGTATGGTGGATTCGTTCCTGGAATCCGGCCTGGGAAGAGGACGGCCGAATACATTGACACAATTTTGACGCGGATTACCCTAGCTGGCGCGATCTATTTGGCGATGGTCGCTGTTTTGCCAGATCTTCTTATCGTAGGTATCCGAGTCGCACCGATTCCATTCATTGGGGAACAACTTGATGCGGTTCTTCCGCAGTTTATTACCCAGGGAATGAACGTGACGTTTTATTTCGGAGGCACGTCCTTGCTCATCATCGTTGGCGT
>PBHT01000003.1 GCA_002720285.1 Acidobacteriota bacterium | reverse complement strand
TTCGGGTCGACGGTGTTGGGGTCCTGGTTGACCGCTATACCAACGATAACCGCGACCGCCGTTACGAAGACGAGCGTGCCGCCACCGAAAAAAGCGACGGTCTGGTGGACTCCCCCCTGCTGTTGCCGCTGTCCGGAAACAGACCCCTGCCGTCCGCCCCTTCTCCTCCGGTTCTGACGATGGAAATGCCTCCCTCTTGTTACCAGCGTAGCTTAGGCTATCGTCGCTGGGGAGACTGGTAGCGCCTTCATCGGGCGAACAACCTTGCCACCGCTGAACAACAATGGCACACTCGTGTAGTAAATTCCGGAACCAGGGAGGGAGCAAAGAATGCCACTCAGATCCGCAACGTTGGACGAGATTCGCGCTGCCGCCAAACGGATCGACGGGTATGCTTTACGGACTCCACTCGTCGAGTTGACACGGTGGTTTTTGACAAAACAGGCACGCTTACCCGCGGAAAGCCCATCGTGGTCAAAGTGACCGCCCCGAACAACAACAGCGAGTTTCTTCTGTCGCTTGCGGGGTCTCTCGAGTCAAGGTCGGAGCACCCGATAGCCCGAGCATTTTCGCAGTTTTCGGATGAAACCGCTTCTGTCACCGACTTCCTCAATCACCCCGGCCAAGGAATCACCGGCACGGTCAACGGGGTAGAAATGAGGGTCGGCAAGAAAACACTGTTCGAAGAGGTTCCGACCAGTCTCGAAGAGTCCGATGTTTCAGGCACCCAAATTTTCCTGGGTCGCGGACCCGTAGCCGAAGCCGGGGTTTTCGTCACGGACGAGATCCGGCCAACTAGCGCCGCTGCAATTTCTTCGCTCCGCGATCTCGAACTTGAGGTGGTTTTACTTTCGGGCGATAGCTGCGAAGTTGCCGAGAAAGTCGCACGAGCTATTCACATCAACAACGTCATCGCAGAGGTACTACCTGAAGAAAAGCGGGATCACATAGCGGCAATGCAGGCCAACGGGCAATGCGTGGCGATGGTCGGCGATGGAATTAACGACACCCCAGCTTTGGCGATCGCCGATCTCGGTATTGCTATGCAGTCCGGGACCGACGCCGCTAGGAACACTGCCGATCTGACGATCATGACTAATGATCCCCGGGCGGTGGCCGACGGCATCGCTTTGTCGCGTAAAACTTTACGAGTAATAAAGGTCAACCTCATGTGGGCTTTCTCCTATAACGCGGTCGCCCTGCCTCTCGCCATCATTGGATCTTTAGCACCTACACAAGCTGCTATAGCAATGGCCCTCTCGTCATTTCTCGTTGTGACAAACAGCCTTCGCCTTCGTAGCTTCCGCAGTCTCTCTACCAATTGATCTCACCTACGGTTGCTGCCTGACATAAACATTGGTACCCCACTTCAGCCATCTGCTGCTTACTTCCGAGGCCAATCAGCCGTAGTCTCAAGTTCGTGACTGCTTCCGGTCGTCGTGTCCTTAACGAATCAGAGGTCCTCTCTCGATTGCGAAGCAAACGTGGCGCGCCTGGATACAGGGCGATGTTTAGTTCGTGGCTAGGAGGGGTGATCACTGACCCAGCCTTAATGCAGGTGCCCCTTGATGATCATTTGGTGCACCGAGGCCACGGAGTTTTCGATACCTGCACCCTGAGTTCTGGTCGGCTCTACCGATTAGGCATACATATTGACCGTCTGTTACACAGCGCTGAGTTGGCACGAATAGAACATCCGTGGAACAAAGATGATTTGATCGAGATGGTCGTTGATACTGCAAGCGCCGCAGGGATCCGAGATGGCGCAGTTCGTTATTGGATGAGTGTTGGACCGGGCGGCTTTTCACCAAGTCCTAAAGAATGCCCTGAGGCCTGCTTCTATTGCATAATCTTCGACCCGGCTCCACTTGGTGCAGAGGGACTGGACCCCATGCGCACGGGCATTTCAGAGGCCACTGTGCTGGATACGCCGATGAAACCGCCTCTGCTGGCGACAATTAAGTCAAACAACTACCTACTCAATGTGCTGACCCATATGGAAGCAGTCGATCGAGGTGGAACCTTCGGAGTCCTCGTCGATGACGATGGGTACGTCGCAGAATCTTGTGTACTCAATACCGCTTTCGTTACCAATGACGGCGTTCTTTGCACTCCACCATTTGACGGCATTTTGCTTGGCACGACTATCCGGCGAGTAATGGACCTGGCTTCTGGAGAGCTCACGCGCGAAGGACTCATTTCTTCTGTATCGCAGGCACCTTTGCTGGCATCCGAAGTCAGGGGCGACTTGATTTCAGAGATGTTTCTTTGCGGTGGAGATACTCATCTGTTCCCGGTGACATCGTGGGATGAAGTGCCGGTCGGCGCCGGAGAAGTAGGTCCGGTGGCGCGACGTCTTATTGAATTACTCGATGGTGAAGCCTTTGGCAGCGCTGTCGGTGAGGCACGCGATTTTATAGATGTTCCCTATGACGACTAAGTGGGCGGCCACGACTAATGCGGTTCAGTGAACGAGTACAGAATCTTGCTCACTCTCCTATAGGGGCGGCGCACGCTCTCGTAGGGCTAAGAACGAACTCTCGAGCGCTACTAGACCTCTCACAGGCCGCGCCTTCTTTTCCTCCAGCGGACGCAGTAATTGAGCGAATCGCACGGGTGGCGCACGAACCAGATGCGGGTCGCTATCCCCCACAGCCGGGTTTGCCAGCATTGCGCGAAGAATTCGCGAATGACCTGAGCAGAGGATACGAAGCGGATCTGTCTGCAGAGTCGATTCTCGTTACTGCCGGATGCAACCAGGCATTCTGTATCGTCGCGAGCGCCCTTACCTCGCCTGGAGACGAAGCCCTTCTTATTGCTCCCTTCTATTTCAACCACGACATGTGGCTTCGACTAGAAGGTGTCAACGTTCGACATCTGAATCCTGGGCCGGACTTCATTCCCGATCCAGAACATGCCGAGAGTCTGCTGACAGACAACACGCGGTTAATCACCTTGGTCAGCCCCGGTAATCCAACTGGCGTAACCATCCCGAAAGAAGTGATCCATGGTTTCGCAGATTTAGCTCGCCGACACAACATCGCTTTAGTTGTTGATGAGACTTACCGCTCTTTTCGCGACGAGAAAAACGGAACGCACGAGCTATTCATCAACCCTGATTGGGCTGACCACGTTATTAGTCTCCACAGCTTCTCTAAAGATTTCGCCATTCCCGGGTATCGATGCGGCGCTGTGGTTGGGGGCACGAGCATCATCACCGAATCGCTCAAGATCTTGGATTGCGTGGCGATTAGCGCACCTCGGATAGGCCAAGAAGCCGCTCTCGCAGGGTTGCTTCATGCCCAGGGGTGGCGGGCCGAACAAGTTATCCGAATCAGGGAACTAGAAGACAGGTTCCTGGCGGCGATGCAGGATCAACCAGGAGGCTTCGAAGTTGTCGCATCTGGCGCCTATTTCGGGTGGGTTCGCCACCCACGTGCCGATCGGACGACCTCAGAGGTCGTCCGAAGACTGATCCTTGAACACGACGTACTTGTAATACCTGGCACTGCCTTTACCGCCGAGGACGATGCGATGGTACGAATGAGCTTCGCGAACCTCGAACCGGCAGAAATCGAAGAGCTAACGCGACGACTTGCTGAATTCGCTTAATTTTCGGATCTAGTGTCATGGCGTGGTCATTCCCGTCGATCCTCGGCCTCGGTCATCAAGAACAGTTGCTGACGTCCCAATCACTCGCGTCGATGACACCTGCTTAGAAGACTTCGCTGTCGCGCTTCAACAGTCGACTATGAGGGCCGTAGACACAGAGACGGTTTACAACCCCGAAGCGTTCAGCGGTCCAAACAGCAATCCCGGAGCTCTCAGAGTTATCTCTGCCGCCACGCGAAACAAGGACGGCTTAGATCACGCCTGGGTTCTCGATGTACGCGAAATCGAACCTTTGGCTCTCGCCGCCGCATTAAGCGAAGTCAAAGCCGACGCATGGAACGCCGACTTCGATGCCCGAGTACTGGATCGAGATCTCTTCGAACCTGCGCGACAAAACGGCGAATCTCTTGAGTCCATGACATGGTGGGACGCCCAACTCGCGGATGCCTTGTTACATCAAGGACGGACAGGGTTCGGGTTCTACCACGGCCTTGCCTGGGCTACTGAGTGGTACCTCGGACTACACGTCGAAGGTAAAGGAAGTACGCAGCTCTCATACACCGAAAGTGATCCCCTCACTGTCGAACAGGTGACCTATGCCGCAGCAGATGCGGTAGAGACACTGTGGGTCGCGGAAGAGATACGGTCACGATTAGTTAACGCTGGACTAGAAAAAGTCTGCCGACTTGAGCAGCACGCGCGTCCGTTTCTGGACCACATGGAGCGGGTGGGACTTCCCTTTGACTGGGTGCGCTGGGAACAAAGACTCACCGAGATGGATCAGCGACGAGTGCAAGTATCTGGACGCTTAGCCGAACTCACTGGAGGCGGGCAGGGCACCTTGTTCGGCGAGACACTAGAACCATCTTGGAATCCCGGAAGTGAACGTCAGGCAAAGGCAACGCTCAACGAATGGAGCACAGATAACGTCCTCGCATGGTCTTCCAACACCTTCGGCAAACCAAGGTTGCTGCTTCCCACGGACCCGCTCACCGCGACAGTTCTCTCTGACATCGGAGGAGATATCTGCCAAGCGCTTCTAGAGTTCCGGGAACTCACCAAAGTTCTTTCGACCTACGGAAATTCGATTCGTGAACACATCGACACCGAAGGTCGAATGCATCCGGAGTATTTGCAGGTCGTGGGGACTAACACCGGCAGATTGGCCAGCAGAAGACCGAACGCGCAGAACTTCTCTCCCAAAATGAAGCAGTACATACGACCCGTCGAAGCCGAAAGAGTCTTCGTTTATTCAGACTTGAGTCAAGCCGAGTTAAGGTTCGCCGCCCAAGTAGCCGGCGACCGCAACCTCCGCGACGCTTTTGAGGCCGGGGCTGATATCCACTGTGCGACCGCTGAGCGCATGTTTAACGTTGATATGGAAGCCTTGGCCGAATCTGAACCAGAGAGTCATTCCGCATATCGCGACAAAGCTAAACGGATTAATTTCGGGATCGTTTACGGTCAACGAGGCGCCGGCTTGGCTCGAAGCCTCTCTCAAGCTGGCGTTGAAACATCCACCGAGGAGGGCCACATACTCCTCAAACAGTATCTGTCTGCCTACCCACAAATCGCGTCTTGGGTCGCTAACCGAGATCGATTTATTGAAGATTTGGCTTCGTCTCACGACGAGATCGATTGGCAACTCACTCTTCGGTTACACGAAATCTGGCCTCTGGTCCGTAGCGCCGTCCGCCAGCATCGCGACCAGCACCGCAACTGGCCAACGGCTGAAGATGTAGTTGCCCATCTGGGGTCGCCCTGGGAGATTGACGAAATTGCCTGGACGCTTTCTTTTGAGGCACCCGTGGTGCTGAAACGAAACACTGAAGCGTTCGGATTTCAGTCCTTTACTGAATCCGGCCGACGGCAACAGTTCACTTTTCACACGGAAGGTGTTTTGGAACAGGCAGCCCGAACAATTGTTGACTCCAACAAAGAAGGGCCGGAACGAGTTCGCCGACTGGTCGCCGAGGAACACACCGTCAAATTTAAAAACGGTGACCAAACTTTGTCATCGACAGAAGTTACGAAATTGCTCGAAAACCGGCCGTTGAGGCGAATAATTGTCGATCGGGTCAAGGAAATCATGGGACCAGAAGCAGCGGTTCTTTTATTGAATAAGTCTCTTACTTCGCGCATATCGCAGATGGCGAATGCCTACAGAAATGCTCCAATCCAAGGTGGTGTGGCGGACGTGATGTTGGAGGCCTACGGACTGCTCTACGTGCGGCTATCTCGCTTCGATAACGCGGTCGGCGTGCAAACAGTTCATGACAGCGTCGTCATCGAATGCAATCGCAGTGATGCTCATGAAGTGGCGATAGTAGTGAAGGACACAATGGAAGAAGCCATGCAAATCTGGTGCCCAGATATCCCCGCCAAGGCAGATACTGATGTCAGGTCCAGTCTCTCCGACCATGACGTTATTGAGAACATCTAGGCTCAACTCGCAGGAGATTACGTGGGCGTATTAGATAAGGACCAGGTTGCGACATTCAAGGCCGACGGCGTCATTCACGTCCCTCGCGCAGTAGACGGTGCTCTGGTCGAAGAAATACTTCAATCGGTTGATGGTTTAATTGATTCTCCCGGGCGTTTCGGTGGCGATATGTCACCAGGTGACGCTCCCGGAATGTTTTTCCAGGACCGCTACTTGCATCCCGTTCGTCCCGATTTTCGTCGCTTCGCCGAGAACTCCGGGCTTGCTGCTATAGCCGCGACAGCCACTAATTCAAAGAATATTCGCCTGTATTACGATCACGTGTTCGTTAAAGATCCCGGTACGCAGGAACAATTCGTTTGGCATCAAGATCGACCGTATTGGGCGGTTGACGGTACCCAAATTTGCTCAACTTGGTTAGCTCTCACCGACGCGAATTCACAATCCAGCGCTCTTGAATTTGTTCGCGGGTCCCATCTTTGGGATCGCACCTTTAGGCCCGAATACCCAGCTTTGGAAGGACTTCCTCCCAAAGAGGTCGAACGAGCCCTCTGGAAGGGCGTTGCCGAATACATCGAATCGTTCGAAGACATATGTCCCGCCTTCGAAGAACACCCAGATCTCTACGATGTCGTTTCCTTCGATGTTCTTCCCGGCGATGTTTTACTGTTCGATTTTCGTACGCTTCATCGAAGTGGCCCAAATGATGGCATCAACCGGCGCGCTGCCATTTCTTGGCGTTGGCTTGGCGACGATGCCGTCTGGGCTCCAAAAGTTGGGGCGGATCCGATCATCCGAGATGAGGACACGACTTTAGAGGAGGGGGACTTAATTACTGACGATCGAGTGTTTCCCCTCATCTACGCTTGTTAACGCGAACCACACTCGGTCACGACGGGTCTAACATCGCTCTATGACCATTGATGTTGCCGACCGTTTAGAACTTCATGAGCTCCCTGGCCGCTACGGCGACGCCATCGACGACAGAAACTGGGATCGTCTACGTCAGATCTTCACTGACGATGCAATTTTCGATCTGACAGGTGTCGGATTTCGTCCCCTCAGCGGCATCGAAGACATCGTTCATTTCATGAATGTGGAGGCACAGCACCCTAAAACTCACATGATGACCAACATCTATGTTGAGGACCTCGGCGAAATGGTCACCATGAATTTTCGAATTGTGGCGTTGCTTGGCAAAGGGCTCGTCGGAACAGGCTCGTACTACGACCAGGTGGTGAAAACATCGGAAGGCTGGCGCGTGAAACATCGGGAATGCATGTTCCACAGGCGCGATAAACGCGACGCACCATGCGACAACCCTGCTTAAGGGAGACAAAACTTGGATTGGTCAATCGACTTGAGTGTCAAATCACTTTTGCGTGAATTCGACAATCCGCCGACAGGCTTCGGCGAGTTGAACTTCGTCAATTCCATAAGAAATGCGGATCCATCCCCGCGCCGCTGCCCCGAACGCTCCCGCGTCCAACACTGACACTCCTGTGGATCGGTATAAATTCCATGCGAATACGTTCGCATCGTCGTTGTGAGCCCGCACATCGGCCATAAGAAACATGCCTGCTTCTGGTAGGAGCGTGGGAAGGTTTCGGGCTTCGGCAAGGATCTCCAGCACTAGGTTTCGTCGCCGCCGATATGTCTCTCTCGCCAGCGCAACCTCTTCAGAGCCTTCGCGTATAGCTACGTTTGCTGCCTCCATCACAAAGCCTGGGAGGCCGTACAAGGTGACCAAGGTCATGCGCCGAAGGTGATGCATCAGTGCCGGAGGTCCTACTGCCCAACCGCACCGCCAACCTGTCATCGCATACGACTTCGAAACGCTACTCACAGTGACCGTTCGTTCAAGCATTCCGGGCAGCCCTGCTATCGATTGGTAGACGCCGTCAAACACCAAGTCGTTGTATACCTCGTCAACCAGAATCCATAAGTCGTTGCGGATTGCAATATCGGCTATTGCGTTTAGCTCATCACGGGTAAATGTGACGCCAGTCGGGTTTGAAGGGTTAGCGAAAACAATCCCGCGAGTCGCTGAAGTGATCGACGCTCCAAGTTGATCAATGTCGGGCCTAAAACCTGAACACGCGGGCTGCTGAAAACGAACTTGGGTTGCTCCAGTCGACGCGATACAGGCTTCGTATGTGACATAAGCCGGGTCTAAGACCACAACTTCGTCTCCTGGACCAAACAAACATCGACAGGTCGAATAAAAAGCGTTCTGCGCGCCTGCAAGAACCGTGACTCGTTCGGGCCCGATTTCCACCCCAGAAGTACGGGACATCTTTTCGGCGATAGCAGCTCGCAGAGATGAGCGCCCTTCCAGCTGTGTGTAATGAGTGTCTCCGAGGCGCAACGCTTCGACCGCCGCATCAACAACGAAAGCCGGTGTCTCAAAATCGGGATCCCCAATGCTGAGAATAATGACGTCCTCGCCTCGCGCTTGCGCCGCGCGAGACTCAGTCAGAATTTCCCACGCTTCGGCTCCTTCTCCGCCTAACGAGTCAACAAATGGAGCGAACCTCATCGGCGAAGAGTAGCGGGCACTCCGAGCCCATCATCAATATTTCGCTACGCGCTCAATGTTGCTGCCCTGTTCTGTCTCTGCGGAAAAGATGGTGAGCGAATCGGCTAAACGCCCACCAGTAAAAGACGCGCATTCAGATCTCGATCATTCTGATCCTGAGTTAAGACTGCTTAGCCTCTCGATCAAGGCAACTGTCCGGCGTGGGCGAGGGCAAGTCGAACAATGCGATCTTGCCCTCCGGTCATTTCAGCCGAAACCGCTGCGCTGGCTGCTTCTTCGCTGGAGATCCATACAAAATCCAGGGCTTCTTGACTCGGCTGGCATTCTCCTTCGACAGGGACAAGATACGCGAGGCTCACAGCATGTTGACGGGGGTCGTGATACCCCGTGCGGGCACGGTCTGGCATGTACTCAACTACGGTGAAGGGCGCGGGAGCGGCTGGAACTCTGGGAAAAGCCGACGGACCCAGATCTTTGTCTAAATGACGCTGCAACGCTTCACGAACTGTTTCTCCCCACAAAACGCGTCCACTGACAATTGCGCGAGAAATAGTTGCATCAGCCATCGCGCGCAGTAACAGACCTACGTGAGTGACTCGGCCTACTTCATCGAGTCGGACTGGAACCGCTTCGACATAGACCATTGGCACTCGCCCTCGAACGATTTCAAGTTCATGATCGTCAAGCCAAGCTTCGTCGACGGCAGTGCCTAATTTATGCTCTCCGAGGCCCTCGGCGTTCGACACGTCATCCACCTTTTCAAAGTGTGCCAGTACCGCCTCCGAACAACGGTGATCGTCTCAGGTCTTGGAATAACACTCTGCCCTAACAACCAGTCTTTTCGAGAGCAGAACAATCTGACGGTTCTTCCATCGGTTATCGAAACTGGGACGCGAATTAGAACGGCCGCTCACCCACAAGGGTCACGCGTTCCATCCGGCGATTTTGTCCGCCATGATCTGGCACCGCGTAGTGCTGAGTGATGCGATTATCCCACTGAGCCAAGCTTCCGGGTCGCCAGCGAAAGCGAACCTGCAGCTCTGGCAGTGAAGCCTGTTCATAGAGGCGACGACGTAGCGGCCGGCTTTCCTCGGGGGTCATTCCGTCAATCGTGAGGGTGAAAACACGATTAATAAACAGTCCCTTCTTGCCTGTGACGGGATGGGTGCGCACTATTGGATGCTTTTGGTCAGGGAACTCTTCCAGAGCCTTTGCTCGCTCTTCATCCGTCATCGCTCGCCCAAAGGCCTTCACGTAAGAATGGACGGCATAGCGTCCTCGGATTTGTTCTTTCGTGTCGTCTGGTAACCGTTCGTACGCCATTTCCATATTCGCCCATACCGTGTCACCACCCCATTCGGGCAGGATTCGGCCAAGTAACACGGACCCATCTGGCGGACACTCTCTGAATGTCACGTCGCTATGCCAGCTTTCTGCTGCCTGGAACTTTTCTGGCGTCGACTCAAGTACCAAGATTTCTGGGTGCCCGTCTGCTTGGGGGGTGAAGGGGTGAATCTCAAGTTCACCAAAAGCCCTGCCGTAGGCAACATGTTGCGCGCGATCAAGTTCCTGGTCGCGAAAAAAGAGCACCTTGTGCTCCATCCAAGCGTCGTGCAGTTCCGCGATGATCTCATCATCTAGGTCGCGGAGATCTATCTGTTCAACCTCTGCTCCAATCGACCCAGTCACTGGGGTAACCGAAATTCGGTTGTAGTCGCCAACTCCTGTTGCAGTGATCCGCATGTTCCCCCCTTATGGCGCAATCAACCGTCCCTAGATTATCCATATAATTTTGGTACCGGGTTAAGCCGAGACAAGCGACCTGACAATCATCTCTGAACGATAAGCGGCATTGATTTTCGAGAGACCAAGAGCGCAGTAGCCAAGCGCCATTTCGTTCCCTCCGACGCGACTAGCACTCCGTTCGTCAACCGTGAACATTGAACACGTTGGCAACGCGATTCCACGCAACGAACGACAGACGTTTGGCGTCAGCTGCTTTACTGCGAATCCATCACGGGAGACCTAAATGAAACAGCACCATAGGTCGCAACAACACAAATAGTGACGAGTCCCATGACAACAATTGTCGCTCGAAGGCCCACCATCTCTGCCAACGCACCCAGAGGGGCTGCGGCAATCCCGAACCCTGCGAAAGCTAGCTGCATCAGAGATTGAACTCGTCCATGATGGGAGGGCTCGGAGATAGCCATAGATCGGCTAGTTGTGAGGACCATAAATCCATTGGTGGCGAGGCCCAAGACTATGACTACGAGCAACGCCAGTAGGTAGTTCGGCGCTAGACCGAAAAGAACGACTGATATGCCGAAAACTAGGCCGCAGCAGATCAGCAGGCGACCAGAATTTGGGCCATCAGCTCGCGAAGCGATAAATGCCGTCATTGCAACGGCGCCTACGGCCGAAGCAGTCGTCAAAAAGCCGACGTGACTTTCCGATAGGCCCATCTGCCCTTCAACTAGCGCGGGCATAAACGCCACGTAGTTGAATCCGATGGCGATCGCCACGATGGTGGTCACAATGAGTCGCCGCAGTTCGGGTCTACTTCGAACGTAACTGAGCCCATCTAAGATCTCTCGAAGCGGGTTTCGAGATGACGGGTTCACGGGCTCTAATTTGGGCAATCGAGTAGTGAGAATGGTTGAAACAACAGAGAACACCGCTGCCACCAAATAGGCGCCGCCAATTCCCACCGTCGCGACGCCGGCCAAAACTCCCGCGGCCGCCGGGGCAAATATCCTTGTCATGCTCATCGACATTGACGTCAAGCTGATCGCGTTCCCTAGATGTTCGTGCCCAACGAGCTCTGCTGACGTCGACACCCGGGCCGGTCCTATCAGGCCAAACATTGCACCTTGAGAGAGGCTCGCGACAAGCAACATCCAATACTGTGCGTTACCTGAGATGGCCGCAACTCCCATCAAGGTGGCTACCACCGCAATCGTTCCTTGTCCCAAGACAAGCAGGGTACGTTTCGCCCAACGGTCGGCTAAGACGCCACCTATCGGGGTAAATATCAAAAGTCCTATTCCAAACGCCAGATACACAACCCCAAGGCCACTTTCACGTTCAGTGAGGTCCCACGCGAGGAGACCTCGCAGAAGGAACTGCATTTGGACACCAAGGTAGGAAAAAACGCCGCTCCACCAGAAGAGCCGAAAGGTGGGAACTTGCAACGAAACAAACGTGGCGGACCTAACTGTCTTAGATCCTGGGAGGTTCACCGTTGCAAGGTAGCGTCATCAGTTCGCTCACCCACCCATTTGCGACCTACGATTCGCGGACGAGGTTTGGCGCATCATTCCGAACCTGCCCCGAGTAGGAGTTGAGCTATGAGAGAAGCAGTCATCGTTGATGCGGTGAGGACCCCGGGCGGCAAACGTAACGGCAAGCTCCAAGACTGGCATGCCGTTGATTTAGCAGCCCACGTTCTAAAAGCGATTGAAGAACGAACAGGTATAGATCCGGTGATTGTTGATGATGTCATCATGGGATGTGTGATGCAGGTCGGCGAGCAATCACTGAACATCGGTCGGAACGCGGTACTAGCTGCGGGCTGGCCGGAGTCAGTCCCTGCCACCACCGTTGATCGGCAGTGTGGGTCAAGTCAGCAGGCGTTGCACTTTGCTGCACAAGGGGTGATGGCCGGAGCCTATGACGTCGTTATCGCAGCAGGTGTCGAAGTAATGACCAGAACTCCCATGGGAGCAAGCGTGGTCAAAGGGATGGGATTTCCCTTCAGCGAAACTATGCAAAGTCGTTATGAGGCAACAGGGCTGCCGCCCCAAGGCATCGGCGCAGAAATGATCGCTGATGAGTACGGATTAACTCGCGAGGATCTGGACACTTTCGGTGCCGAAAGCCAGCGACGAGCTGCGGTCGCCACTGCTGAAGGGCGTTTCGAAAACGAAATAGTTCCAGTACCTGTCGAGATTGACGGCAAAATCGAAATGATGAACGCTGACGAGGGCATCCGCCTGGACACCACGGCTGAATCACTCTCGAAACTCAACCCAGCATTTCGCGAGGACGGCAAGGTCACTGCGGGAAATTCAAGCCAAATCTCCGACGGTGCGTCAGCGGTTTTAGTGATGAGCGCCGAAAAGGCGGCCGAGTTGGGTTTGCGAGCCCGAGCGAGATTTCACAGCTTTGCGTTAGCTGGTGCCGATCCTGTGACCATGCTGAAAGGTCCAATTCCAGCGACGGAGAAAATCATGGCGCGTTCGGGTCTAGATGTGAAAGACATTGATTTGTTTGAAGTCAATGAAGCGTTCGCTTCCGTCGTATTGGCTTGGCAGAAGGAACACGACACAGATCTCAGCAAAACCAACGTAAATGGTGGCGCTATTGCTCTAGGTCACCCGCTGGGGTGCTCAGGCACCAAGCTGATGGCGACGTTACTCAACGAGCTCGAGCGCACGGGCGGTCGGTACGGACTACAAACCATGTGCGAAGGCGGCGGCATGGCTAACGCGACGATTATCGAAAGGATCGATTCGTAATGCCCAGAATGAACCTTCATGGCAGTTCTTCTATTGTTACCGGGGGCGCATCCGGCATCGGAGAGGCCGCAGCGCGACAACTTGCTGAAGCAGGGTCTCGAGTTGTTATTGCTGACTTGCAAGAAGACAAAGGTCAAGCAGTTGCATCGGAATTAGGCGGCCTCTTCACCAAATGCGATGTTTCAAATGTTGAAGATGCTCAAGCCACTGTTGCTGCGGCATCTGAAATGGGGCCGCTACGTGCTCTGGTTAACTCCGCCGGATTGGGGCGTGCAGCTAGAACTATCGATCGCAACAACGTGCCAGCGGATCTCAGCCAATTCGAGTTCGTGGTGCGGATCAACCTCATCGGCACGTACAACATGTTGGCGCAAGCAGCGTCAGCTATGGCTCAAACCGAACCTTTGGATGCTGATGGCTCGCGGGGATCTATTGTCAATATGGCCTCTGCAGCGGCATTCGATGGGCAAATTGGGCAAGCCGCTTACTCCGCTTCGAAGGGTGGCGTCGTCGGAATGACGTTGCCTATCGCCCGCGATCTTTCCGCGACAGGAATTCGGGTGAACACCATCGCCCCGGGCCTCATCGACACACCTATCTACGGTGAGGGCGAGCAGTCAGATCAGTTCAAAGCGCATCTGGGACAAAGCGTGTTGTTTCCCAAGCGGCTGGGGTACGGCGAAGAGCTTGCATTCATGGTGATGGAATGCATTACAAACCCGTACATGAACGGAGAAACCATCCGTTGCGACGGTGGTATCCGAATGCCGCCACGCTAGGCCTAATACTCAAAATTCGCTCGACTATGCGAGTGATCGAATAAATTTAAAAACTTCGCTGTTAAAAGCCGCTGGTCGCTCTTGGTTCGCCAGATGACCGGCGGCTTTGACAGAGGCCAGGACGGCGTTCGGGATTCCTTCGTGGAGTTCAGCAGACAATTTCGGCGGAGTAACGCGATCCTCTTCGCCGCAAATAACTAACGTCGGCGCGCTCAGAGACGCCAAAGAATCACGATGGTCGGTATCGGCCATTGAGTTGCAAGCCCATTGGTAAGAAGGCATCCGAACCGACGTAGCGAAAAATCGTTCTGTGTCAGACAACACCTCCGCAGACGCGCTTTCTGCCACCAACAGCGGCGAGCGTTGACGTGCAAACTCGGCGGCACCAAGCTCGGCAAGACTTCCAGATCTGCCTCGCATCGCTTCGGCCTGTTTAGGGTTTGTCCCTGAGCCAACGCTGGAATCAGCTAACACAAGTGCCCTAACAAGGTCGGTGTGGCGAAGGGCGAGACGTGTGGCGATTACACCGCCCCACGACACACCAAGAACAACTGCGTTTTGATAGCCAAGGGTCCGAACCAGATTCGCTGCTGCATCCGCCCATCCATCTAGCCCAGGATCATCAACAGGATCAGAGGAATGTCGATAACCGGGCGCGTCCCAGGCAACTAGCCGGTAGCCAAGGTCATCCGCCAACGCACACTGGGACAAAAATGCGTCCGCACATGAACCAATCCCATGCATGCATAAGAGAAGTGGAGCGCTTTCACGTCCATGGGACCAAAAAAAGGGGGTGTCCTGCATGCGTTTGACCCTAGAACGCCGGCAAGGGGTTGTGTCTCAAATAGTCGCTTTGGGGACCGGCACTCCTGCCACATCAACTCTGGTCCGGTAGATACATCCGCCACGAGGCGTTCCACCTCCGGTCACAACGTACAAATCCCGCATGTCGTCGCCCCCGAAGCAAACGCTCGTAACCATCGGGTCTGGGATCGCTACTGCTGTGTCTTCCGTTCCATCAGGCCTATATCGCTGAACCTTGCCTCCGTTCGGTTGCGCTACCCAAACACCACCTTCGATGTCGACAGCTAATCCGTCTGTCGCATTCACGCGATCTTCGACAAAGATCCTCTTGCCGGTAACTGCATCTCCATCCACATCGGATACCCACACCCTCCCAGGGACGCTATCCGCATGGTAGAGAAGTGAACCATCCGGGGAGAAGCCGATCCCGTTGGTGAGCATTACACCGTCATAGATTTCGGTTGCTATCTGATCTGGACCCAAACGCCACAGTTCGCCGCCAGGGTTGTGTGCGTTCTCGTCAAAGGGGTCAATCTTTAGCGAGCCCACGTACACGCGCCCCAGGGCGTCGGTATGTAGATCGTTGAAACCGGGGAATCCAGGGTCGAAAAGTACTCGTATCTCACCATCGACGACGTGTTGGATATTTCGCCCTCCAACCACTAACCCACCATCACTATGAAAGACCATTCCCCCAACTCCCCGTCTTTTAGGAATCACGGTTTCGATCTCACCATCCGCAAGGCGCCTGTACACACCACCATTCGGCACATCAGAAAAGTACAAACAATTGTCATCATCAACGCGGGGTGCCTCGATAAGACCCCAACCCTCGCTCAGTAGCTCAACATTGTTCATTGGAGGACAAACCCTTCATAATTATTTTCGGCAACTTGGTCGCAGCGGCGGACGTAGCCGGGAAATCCGAGAAGTGGCATAAACACACGTGTCTTACCGGGAACATTGGCCCCGAGATACCAAGAGTTGCAACTTGGGAAAAGAGTTCTGTCTGCTTTGGCGTTGACGTGATCAACCCAGGCTCGCTCAGCTTCGGTTTTTGCCTCGATGGTCGAATATTGGTGCTCATCTAGCCACGAGATGCAATCACTGATCCATTCGACGTGCTGCTCTATCGAAATAATCATGTTGGTCAGCACCGAGGGGCTGCCGGGTCCGGACACCGTAAACATGTTGGGGAAACCTGGCACGGTAAGTCCCAGATAAGTGCGCGGACCCGCCGACCACTTTTCTTGAATTGTCGTTCCCTCGCGGCCCGTTATATCGACACGCAGTATCGAACCCGTCATCGCGTCAAAACCGGTTGCGAAGACCAATACGTCGAACTCGAAATCTTCGGACTTCGTAGACAATCCCGATTCGGTTATTCGTTGGATTGGTTCACTTCCCACGTCGACTAGACGCACATTTGGTCGGTTAAAAGTCTCAAAGTAGTCGGTGTCAATCACTAATCGCTTACAGCCGATGATGTGCTCTGGGGTGAGTTTTGAAGCGGTTTCGGGATCGCTCACAATCTCACTGATCTTTTCTCGCACAAAGTCTTGAGCGTGCACGTTTGCTGACTCATCTAGTAACACATCGGTGAATGAGGCAAGAAAGAGAGTTCCCCCAAGATCCCACGCCTCTTGCAATCTTTCTCGGCGTTCCTCATCTGATACGTCGTGTATCGAATCGTTGTATTTCGAAACCTCGGACCCTAGGGCCTGTGGCATCGCAAAGTTTGCCTCTCGGAAGTCCGCGTATCGGCTCTTTATTTCATTCTGTCGATCATCGTCTAACCCAGCGTTTCTTGCTGGCACCGTGTACTGGGGAGTGCGTTGGAAGACTATTAGCTCGTCACATTGTGCAGCTATGACAGGGATAGCTTGAACTCCTGAAGAGCCCGTCCCGATAACACCGACGCGCTTACCTTTCAGATCGAGACCTTCCTTGGGCCACCGACCCGTATGGGCCATGGTTCCAGAGAACTCATCTTTGCCTTCTATATCCGGCGTGGTTGCCGAGGAAAGACATCCGGTTGCCATAACAAAGAACCGTCCGACCGTCAGCGCTTCGTCACTAGTACGGACAAACCAAGCGTTGTGGTCTTCGTCGAAAGCAGCTGACTCGACGCGAGTTTCAAAGCGGATATCACGACGAAGATCGAACCTATCGGCAACATGATTCGCGTAAGAAAGGATCTCGGGTTGGCTCGAATAGCGTTCAGTCCATTCCCAATCTTGTTGGAGTTTCTCATCGAAGCTGTAGCTGTACTCGAGGCTCTCGACATCGCATCGAGCACCCGGGTACCTGTTCCAGTACCAAGTGCCTCCCACGTCGGTACCCGCTTCGAAGACCTGCACTGAATAACCCATCTCTCGAAGTCGGTGGAGCATGTACATGCCTGCAAACCCGGCGCCGACGACTACCACGTCAACATCGGTGGACTCCACGCTGCCCGCAGAACTGTGAAGGCTTACATCCAATGAATCGACTGACATATCCAACAGCTTATTAAGGAGATGGGTTTATGACCTGATTGATAGCGGTCGCCCTAGACGCGTGAACAGATCGACAAGCATGCGCAATGTCAGACCCCATATGACTCGTTCACCTTCGATCTTGATACCAGGCCACAAATCGGACCCCAGTAGTGGATACGGATATTCGATATACCGGGCCTCATCAACAAGTTGCTCCACCGGAATCCAGAGTGCGTTTGCTACTTCATGGTTAGCGGTGATGGCTGGACGGTCACCGGGTACCCAGAAAAGGTGCGGCGTGACCCGCAATCGTTGATGGGTTCCACGTGGCCCGCCTTCGAGGTCTGATAAACGGCCGAGCCTCCTGGCACTTGACAGGTCGATGCCTAATTCTTCTTTGGTTTCTCGAATAGCGGTTGCGATGCTGTTGACGTCGGTTGACGAGGTGCGCCCCCCGGGGAATGCCATCTGCCCGGACCACGGGTCCCCTTGCATTGTGGACCTTTCAATGAAAAGGAGTTCTGCGCCTCGTTCACCGTCATGAATCGCGGCAGCAACGGCCGCTGACGGGCCGTCGTGTGGTTGTGCTGTTCCCGGTAGTAGCACATCTGCCAATTGATTTGCTGAGAATATGTCTTCCACGGTGAATGACTTTACGCAGCGATCTAGGGTCACGGTATGAGTCAAGTTGCGGGGTTACGCGAGGAACACTTCCACGAGCTTCTAGAGCAGGTGCGAGAGTTTCGTGACAGAGAGATCACTCCTTTCGTCATTGAATGGGAGCAAAATCGGGTCTTTCCAGTTGAAGCCCTTTGTTCTGCACGCGATTTGGGACTTCTGGGCATGGAAATAGATCCAGCGTTGGGCGGTCTTGGATTGAGCTTCGGGCAAAAGCTCAAGGTTTTGGATCTTCTCTCAGAGGTCTCGATGCCTTACGCTTTTAGTTTGGTCAACACCCACAACGTCGGGGCAAGACTGGCTCGGCATGGAACGGAAGAGCTACGAGATCGCTTTCTGCCAGATTTGCTAGCGGGGCGACGATTGGGCTCGACAGCCCTCACTGAACCTGGAGCGGGTAGCGATTTTTCGGCTATCACCACTCTTGCTTCGCCTGACGCCGATGGTTGGCGTCTCAACGGGGAAAAAGCTTGGATAACTAATGCAGCTGCCTCAAGCGTGATCGTCGCTTACGTACAGACTGATCATGGTGCCCGAGCCCGGGGAATCGCTTCATTTATTATCGACGGCACTAGCGACGGCTTCGAACGGCTGGAGCCTTACGATTTGATCGGAAGTCACTCGATTGGCACAGGCGGATTTCGCCTCAACGATTATTTTGCACCCCAGGGAGATCTGCTAGCAGTTCCTGGCGAAGGTTTTGCCGCTGCGTTGGCAACGATCAATGAAGCGCGGACGTATGTCGCTTCGATGTGCTGCGCGATGGTTGAGGCCTCTCTACGTTCGGCAGTGGGTTATGCGTGTCAGAGAGAAAGCTTTGGTAGGCCGATCATCGAACATCAGGGTCTTTCTTGGCAGCTGGCACGTGTGGCGAATCAACTCGAAGCTGCGCGTGCGCTTACCGACCAAGCCGTAACCGTGATCGAGCAGGGCGATAGTCGGTCTGCGATTCTCCCTGCAGCGCATGCTAAAAAATTCGCCACTGAGATGGCGGAACCGGCGCTCACCGCTTGTGCTCAAGCAATGGGTGCAAACGGGCTAAAAGAAGAGCACCTCATCGGGCACCGGCTGACTGCAGCTCGCGTTGCTAATTATGTCGACGGAACAACAGAGATCATGACTGAGCGCATAGCTAAGTCTCTACCTGCGACTTACCATTTGACACCAACGGCTTCGAAGGCAAGCTAAATTCGGCGAGTCTGAACGAGGGAGCCAAATGTCCGATACGCCGACCGCCCCGAAAGTCGCCTCGGAACTCACAGTCGCAGCCAATACTGCTGCCTCGGCAATGATTTCTTTCGACGATGAGGCCGACTTTCGAAGAGCGCAGCAAGGTTTGTTGGCAACTCTTCCGGGCGCAACGGTTGCCGTTGATGATCATGTCGTTTGGGACTGCGCTCGTTACGACTTTCTTCGTAACAACGAAGAGTCGCCCGACACTGTTCATCCTGGACTCTGGCGTCAAGGGCGCCTCAACGCTATTCATGGGCTATTTGAGGTAATGGACGGAGTCTGGCAGGTACGCGGATACGACATCTCGAACCTCACGCTGATTGCCGGACGTACCGGTTGGATTTTGGTCGACGTATTAACTACTGCGGCAACCGCCTCGGCATGCCTCAAGCTTGCTAACGACCAACTCGGTGAACGACCCGTTAAAGCCATTATTTATACCCATTCTCATGCCGATCACTTCGGCGGTGTCTTAGGTGTAACCAGTGCAGAGGAAGTCGCTCGCGGAGATGTCAGGATCATTGCACCCGAAGGATTCCTCGAGGAGGTCGTCAACGAGAACGTCATCGCCGGAGCAGCAATGGCCCGAAGAGCTATGTACCAATTCGGCATTTTCCTTCCTCCTGGCCCAAGAGGGCACATCGACAACGGGCTGGGCAAAGCATTCCCATTCAGTCCCTCAGGTCTTATCGCTCCAACCGAAATCATTGATCGAACGGGAACTGAACTTGAAGTAGATGGCGTGCGGATTGTCTTTCAGAACACTCCAGATGCTGAGGCGCCCGCAGAAATGAACTTCTGGTTTCCGGATTTTCGATTGTTGTGTATGGCTGAAAACTGCACACACAACATGCACAACCTGTATCCGATTCGGGGCGCACAAACCCGAGACGCGCTTGCCTGGTCCAAATACATCAACGAAGCCTTGGATCTATGGGGTAACGAGTCCGACATCATGATCGCTACGCATCATTGGCCTCGTTTCGGGACGACTGATTTGAAGAAGTTTCTCGTCAAACAACGTGACGTTTATCGATGGATGCACGATCAAACGATGCGTCTCGCGAACCTTGGATGGAAGCCCAACGAGATCGCCGAAAAGCTTAAGCTTCCCGACTGCTTTTCAACTGAATCACACGTTCAGGGGTATTACGGCACCGTTAGCCACAACGTGAAGTCCGTGTACAACAAATATCTCGGTTGGTATGACGCGAATCCGGCGAATCTCAATCCTCATCCACCAACTCAAAGCAGTCGCCTTTACGTCGAATTTATGGGTGGTGCTGACTCAGTTCTACGTCAAGCGCGCTCGTATTTCGAAGAGGGTGATTACCGATGGGTCGCGGAGGTCGTAAATCACGTTGTGTTTGCTGATCCGTCAAACCAAGAAGCCCGAGAGCTACAGGCCGATGCGCTTGAACAGCTTGGTTACCAGTCTGAATCGGGCACCTGGCGCAATGCCTACCTTTATGGAGCTCTCGAACTTCGCTCCGGTTCGCCAGACTTCGTTGCGGGTCGCGGTCGGCAAATCGCTCACGCCATGACTGCGGAGCAGCTTTTCGACACCATGGGGGTTCGGCTCGACTCAGCGCTGCTTGAAGGTCTGGACCTGAGCATCAACTGGAAGTTCACAGATCTCGACGAAACTCACGTGTTGGGGATCTCCAACAGTGCCGTCCACCATTTGCCTGATCGTCAAGCCGACGATGCTGTCGCAACAGTGACGCTGACGCGTCGCGCTCTGGCCGAAGTCCTTGCAGCGGTGGGGTCAATAGCCGAGGCGATTAGCGGCGGGGAGCTTAGCGTCCAAGGAGATGAGTCTGTAGTAGTTCACCTTTTTGAGTCGATGACCGAATTTAGAATTTTTCCAATCATCGAACCCCTTGCCGAACAGGCGCACTAATGACAAGAGCTACAGAACCGAGCAGGGCCAGACCTCCAAAAGCCTGAGTTACAGTGATCGCTTCATCATGCAAGGGCCAGGCGAGCCCCACAGCAACTAAATGCATCGCAAGGTTGTACAGGGACGAGCGCGCCGCTTCCAAGTGTCCATGAACCCATGTCATCAAAACGTGCCCGAAGACACCGGTAATGAACGCGACGATCAAAATCCACAGCCAATCACTCCCACCAAATTCCCCCCAATCCGATCGCTGAGTAATGAGTAGCACCGGTAGTACGGTCGCAACGAAAGACCAGATATTGATGCCGGCCATCCATTCGATCGGATCAACCTCGTGATCCGTGCGGGCTTGCCGTGTCAGTACAAAATACGCGGTGAAGGAAACCAACGACAGGCCGGCATAACCCAGGCCTGTGAGAGACGCGCTCAAATCGCCACCCGCCCCGAGGACGACGAGGATCGCTCCACCAACTCCGGTAAGAGTGAAGAACAACTGGCGCATCGACGGCCGTTCTCCGAAAAGCGGGCCCGAGAACACTAGAAGCAACGCGGGCTGCATAGCCATCACCGTCGACAACAAAGAAATAGCAGTTTGCTGAACTGCAGCAAACACAAAAATCAAGTTAAAGCCGAAACAAAGGCCCGGCAAAGCGGTGGACCAAAAGACGCGCCGACTCAAGCTGCGACCTCGAACTGCTAGTAGCAGCAAAAGAATCGGCGATGAAATCCCAAAGCGAATGAAAGTCGAAATCAGAGGCGACGCAGTTATGAGTTTTGAGATGGGAGGCCCAATTCCCCAGACGACGACCACTACCGCCATGACTAAAAGAGGCAGGGCGCGACCGTCCCGCACTGGTAAGTCCGACTTCTTACTATTTGAAGCTGATCCGATTAGGAATACTGACGGGGCACGAGGCCCCGCACCGGTTAGCGCCACACAGCCCCAAACACGTCGTCATAGGCCAGAACTGAGGCAGGTTGACGAGAGATCGGTCCATGTCCTTTACCAATGGGATAGCCAAGGGGCACCATGCCAAGAGTCGCCCATCCTTCCGGAATATGTAGAGCAGCCTTCACCTCATCTTCGGCTAGGCAGTGCAAAGTGGTCAACACACAACCCAATCCCTCAGTGCGAGCGGCCAACATCGCGTTCTGAATAGCGGTGTAGACCGAGCCACCACCAACCATCGAAATTCGATCCAATTTGGCGTCAGTAATTGCCATCATCTTTGGGTCCGCTACAAACATCAGAATGACCGGAGCCTCGTGAATGTGATCGGCGAGGTAATCACCAGCGACGCGATTTCTTCGGGCTTTTTCGGCTTCTTCCAGGGGGAGTGCCTCGATCCTCGCGTCGTAACCCTTCGCGTAGCTATACCAGGCGGGCCGGTAAACATCAGCTAGCGCTTGTTTCCGTTCCGCGCTTCGGACTACCACCACACGCCACGGCTGCATATTGCCACCGGTCGGAGCCCAAGCTGCGGCTTGCAAAACGCGGTCTAATACGTCATCTGGGATGGGGTCGGAACGAAGACGACGCACCGCGCGAAGTGTGCTCATCATCTGATAGATGTCATTCATAATTTGATCCTCACAACCAAGTTGACCATTCGTCTACGGGCATCCGTTCACTTCGAAGGCTATTGACTGGCTTCGCGTCATCGCGTTTTCCAATGGCCATCCCACAAAAAAGCATTTCTTGTTCTGGTGCGCCGCAAAACTCTTGAACGGACTGCCAATGATTAGCCCATGCTTCTTGTGGACACGTGTCTAGGCCAGCCTCAACAGCGAGCAGCATAAAGTTTTGAAGGAACATCCCTAAATCAGACCACTGAGCGGCGCCCATGTTTCTTTCAATGAAACAAAAGAAAGCTGCAGGGGCGCCAAAAAAGTCAAAGTTGCGAGCTAAGTGGGCGAACCGTGCTGGCTTGTCCTCTCGCGGTATACCAAGTTTTTCGTACATAGCTTCGCCTAATTCGTAACGGCTTGTTCGGTACGGCTCTTGCAAATTCGGTGGGTAAACCGGATATTCGGATTCACCAGGTCGTCGCTCCGATATGAACGCGCGAAAATTTGTCATAGATTCGCCGTTCAGAACGTAGACCTTCCAGGGCTGAACATTTCCTCCAGACGGAGCGCGTGACGCAACTTCTAGGAGTTCACGGATTTGTTGATTACTCACTGCATCCGGCAAAAACGACCGTATCGATGCTCGACGCTGAGTAGCTTCGGTCACATTCACTAGATGCTCCTAGATTAAGACGACGACACGAGTGTGCCCCACTTGAGCCACAGCTGCTCAGGAACTTCTCAACGATTCGGTAGCTCCATCAATGGAAAGCACCTGTCCCGAGACGTGCCTACCAGCAGGTGACGCCATGTAGACGACAGCGCCCGCGACATCGGCAGCATCCATGAAGCGGCGCATCGAAACCTGTTCTTCGTAACCTCGGCGAAGAGATGAGGGGTTCACTCCTGTGACGGCCGCCTCTCGTTCAATCACCTGGTCCATTCTTGGTCCCCCCACCGAACCTGGGCAGACAACATTCACTCGAATGTTGTCTGCCCCTAATTCCATTGCCCAACTGCGGCCGAGGCCAACAATCGCCCACTTTGCCGCCACATATGGTGACCGGTATGGGTACGGGAATATTCCTGCAGTCGACGCAATGTTCACAATCAATCCTCCGCCAGATGCGCGCAAAAACGGGACCGCTCGCGCTGTCACTCGAAATGTTCCGCCCACATTTACTCGAATCACTTCGTCAAAGGCGCCCGCATCGATTTCGTCGACCAGGCCCGCAGGCCCAGCCACGCCGACGTTGTTCACCAGAACCTCTAACCCGCCAAATTTCCGGTCTACTGCCTTGAACAGTTGATCAACTGCGTCGTCATCTGCGATATCGCTCACAATGTCGGGGCCAGTAGAGGCATCGATGTCACAAACTAAAACATCCGCTCCAGCAGCACGAAGGGCGTCAGCAATTGCCCGACCAATGCCGGACCCGCCACCTGTAACGAGCGCGCGGGTTCCCGGTTTTACGCGTCCAGCATCGAGAATTAGAGGTTCACTCACCAACGCGCACCCTAATTCGTGGTGCCGCGATTAGACGGTCAATACTTTGCGGCGTAGACAAAGGACGGCAGAGATTTGCTCAACAGGGGGAACGATGACCGAAGCACCTAACTTTTCGACGGATCTGACGGGCCAAACCGCGTTGGTAACAGGCACCACTTCCGGCTTGGGACGCCGTTTTGCTGAGGTGCTCGCGGCATGCGGGGCGAACGTCGCAATCGCCGGTCGACGAGTCGATCGACTTGAAGAGTTAGCCGACCGTTTGAGAAACGCAGGTGGGAACGTTTTGACCGTCCCCCTTGACGTCACGGACACTGACGCCTTGTTCACTTCAGTCGCAAGAGTCCAAGACGAGCTAGGGCCCATTCAGATATTGGTCAATAATGCCGGCAAACCCGATGCAAAGCTTGCATTGAGAATGGACCCAAAGTTCGTTGATGAGATGGTCGCTACAAATCTGACCTCCCTCTTTCATTTGGCAAGCGAAGTAACGCGCCGTCTTATCGAAGCGGAACTTCCAGGGCGCATAGTCAACATCGCATCTGGGGCGGCCTACAGCGCCGGTATTGGAACTTCGTGGTATGCGATCACCAAGAGCGCTGTTGTTCGAATGACCGAAATGTTGGCTCTTGAGTTTGCGCGCTACGACGTCAATGTCAACTGCATTGCGCCGGGCGCGTTTGAAAGCGAAATGATGGATGGCATGCTCGAACGGATGGGCGACATCACGCGAGAATTCCCACGCAAACGAATAGGAAAACCATCTCAGCTCGACAGCACGTTGCTTTACTTAGTGTCGCCAGACTCTGACTTCGTGACCGGCGCGACTATCCGTGTTCATGATGGTCAAGGCGCCCGTTGAGCGGCCTCCATGGCTCCGCGGAGTAGCCTCCCCAAATGGTGACCACTGACCTTGACAAGGCGGCTGAAGAATGGCGTACGCAAGGGTGGACTGTCGTACATGACTTAGTACCCACAGCCGAAATCGACGAAGCGGTAAATGAGCTATGGAAACATTTCCCTACTCCTGCTGATTATCACTCCGGAAATCCCGAAGCTCTCGCTTACTTCGAGAACGAAAGCACTGATAGCCGATACAAGCCTGCGAGCCAAGGCGCATCACACGGGATGAGCCACAAAGGCGATGAGGGGTCCAATTTTCGTTTACGCCAATTTCTTGGACACGTCCTTTTCCCGTATGACGCCCACGGCCTCAATCGACTTCAGATCCATCCCCGCGTCGTTGAGTTCGCTAAACGTGCCATGGGTACTGACGACATCCGGTTGTACCAAGCGAGGATCTGGGGAAAATACACCGGGGTCACTAATTATGAGCAACCTTTCCATCAAGACCGCAATCACAACATTGTCCCGGACCGAATTGAACCGGACTGGTGGAACCTGGAGGGTTTCCTGTATCTATCCGACGTAGAAAATGGCGTCGGTCCGACTGAAGTACTCAGTCTCGGCGATGCTCCTCCGGGCTTGAATCCTCAGGCAGCAACTGGGCAGCGAGGCTCGTATCTCGCGTATCGCCCTGACGTGTGGCACCGGGGAGTGGATCTCACTAGGCATGAAGGCTCGCGATTTTTGATGAATATCGCGTTTAAACACGCTCACCACGACTGGATTGGTTTCGACAGTTTTCAACAAAATTCCAATCGGGGTCCGTGGTCGAAGTTTGCCGCGAGTTGCACCCCGGAGGAACTCGCCTTATTCGGAGCACCCAGACCAGGTCACCCCTATTGGACTTCAGAACTCGTTGATGCGCTGGAAGTGCGTTACCAAGGTATCGACGCACGTCCATGGCGAGAGGCCCTAGGTAAGTGACTTTGGATCAAACGATCGACACCGTAATTAGTGCTGCTGTGCGAGACAACGTCATTCCTGGAGCTGTCGCTGCGGTTGTTGACAACGAGGGGTTGCGAAGCATCCGCTCCTATGGAGTCAGGTCCGAGATCAGCGGTGACCCTATGACCGATGACACTGTTTTTCAGATCGCGTCAATGACAAAGCCCATTACCGGCGTCGCGTGCATGCAGGCGGTAGAACGTGGACTACTTGCGCTTGACCAACCCGCTGGTGACGTCATCCCATGGCTCGCTGACGTACAAGTTATTGATCGCTTTGATGAGTCCGGACCCGTTCTGCGTGCCCCTCAGAATCCGGTGACTCTACGCAATCTGCTCACGCACACATCTGGTTTCACTTATGAGATCTGGAACTCCGATGTGGCCGCGTGGATTGAACATACCGGCGCACCCAGTACCGGCAGCGGCAAGTTGGCATCTCTACGTCACCCACTTTCGTTCGAACCCGGAGAACGCTGGGAGTACGGAATAGGGATCGATTGGGCCGGGCAGCTTCTCGAAACCGTGAGCGGGGTGAGTCTTGAGAGTTGGATGAGGTCGGAGATCTTTGAACCACTGGGAATGTCTGATACCGCTTACCAATGCAATGCGACCATGGCAGACCGGCTCGCTGCCACTCACCTTCTCGACGGCGAACAGTGGAAGGCGTTGATTCCCAGTGATCGGAAGACACTTCCCGAGTTCGATAGCGGCGGCGGCGGGCTGTATTCAACAACGCTCGACTATGCGCGCTTTATCCAAATGTTGCTCAACGAAGGCGAGCTTTTCGGACGTCGACTCTTGTCAAGCGAAACTGTTTCAGCAATGTCGTCAAATAACATGGGTCAATTGCGTGTGTCACCCGTGACATCTCATAACCAGATTTTGAGTGCCGATTTCGAGTTCATGCCAGGGGTTCCAAAGTCATGGGGTCTGACATTCCAACTGAACGAAGAGGCTGTGCCAGAGGGGCGCCAGCGGGGGTCGATGAGTTGGGCGGGTTTGTTCAATACCCACTTCTGGGTGGATCCGAAGTCAGGTCTTGGGGCACTCCTAATGACTCAGACACTCCCATTCATGATTCCTCAAGTATCGAATCTCCTAGAACAGTTTGAACGGGCTACCTACAAAGCCATAACTCCTTGACGTGAAGGCCCCTATTCGCATTCAAGGTGAGCGTGAGTTCATCGCGTTCACTGCTCTTTTGAGCACCGCCATCGCTTTGGCGATCGACATGGTCCTACCTGCCTTCGCCGATTTACGTTCTTCGTTTGGCATGGAACCCACTTCAAACCTGCCGGGCCTAACGATCACTTGCATTTTTGTAGGTATGGCTATCGGGATGCCCTTTTTTGGCCCTTTGGCCGATACCTACGGACGTATCCCTGTCTTAAGAGCAGGCATCGCCCTATTCGCTTTAGGGGCGCTCGGGTCCACACTGGCCCCAAACCTTGGCTCTCTCTTAGCTTCCAGAGTGCTTTGGGGAATTGGGTGCGCCGCTCCCCGCACCATCAGCCAAGCCATGATCCGGGACAAATTCGAAGGCGACGACATGGCTCGCGTGATGGCCATCGTCCAAACCATCTTTTTTGCGGGACCAGTCCTAGCTCCAGTAATCGGAGATCTACTCGTCCGGGCAGGAGGGTCTTGGCGACTGACACAGCTTTTCGGTTTAGCCATCGCCACTGTCGTCTGGCTTTGGTCCTTCAGAATTACAGAGTCACTAGATAGTGCCAACAAACGAGATCTCAGTTTTTCTGGAACGAAAGAGGGACTCAGAGTCGTTTGGGGGAACCGTGTAACGATTGGTTATGCGCTAACCCTTCTGTTCTCAGGAGGAGCTTTCTATAGCTTCCTAAGTAGTTCTGAACTAATAATCAGCGAAGTCTTTGAGAAGCCAACCTGGTTCGTTCCTTATTTCAGCATCACTATGGGCGTGATGGCTGCCGTCGCCCTGACAGGGTCTCGGGTAGTGGGGCGGATCGGCGCGAGACGTCTCGGGCACGGCGCACTGGCCTTTCAACTGGGAGTCAGTTTTCTGATGCTGGCCTTGGCCCTCTCAACAGACGGCGTTCCTCCGGTAGGTCTTTGGATGGTTCTAATGACAGCTCAAATAGCGGCCATGGTCGTGATGATGCCCACTATGACAACCCTGGCTCTCGAACCTATGGNAGCTTTAGCTGGAACCGCAGCNTCAACAATAGGGTTCATAACCCTCGCTATCGGTGCGCTTCTAGGAGCGATCGTTGANCGTCAAATAACCTCAACCGTTACGCCACTGGCCGTCGGCTACGCCCTCTATACATCGCTAGCTGTGGTGGTTGTCCTTACGATGGTCCGGAAAACAATTCCGAACAGCTAAACCCTGGCTGAGCTAGCCCACTCGAATCGGCACAGAGCGCGGGCCCCGAACCTGGGTACCACCCCATTGAACATCGGAATCTTCAGCAAGCGAAAAATCCGGGAAGCGCTTCAGCCACTCTTCCATAGCCACAACTAGTTCCATGCGAGCCAAATTCGATCCCAAACAGCGATGAATACCTATACCAAAAGCGAAATGCCGATTTTCTTGCCGATCAATGACGATTTCGTCTGGGTCTTGGAACATTTCCGGATCACGATTACTAGCACCAAAGGGCAAAAACACTTTGTCTCCAGCCATAACCGGACAACCGGCAATTTCTGTGTCTTCGTCAGCCACGCGCGCCATGGTTACCGGTGAATAGGCTCGCAGGAATTCTTCAACTGCAGTGGGGATCAGTTCCGGTTCCGCCACGAGGCGTCGGCGGTCATCACCGTGAGTAGCGAGGTGAAGCAAGTTAGACGCAATCGAACTCCAAGTGGTGTCGATACCTGCGACGAGCAGAAGAAAGCAGCTGCCTAGTACATGCTTGTCGGTAAGTGGATCGCCGTTGGGGAGGGTCGCCGCTTGAAGCTTGCTGATTAAGTCGTCTCGCGGAGCGCGCCGACGATCCGCAATAGTTGTTGCGAAGTACTCAAGAATTTCCTTGGTCCCGCCAGTTCTGCGATCGAATTCGTCGGGATGACTTTGCAAAATGTCGACCGCCCACTGGGTAAACAATTCACAGTCTTCTTCTGGCAATCCGATCATTGATCCGATAACGCGTACGGGGAGATAGCGCGCGTACTCTTCTGCGGCGTCAACCGTGTCCGAGGGGTCGATGGCATCGAGTAACTCAACCGCGATACTCCGAGTTACCTCGCGCATCTCCTCGACGGCCTTCGGTGAAAAGTACGGCAACAAGATTCGTCGGGCGTCAGTATGAAAGGGCGGGTCAGAAGTAATGGGAGGCGCTACTAGCAAGCCAACTCCGTCAGGAGTTGCTGCAACCCCGACGTCGCGTGACGAAAAGTGGTCGGTGTCATATGCAACTGACGAAATGTCGGTGTAGGTGGTTGGCAGCCATCCACCGCCATCTCGCGAAGTGTGCGCTACGGGACATTCAGAGCGCAAACGTTTCCACACCTCGGGAGCTCCTTGAACGTATTCGTCACCGAACAGATCGATATCTCGTTCTACGTTGGAGGGGTCGCCCATGAAGCCAGCGTAGATCCAGAGCTACCGGTCATGCACGTAGGCTCTAGCTATGAGTTCAAATCACCTACACGAAAACCTGGGCCCGGGGCTTCTTGAGGAAGTGGCGCCGCAGGTCTTCAGTTATGTGCAGCCAGACGGAACCTGGTTCATTAACAACACTGGTTTCATCGTTGGGAACAGCGCGGTGGCAAGCATCGACACCACCTCAACAGAACTTCGAAACCGCGCTTATATGGCCGCGATCGCGTCGGTAACCCCAAACCCGGTCACCTTGCTGGTTAACACTCATCACCACGCTGACCACACTCACGGAAATTACCTATTTGGCGAGGCGACAATCATCAGTCATGTCGCTTGTCGGAGTGTGATGATGGCTACGGGCATTCCCGATTATCGTGCCGCATTCCCCGGAGTTGAGTGGGGGGACTTACGCTTTCGTGCTCCGGATGTCACGTTCGAGGGTGCAACCACTCTGCACCTCGATGATTTGGTAATCGAGTTATTTGATTTAGGCCACGTCGCCCACACCGATGGGGACGTCTTGGCCTGGTTGCCTGACCGCGGTGTGTTGTTCACGGGAGATCTGATCTTTCATGGGGGGACTCCCTTCGCCTTGTTCGGATCCATCCAAGGAACTTTGGATGCTCTAGACACCATCGAAGGCCAGGGGGCTGAGGTAATCGTTCCCGGGCACGGACCCGCCTTCCGCGGTCAAGAGATCGCCGAAGTGCTTCACGCTCAAAGGACATACCTCCACTTTGTCCAAGAGACAGCAGCGGTGGGAGTCGCATCGGAACGCACACCCATCGAACAGGCGTTGGCGACCGATCTAGGCGAGTTTGACCAGTTGACCGACACAGAACGACTCGCCGGAAATCTTCATGTCGCTTACCGAGAAATCCCCCAATCGGGCTACGAGTGGGTGGGATTCGAAAACGCTATAGCAGACATGATTGCTTTCAACGGCGGGGCACTCCCGCGCTGTCTGGCCTGACCACCTCGCTCTTGGTTAGAACGGCAATGGCAATCCTGGTCGTGGCCACTCGGCCCGAATTAGTTTGCCGGTTCCTGACAAGGTGATGTACGCGGTCTTCATGTCGGAACCGCCGAAACAAATATTGGTGCAGATGGGGTCATCTACAGCGAAGAATTCGAGTTCTTCACCCTGCGGAGTGAAGGTGCTAATACCACCTGTCTGGATTGTGGCGACGCTCACGTTTCCGTCGGCATCCATTGCCAACGAGTCGAAAAGTTTCCTCCCGGCGGGCCGAGCTAGAAACTTCCCGTGCGGCGAGCTCGCTAATTCGCCTGGTCCTGAAAGTTCCCAGTAAAGGACCGAACCTTGGTGGGTTTCGGCTACGTAAACCCTGTCTTCTTCAGGTGATAGACCAACGCCGTTTGGTCCATCTAGCGGGAACGCGGTCTCTTGCACAAGCGATCCGTCAGCTCGACCGTAGTAAAGCCCTCCCCGGTCGCGTGTGCGGGCGCGAGTTTTACCGTGGTCGGTGAACCAAAATCCTCCTGTTGAGTCAAACATGAGATCGTTTGGACCCTTAAGCGGTTCTCCATTTACGTCGGCGTAGAGGATGTCGACCTGCCCTGTTTCTATATCGATCCGTTCGATCCGTCCTGATGAATATTCCTCCGCTGCTAATCCTGGAATGGTCAGCCCACGTAACTCGCTCCAGGTGAATCCACCGTTGTTGCAAACATAGAGGGCACCGTCAGGGCCTATGGCAGCGCCATTGGGTCCGTCCCCGGGGCGAGCTACTACTTCAACCGACCCATCGTCTGGGTCGATTCGGGAAATGGTGCCTCGCTTCACTTCGACGACCACGATGGAGCCATCCGGCATCACTAATGGTCCCTCTGGAAACTGCAGTCCAGTCGCGATGACTTCGTAGTCGCTCATGAAGTGACCCTACCGGTGTTGTCGTAACCGCGACGAAAGGTGTTAACGCTCGGCAAGAAGGGTGTTGAGTTCGTCTTGAGTCATCAGTACGTCTCGGGCCTTGGAGCCAATGGAGGGTCCTACCACTCCTCTCTGTTCGAGGAGGTCCATAAGCCGCCCCGCTCGAGCGAACCCAACCTTGAGTTTGCGCTGCAGCATCGACGTCGATCCCAACTGGGTTTCTACAACTATGACCATGGCTCGCATCATGAGATCATCATCGTCTTCNTCACCAGAAGATCCCCCCGGAATCAGAACAGNTCTNGNGTTGTTCTCTCCCTCTACGCCTTCGAGGTAGTCCGTTTCGGGCGCTTGCCTTCGCCAGTGAGCGACCACTTGGTGAATCTCNGCTTCACTCACCCAACAACCTTGGACGCGTCTGGCCACGCTGCTGTTGGAACCTAGGACCAGCATGTCGCCTTTGCCTATNAGTCGTTCGGCTCCGGGTTGATCAAGGATCACGCGGCTATCAGCAAGGCTCGATACAGCGAAAGCTATTCGTGATGGAATGTTCGCCTTGATGACACCGGTGATCACATTTACCGAAGGTCGCTGAGTGGCGATGACTAGGTGAATNCCAACTGCTCGTGCCATCTGAGCCAAGCGTGTTATCGAATCCTCTACATCGCGCGCTGCAACCATCATCAGGTCGTTTAGCTCGTCGACGACGACAACAACAAAGGGCATCCGCTCGAATTCCCGTTCTTCATTGAGGTCGGATGCGAGACGTCCTTCGTCATACGCCGAGTTNTATCCCGTTATGTCGCGGAACCCGATCTCGGAGAGAACGTCGTAGCGGCGTTCCATTTCTTTCACAGCCCACGACAACGCGTTAGCTGCTTTTTTCGGGTTGGTGACTACTTGTGTCAGCAGATGTGGAAGACGGTCGTATTGTCCGAGTTCGACCCGTTTGGGATCGATGAGGACCANGCGGACTTCGTCCGGGGTGGCNCGCATGAGCAAGGAGGTGATGACTGAGTTAATGCAAGANGATTTACCTGCTCCNGTGGCACCTGCAATCAAGACGTGGGGCATCGACCCCAGGTTCGCCATCACAGCGTTACCNGAGATGTCTTGTCCGAAGGCAACTTCGAGAGGGTGTGTGGCGTCTACGGCTGCCTGACTGGACAGTATGTCGCCTAAAGCGACGAGGTGCCGGTCNGCGTTCGGAACCTCCACTCCGATCGCTGACCGTCCGGGGATGGGGGCCAGAATGCGAACATCAGCAGACGCCATTGCGTAAGCGATGTCTTTGTGGAGACTCGTCACTCGGGANACTTTCACCCCTTTACCAAGCGATAGTTCGTAGCGGGTGACGGTTGGCCCNACTTCCATCCCAGTCACTCGGGTTTCGACGCCATGGCTCGAAAGNGCGGCTTCGAGGTTTCGGGCCCCGTTTTGTAGCAGACGTTCGTCAACNTCTTGAGCGCCGGATCTTTCCAAACTTTCTCTCGGAGGTAACTCCCAGTTTCCTGTGCGNCGACTCGCTAGGTCGATTTCCATTTGTTCGGGAGGGTGCTTTGGGTTGGCTCCTCCAGAAATTGTTTCCTGATCGTCCGCCCAACTTTCAACTGGCTCTCGGAGGCCAGGTTGTTCTTCTGATGAGTCATCCCAAGGTTCGTCGCTGTTCGCCGGTTCGACGACCTCAGCTTCGATATCCACCGGTTGTGTATCAGATGGTGCTGATGGCAGACCTAGGTCTGGCGCTGAAATCGGTGGCAATGTCCGCCGACCCCGGGGCGAATGNTCAGATGCTTGNCTGTCTGACCCGAGGCTCTGGAGGCTNTGCAGACCGCGTCTCAGGTGTCGCGCCGCGAACCGAGCGGCAATNGCCATCGCAGTCAACACTTGACGAAGACCGGTATCAGTNACNATCAGCACACCGAACATGGCTAACAGCANCAAGACAACCCAGGCACCNGGGTCATCGACAGCCCTTCTGAGTGGTTCGCCCACGACGGCGCCNGCAACNCCGCCCGAAGCACGAAGGTCGTCAAGCGTGGTTCTAATACCTGCCGCATCCCCAATCAGATGCGCTATCCCCGACAGAGAAAGGCTTGTTAGAACACCGCCGAATGCNATCNGCCACGTTCTGTCGCTGCTCTTGTCGCGGAGTAGCGCGTAAGCGCAGCCCAGAAGGGCAAACGGGACGGCGTATCGGAAGATACCTACCAGGACGCTCATGACGTTCTCGAGTAACCGNCCCGCGATTCCTGCCTTGTCTCCGAAGAGCGCTAGNAGCGAAATTAAGGCCACNACNACGAGGAGAAGGCCCGCGACATCAGTTCCCCGGCCNCGTAGGCCAGCTTCGCNCATTCGACGCAACATCGACGGNTTGCCCATACGGCGTGGNCTAGATGANGATCTGGTCTCCTTTGGTCGGCCGTTTGGACGCTTGGATGTCACACCGGCGAGAGTACCGAAGCATCCGTCGGATGCTGGTTCAGTCGACCGTAATCACCGACGCCAAAATGGGGGGTCGGCGTCGAGTTCTGTTTCCAACAAATCCACCCGTAACTCGTCGAACTACTCGTTCTAGATCTTCCAGTCCCTTGCCCTTACTTAACGCCCCTCGAACGGCTTGGGCTACTTCAACCTCTAACTCTGCTAGTACTACGACGCTCTTGTCAGCATCTATCCATCCCTGCGTGGATATTTCTGGATGGCCGATGAGCCCCGATTTTTGACTCACGACCACGACGACGTGAACAAACCCACCTACACCTAGTTTTCGGCGGGCATCCAATACTTCAGGACCCAGATCATCAAGTAACCCATCAACGAACCGGTATGGCGCCGGAATATGGGCCACGACGTGAAGGCCGCTCTCGTCGAGTGCTAATTGGGTGCCGTCGAGCACGACCAGAGTTCGATCAGGTTCGTGTCCTGCTTCTATCGCCAGATCTGCGTTGCGCCGCAACATCCGATACTCGCCCTCGACCGGCACGTACCACTCGGGCAACACGGCGTCGTAAAGGCAACGTAAGTCTTCTCTTTGGGCGTGTCCGGTCGTGTGAACGTGTTCGTGGCCATCGTGGATCACTTCGCAACCCAAACGAGACAGTTGATCGATGACGCGGTAGACGGGGATTTCGTTTCCCGGGATCGGGTGGCTAGACAGCATGACTACGTCATCTGGCCCCAGCGAAAGATCGGGGTGGTCGCTCCTGGCCAATAGAGACAGGGCAGCGTTGGGTTCACCCTGGGATCCGGTGCAAATCACACAGACAGCGCCAGGTTCGTACATATCAACACGTTCGATCGAGTCGACGTAACGGTGCGGTAGATCAAGCACTCCTAGTTCTTGGGCTATTCGCAGGTTGTTCACCATTGATCTACCTAGGGGGAAGATCGTTCGGCCTTCTTTGATTGCTACGTCACAAACTTGTTGGACTCGATGCAAGTGACTAGCGAAGCAACTCACGAGCACGCGTCTACCGTTCCATTCAGGAAACCGACGTTCGAAAGTTTCGCCGACTGTTGATTCGGAAGCACTCCAACCGGGCTTGTCGGCGTTAGTCGAATCCGTCATCAAAACGCGAACACCCGGGCCTTCTTGCAGTTCTCTCAGGCGCTCGAGGTCGGTAATGCGACCGTCGATCGGGTTTGAGTCGAGCTTGAAATCCCCGGTATGAACTATGACCCCTTGGTGTGTGTGTAGTACCACGCACAAGCTTTGCGGAACTGAGTGAGTTATGGGCAGTACTTCGACGTCAAACGGTCCTATCTTGAATCGTTCTCCGTCGCTTACGACCTGAAACGAAGTGCGATCTTCTAAGCGGGCTTCGCTTACTTTGTGTCGAGCTATACCCATGGTTAGCGCCGACCCGTAGAGTGGTACCTCGAAGTCCCGAAGAAGGTGGACCACCCCACCTACGTGATCTTCGTGGCCGTGAGTGATGAGTAAACCGACGATGTCGGCCGCTCGTTCTTGCAACCAGCGGGTGTCTGGGAGGATGACATCGACTCCTGGCATGGTGGCGTCGGGAAACATCACACCGAAATCGATCAACAGCATCTTGCCGTCGACCTCAACGCAGGTGCAATTACGGCCGACCTCTCCGAGACCACCTAAGAAAGTGATGTTTACGTTGGGTGGTTCCAAATCAAGCCTTCAACCGGGAGTACACCTCTCGGGCTGTATCTTCCAACCCTTGCGGGGTCGGNCCCATTGGCAATCGCGGCTCGCCGACCGGTAACCCAAGAGTGCGCATCATCGCCTTCGTCGGTACCGGGTTGGGNGCAGCGTCNCCAGTTTCGTAGTCAAAGCTTTCCAGGAGAAGAGCGTTGATCCGTTTAGCTTCTGACGCGTCCCCGGAGTCCCAGGCATTCATCATGGCTATGTGTTCCGGTGCTGACCAATGCGCCGCCACGCTGATAACTCCTACTGCGCCCACCGCCAACAGGGGCAGCGTGAGAGCGTCGTCGCCACTGTAAACCTCNAAACCTTCAGGGGCGTCTCGTACAACTTTTGCGGTNTCGCCGGGATTGCCAGCGGCGTCTTTGACNGCAACGATGTTNGATACCTGATGTGCTAGTTNCAGCATCGTTGANGTCTCTATCTTCCTNCCGGTTCGAACGGGAATGTCATAGAGAACNACGGGCAGACTGGTTGACGAAGCTACGGCCTCNAAGTGAGCGTATATNCCNGCTTGNGACGGACGGTTGTAATAAGGAGTGACGGCCAATATTGCATCGCAGCCCAATTCTTCAGCCTTTTGCGTTTGGTGCATCGAATGNGCGGTGTCGTTAGTNGTGGTCCCNGCTATTACCGGTACGGTGACNGCCTCGGCAACCGCNCGCCATAATTCCCAGTCTTCCTCGTCGGTTACCGCNGGACCTTCGCCNGTNGTTCCTGTGATAACGAGTCCCTCGCTTCCCTGTTCCACCAGCCACTTTGCAAGCGTNACCGAAGCGTCTACGTCTAAAGCACCGCTTTCTGAAAACGGGGTCACCATCGCCGGAATAACTCGGCCAAATCGCGCAGTCATGGGGCCGAGAGTAGCCCGTCAGACACTTGCCTCACTCGCTCTGTCGATCCCCAGGGTGGCGAGAAGATCTTCATGNAGCTCAAACCACACTGTGTGATAGCTCGCCATGATGGGTTTGGTCAGCCAATCGAGATNTCCTGCAAGTACTTTTTCGAGCGCCAATGTGAATCGGGATGGGTAGTTGTCGAACCGCGAAAGCAGATCAATGAGCGGTCGAAGGATGTCTGCNATTTGTTTGTCCAACNNCACAAGTCGGTCNAGGATTTTACGGTCGTATTCGCTGTCACTGTGGTCGTTTAGCTTTTGTTCTCCTGAGTGGTCGTCTCTCACTTGCCAATCGGTGCATAGTTGCAGCATCTCNGGATTGAGTTGGAGAAAATTGTCGTAGGCGCCTNGTACGACTTCTCGCGCTTCCACGATCTGCATCTCTTGACCCAGTGCCGCCTGGCCTTCCTCGCGACCGGTTGGGGTCAGAACGTACTTTTCGACACCTTCGACCTGGCGCATCACGCATTTTTCNGCCGCGGCCATGTGACTCAGGATGACACCGGTCATGTCCGCGGCTAATCCGTGGACCGAGGCAATGCTGTCAACCTCACCAAAACCTTTGAGCCGAAGCGCAAGCGCCACCAATAGTTCTGGGTCTGAACGATGGGACATCGGCGATATCAGGATCCGGTTTCCGCTGCCGCCTCGGCCTCTAGTTCTCGCGCTATAGAGAAGCTGTCAACTTCTTCGGCGGTGTCAACCCAGTCTTCGTACTGGATAACACCGATCTCTCCGAACTTCTGTCGAAGCCATCCGTCCCCGGCGTCAAGAAGTCCTAATTTTTTGCAGTTAGGGACGATTTTCGTGAAAAGTAGCTGCTGGAACTCTTGGCGAAGCGGATCCGCAAAAGCCAAAGGGATCACTTTTTTTACATCGGCTCCCATGCGTTCCCAGACTTCCTGTTGGAGGAACCGATCGCGCATGCGCAGTGCCGCTTCGAACGCGAACTCTTGACGGTCTCGCAGTTCGGCGTGGGTCATATCCTTGTAGACCTCTTTCAACGAGAGAACCCCGAAGGCTACGTGGCGAGCTTCGTCAGCCATGACATAACGTAAAAGTTGCTTGAGTAAAGGCTCTTCACTTTGCTGATATATCAACCCGAACGCTGCTAGGGCCAGTCCTTCAACCATGATTTGCATGCCGAGATAGGTCATGTCCCAGCGGGAGTCTTCAACGATGTCGTCTAAGAGCATCCGCAGGTGAACGTTGATCGGATAGGTATCGGACAGCTTCGTATCCAGGTATTTAGCGAAAACTTCGACATGGCGGGCTTCGTCGACGACCTGAGTGGCCGCATAATATTTCGCGTCGATCCAGGGCACGGTTTCCACGATTTTGGCGGTGCAGACTAGGGCGCCTTGTTCGCCGTGCATGAACTGACTCAACGCCCAGTTCTGGGATTCCATGTTGAACTTCACCCATTCATCGCGACCCCATGATTCGACGCCGGTGCCCGAAAGGTCCATCACCTCGCCCGCTCCGCCCGTGGTTTCATACTCTTGGACGGCAAGAGCTTCTTGGTCAACTTCGGTTTCCCATGGCAAGTCGGTCTCGCCATTCCATTGTCCAGCTTTGGCTTTCTCGTAAAGCTTGGCTAATTGGGGTCTCGCACCTTTCTCATAATCCCAGGTGTAGATGCATTCAGCGTTGTCTTCAACCGCATGGATGACTTCGCTTGGATCAGTGTTGGTCATCGCGAGGATCGCTTCGAAGTCGTTCGGATCCGTGCGGCCGATTATCTCTTCAACCGTGGACATAAGAGGCTCCTAGTTGGTGGGTGTGGCGAGGCTAGCAGCGCCGGGTGGTGACGAATAAATANACAGAATATTGAAAATTNCGAATTGGCGGATCAGCTGCTTTCGGCAGAATCAATGCATTCAGTATGGCTGCCAACCGGCGAGTGATGTTGGCACCTGTGATCTTGTCGTCCCTTTGGGTCATCTGTCTGCCTTGATGTTGTTATTCGACAACCAAATCAGCGAAATCATCTCGAAGAGTCCGCTTCGAGAACTTTCCCGTCGAAGTTTTCGGTACCTCGTCGATAATTTGAGTCGCACTGGGTAGCCACCATTTCGCCATACGGGGGGTCAGGTATTCGATGAGCTCTTCATGGCTCAGCGATTCACCCTCTTTGAGAACAACGCAGGCCATTGGGCGCTCCATCCATTTCTCCGATGCAACCGCGATAACGGCCGCTTCCGCGACTTTGGGATGGCTCATTATTTCGTTCTCTACATCAACTGAACTGACCCATTCTCCGCCGGATTTGATGAGGTCTTTAGTTCGGTCGACAAGACGGATGTAGCCCCGCTGGTCACATGTCGCTACGTCGCCGGTTCTTAGCCAGCCGTCTTGGGTGAAGGAGTCCATGGCATCGGGGCGCTTGTAGTACTCGCCGGTGACGAAGGGGCCTCGAACCTGTAGTTCACCGCTGGTCTGTCCATCCCATGGAAGTTGTTCAGTCGATCCGGGTTCACAGATTCTGAACTCGACCGTCGGGACGATCGTCCCGACCGAAGCACGGAAGTCAGCTTTGCTGTCCTCGTCGAGATCTTTTTCCGCTGACTTTATGTGCGCTATTGCCGCTAAGGGACTCGTTTCTGTCATACCCCAAGCCTGCAAAATAGGCAGACCAATTTTTTCGCGGTATGCCTCTGACAAAGATTTCGGAACCGCGGAACCACCGCACGGGATTGCTCTCAAACTGGAGACGTCTCTACCGTCCAGCTCGTTGAGCACTCCCATCCAGATGGTCGGCACACCCGCGGCTATGGTGACTCGTTCAGTCTCAATCAGTTCTGCTAATGGTTCGGGTTGTAGCTTGGGACCGGGATTAATAAGGGTGGCACCTGCTGCGACGGCAGCGTGCTGCAGTCCCCATGAGTTGACGTGAAACATGGGTACCACAGGCAAGATGACGTCTGATTCGCAAACACCCAAACCATCGTTGGTCATCGTCGTGATGGTGTGCATATAGGTGGATCGATGGCTGTAAACGACGCCTTTGGGATTTCCGGTGGTTCCGCTCGTGTAACACATAGAGGCAGCTTGCCTCTCGTCTCTAACTTCGAACTCCACGGGTGAGGCAGCCTCGACCAAATCCTCGTAATACAGCACCCTTGGGTCTTCTGGGATCTCTCCTTCACCATCATCCATGACTATTAAGTGTCGAACGGTCTCAAGTTGGTCGACTAACGGCCAGAGGAGAGCCATCAGAGAGCGGTCGACGAAGATGATTTCGTCTTCCGCGTGATTGGCTATATAGACGATTTGATCTGAGAACAACCGGATATTGAGGGTGTGCAACACCCGGTTGATGCAGGGCACGGCGAAATACAGCTCGAGATGACGGGCCGTGTTCCATGCGAAGGTACCTACCCGTCCATGTTCGCTGACGCCTAATTCCGCTATTGCACCGCCAAGTCGCCGCGTACGGTCAGCCCATTCTCCATAGTTGCTTCGCTCGATACCCGTGGCAGTAGCAGTGACTAGCTCCTTGTGCGGAAATAGGCCTTCAGCTCGTCGGAAGAAGAAGTCAAGGGTAAGCGGCGTGTCCATCATCGTCGACTGCATGTCGAAGATCGTAGGAGAAGAGCTTGCTGACGGCCACATCCACCTAGGGTGAAGGCGACAAATGACAGAATTCAACAGACCCAACGAAAAACTTGACTCCGAAGCGCGTCGCAGAGTCAAACACCTTGCAGCTTTCCCTCTTTTGTTGGCGTTAGCTGCCTATCTCGGGCAGATACTTACAAGCACTCTGCTTTCTTCCCAGCCGCTGTTGCTGATCTCTCTCAACGCCACTGATCCCATGCTTCTGTTGGCAGCCCATGAAACGGGAGCCATTGCGTTCTTGACGGTCGGCGCGGTTCGTCTCTTCGCTCCCGACTTGCTTCTTCATCAACTTGGTTGGGAATTCGGTCCAGCAACCAAGGCATATCTGAAATCCGAGCTTGGCCCCCGTAACGGCTTCTCTCGAACTATCGCGGTATTGGAACGCTGGTTTCCCCGAGTGGGGTGGGTGTTGTTGTTCGCACTTCCTGGCTACCCGATGTGCCTCTTAGCCGGGATCATGAAAATGCGCAGAGTTCCCTTCGTACTGATCAATCTTGCCGGAACCGTGTCCCGTCTTCTCCTGATCTATTGGGTGAGCTCAGTCTTCGAAGGTCCCGTTGGAGCAGCAGTGAGATTCATTAGTCGCTTCTCCTTGCCCTTTACGTTCGCGATGGTCGTTTTGGTGATGTTGCAGAGTAGCCGCGGTAAGAAGACAATCTCAGAAGAGTAGGACCAGTCATAGGTTGTCGATGTCTTGCCATGTGGGCATTCCGGGTTGTGCTCCAACCGAGGCAACGGCGGCTGCACCCGCTCGAACAGCNATCGTTGCCGCTGCGATCGGGTCGCCCGTGTCNACGANCGCCACGGCGAACGCTCCGACAAANGCATCGCCGGCGCCGGTCGGGTCTATCACCTCGACCTTTGGGGCNGCTACTCGGGTNGTTTCTTGGTCGATTCGGACCTCACATCCGTCGGCNCCCAGTGTGGTTATTAGGANCGGTGGTTCAGCATCACCNAGCTGTTGGGCTTCGTATCTGTTGACCACGACTACGTCAGCGAGCGGAAGAACCTGNTGTGCNACATCATTGAANGGTGCAGGGTTGAACAAGACAAGGGTTGAGGATGCTGCGGCGAAAAGTGCCGCTGTTCGNGAAGCCTCCGCTCCTACTTCGCCTTGTAAGAGCAGTACGTCTGCTGACTTAATTGCAGTCGCTGCTNCCTCTATTCGTTCTCGATCAAGTACGTCGTTGGCGCCGGCGACTACGACAATCGAAACGTTGTCTGCGTCAACGGTGATNAGGGCGATTCCAGTCGACGTATCNACTCTCGAAACATGNGCCCGATTCACTCCTGCGGCATCTAGTTCAGCNAGNAGAAAGTCTCCCCGTCCGTCCTTTCCGACGCACCCGACCATGGTGACCTCCGCGTCTAGCCGCGCGGCCGCTACAGCTTGGTTGGCTCCCTTGCCTCCGGCGAACTCTTCGACGCGGTTACCGTGAATCGTCTCGTCGTTTTGGGGACGACGAGGAACCCATACGGTCACGTCGTGGTTCAGACTTCCAACGACGACAATACGAGCTGTCAAGGTTCAAATCCCGAGCAACGTATCGAGACCAATGGTGACTCCGGGATGTTCGGAAATAGCTTTGCAAGCGAGAGTTATTCCANTCATGAANGATGNTCTATCCAAGCTGTCGTGGCGAAGAGTGAGAGTTTCACCATCGGTCCCGAACAGAACTTCTTGATGAGCAACTAGACCGCGTAGACGAACCGAATGCACCTGAATGCCGCCCGGACCAGTACCTCCTCGCGATCCCGAAATGGTCTCAAGTTCGGTCGGGTCGGTCCCCCATTCGTNCGATGCTTGCGCCATCCGCTCCAGCGTTCTCGTCGCGGTGCCCGAGGGTGCGTCAACCTTGTTGTCATGGTGGAGCTCTATGATCTCCGCTGTTGGGAAAAAGGGTGCAGCCATCTCGGCGAAACGCATGAGAAGCACGGCACCAATGGCGAAGTTCGGCGCTATGAGNCAGTTGCTTGACGTGAAGGCTGCGCGGAAAGACACAAGGTCACTCTCCAGTAACCCACTTGTGCCGACTACTGCGTGAATACCGTGGTCCGCACACCATTGAACGTTTTGTCGCGCCGCCTCAGCGACGGTGAAGTCGACGGCAACATCCACCTCAGTGGGGTCTACGTCTTCGATCGAATCGGAAACGACGACAGTGCCGGTGGAGTCCATGTCACCTGAACTCGACGGGTCCACTGCACCTACGAGGTCTAAAAGATCATCGGCGGCCACTGCTTCACAAACCGCTGAGCCCATTCGGCCTGCTGACCCTACGACTGCTACGCGCATGGGAGCCGTCCCTTTCTCTGTGACCCACAACGTTGTGGGTCCTGTCACCATTCTGGGCGACAGGACTCACAGTTGGCATCACTATTTTCAAATATCAGGTGGTGATTTGATCAGCGGCGGCTGCGGCGACGCCTGCGACCCCGTCCATCATCCTTTGGTTCGGGACCCATATCGCCGTATACATCCTTAGCCGTGTCAGAAAAGTGTTCCTCAAAAGAAACATATTCACGGGCATTGGAAGAACCACTTCCATCGTCGGATGATTCTTCCGTCGAATCAGCGGTACCTATCGATTGACCGCTCTCCGCTCCGGTTTGATCACCATCAGAGTCGTCATTCGCGTTACTCGGATCATCGCCTGATCCTGCTTCGAGGTCTGCGACCATCGACAGAGACAATTTCCCATTCGGGTCTATGTCATCGACGATGACTTTTACGGAGTCACCAACGTTNAGTACTTCCTCTACCTTGTCGAGGCGCCGTTTTCCTCCAATTTTGCTGATGTGTAACAGCCCGTCGGTTCCTGGCAGAATGTTGACGAATGCACCGAATTTGGTGATATTGACGACTCGGCCCTCGTATTCCGCTCCAACATCAGCAGTTGGCGGATTGACGATTAAGCGAACTTGACGTTCCGCTTCTACAACCTTGTCTCGATCCGGTGATCCGATACTGACAATGCCGACCGCGCCGTCATCGTCAACCGAGATATCAGCGCCCGTCTCTTCCTGGATAGTGTTGATGACCTTTCCTCTTGGGCCAATCACTTCACCGATCTTGTCGATCGGAATTTCAAAGCTCACTATCTTCGGCGCGTTACCTCCGACGTCGGGTCGTGGCTCAGATATGGCCTCATTCATCACGCCAAGAATCTGCATGCGAGCTGCTCGGGCTTGCGCTAGTGCTTGGGTCAGAACTTCCGCTGGAATGCCGTCAATCTTGGTGTCGAGTTGGAGGGCAGTTATAGCGTCTTCGGTTCCGGCAATTTTGAAATCCATATCCCCGAAAGCATCCTCTGCTCCTAAAATATCGGTGAGGGTCACATACTTGCCCTCGGCATACACGAGACCCATCGCTATGCCCGACACGTGACCGCGTATGGGTACTCCTGCATCCATCAGCGAAAGCGAAGATGCGCAGACCGAACCCATAGACGTTGATCCATTCGATGAGAGAACGTCTGAGACCAACCGCAGTGTGTAGGGAAAGCTTTCTTTAGATGGAATCGCTGGCAGTAAAGCTCGTTCAGCGAGTGCCCCATGACCAATTTCTCGACGTTTGGGCCCACGCATGAATCCAGCTTCACCGGTCGAAAACGGAGGGAAGTTGTAATGGTGCATGTAGCGCTTGCGGTCGTTCGGGTTTAACGTGTCAATGAGTTGTTCCATGCGGCTCATACCCAAGGTTGTTACATTCAAAACTTGAGTTTCGCCTCGTTGAAATAACCCTGATCCGTGAGCGGTTTCACCTATGTAGCTGACTTCGGCTGACAAGGGGCGGACTTCGTCCGTGGCCCGTCCGTCGATGCGGAATCCATCTTCGACGATACGTCGGCGAACGATTTCTTTCGAAATTGACCGCACCGCAGCACCAATTTGTTTGGCAGCGTCGGGTGTTTCAACAAATTCCTCTTCGAGCTGGGTCCGAATCTCTGCGATTACCTCGTCTTGTCGACCTTCTCGTTCAGCTTTGTCGGCAATGGACATCACATCGGTGAGTTGCGGGGTTGCTACCGATCGCACCCTGTCAAGAATCTCGTCGCTGTAGTCCAGAGTTGGGATCCATTGGATCTCTCCGATATCGCCTATTTGATCTCGTAAGGCCTTCTGAAGTTCGATGACGTCGTCAATCCATTGCTTCGAGGCTTCCAGACCGCCTGCGAGTACTTCTTCAGTGACTTTCGGGGCGCCATCGTCGTAGTAGTCGAAAGCTCGTTGGGTGCCTCCGGCTTCAACCATCATGATGGCGATGTCACCATTTTCAAGTTGTCTTCCGGCAACCACCATTTCAAACGTTGACGCTTCCCCTTCTTCGTAGGTCGGGAACGCTATCCATGAACCTTCAGTGCTGTAGGCGATACGGACCGCAGCGATAGGACACTCAAACGGTATTCCGCTCACCCAGAGAGCAGCCGAGGCTCCATTGAGAGCGACCACGTCATACTGGTTCTCTCCGTCGACGCCGAGGATGGTGCCTACGACATGAGTCTCATGTCGATACTCGGTCGGAAAGTTGGGCCGTAAAGGTCGATCAATCAGTCGACAAGCGAGAATGGCGTCATCGGAGGCTCGGCCCTCTCGACGGAAAAACGAGCCGGGGATTCGACCGGCTGCGTACATACGCTCTTCGATGTCGACCGTCAACGGGAAAAAGTCCGCCCCGTCGCGCGGTTTACTTGATGCCGTCGCGGTGACTAGAACCTGTGTGGCTCCAATTCNCGCGGTAACGGCGCCATTCGAAAGACCCGCAAGCTTGCCGGTTTCGAATGAAAGGGTTTTGTCGGTACCCGAAATTGGGCCCGATACGGTAATGGCTTCAGCCATAGGTTTCTTCTACTCCTTCGGCGAGACCTTCTCGCCATGGTTTACATTCAGTTGGAAGACGTCGCCCACTCGACTGCGTGTGAGGGAGCGACGACCGCCAATTGCGATGCGGTGTATGCATTAGTGAGCTTTGGCCATGCGCGAAATTGGCGGAGTGAAAGCCGCCTAGATCGCTCAGCGGCGCAAACCGAGTTTCGCAATGAGCGCTCGGTACCGCTCGACGTCGTTGTTATCTAGATAGTTCAGAAGCCGACGGCGGCGACCAACAAGTTTGAGTAAGCCGCGTCGACTGTGGTGATCCTTTGAGTGAGTCTGTAGATGTTCGGTGAGATCATTTATCCGATCCGTGAGCAACGCAACCTGAACTTCTGGTGAGCCAGTGTCAGTTTCGTGATGCCGGTGCGCTGCCATAGTGGCGGACTTTTCGGCCATGTGTTTCTTTCCTCGGGGTATAGCTTTGTGCCGCTTAGTGGTTGTTATTGCGGCTGGGTGGCCGGCGCGACGATTACGCGCCAGAGAGCATTCTAACAGCGAAGTTCTTCGATGACGCAGGCCTTGATCGGGTGGATGGTTACTCGGAAAGGCACTTGGCGGCGTCGGCCACGTCTTTACGTAGCTGGGCAACTAGGTCATCGACATCTTCGAATCGTTGTTCGCCCCGCAATCGTCGAACGAAACGAATTCTGGCTCGCTCGCCATAGAGATCTCCTCGAAAGCCAATCAAATGGGCTTCGATGAGGGAACGTTCGGCAAATTCATAGAAAGTCGGACGCTTACCGACGTTGACCGCTGCCGGATATTGAGAGCCGTCCGGACGCTGATACCAAGCCGCGTAGACGCCGTCGGACGGCACTTGTAGATCGGGAGTTGTTGGCACGTTGGCGGTGGGAAACCCGATTGTTCTTCCGCGTCGGTCTCCGGGCGTCACTATTCCTCGCGCTTCGAAAGGTCGTCCCAAGAGTCGATGCGCCTTTTCTACATCTCCGTCGCCGAGAGCTGAGCGTATTGATGTTGATGAAATCACTTCTCCGGCCCCCGTAAGGTGCTTAACCAGCGGCAGGCCGACGACTTCGTAACCCAACTCAGCTCCGACAGACTTGAGAGTCTCGACATTGCCTCGTCGGCCCTTACCGAAGTGAAAGTCCGCACCTACAACAACCACTTTTGCCTGAAGACAGTCGACGAGGATTTGTCGCACGAACGTCTCGGCCGGGACCTCTGACTGTTCTTGAGTGAATTCGACCACCAAAGCGTAATCGACGCCTGTTTCTGCAAGAAGTTCGAGCTTGGTTTCCAGGTCGCATAGCAGTAGGGGTGCCGAATCGGGTCTGACGACTGTCGCTGGGTGACGATCGAAGGTCACTACCGCGGTGGCGCAGCCTCTCTCGGCGGCCATACGGTGCATCTCGGCGATGACAGTTCGATGCCCGCGGTGTATGCCGTCGTATTCTCCAACGGTGACTACGCTGCCTTGTTCCAGCGAGGGCGACCACGCTAGGTCTCGAACGATCTCCACCGCGTCAAGCTATCGCGAACCCCTCTCTGAAACGACTTCGCTCTGCTGTTCACTGGTTCTCGAACAACCTGCAGACGTCACGGTGGCAGAACGACACCCACCACGACACGGTCGTCAACGTTTTCGTGAACCGCAATCAGTTCTTGGGAGGTGTCCACCAATGCCCAAGGCCCTTCTCCTTTGGTGCGGTTTAAACTTAATTTCCCCCCGTTTCGCACCAGGGACTGCTCCTGCTCGTTCAGGACTACCTGATCGAATCCACGGACCAACTCAATTACGGGTCGCAGGGGGGCTTCCTCAATCGTGCCTGCTTCGCTAAGTGTGTAGACGCCGCTAGCTACTCGACGCAGACCCCGTATATGCGCCCCGCCTCCCAACGCCGTTCCTAGGTCAGCGCCCAAGGTTCGGACGTAGGTTCCGGCGGAACAGTC
>PBHT01000002.1 GCA_002720285.1 Acidobacteriota bacterium | reverse complement strand
TCGACCGGGTGTCGGAGGAAAATCAGGTCAGTTACGCTGAAATGGAACGACCACTAATTAACGGACATTACCATCTCACCCAAACCCCTGACGATATCTTGATCGTGGTCGCCGGCGGTCCCGGCAAGCATTCCGCCTATATTCCACCATTCGGTTTCACCACTGCTTGTTCTGTGCGCGTAGCACATATGTAGGAAATCATGGACGGTTTGGGCGAATTACCGCTATTTCCTGAGGGTACCTCGTGGGAGGCAGCCTGGGGGCGGCTCGAAGAATTTGCGCTAAACGATGGTCTGCCTATGGTGCCGCCGACGGGCAACCTTTTGGAGGAGATGCTGGGCAGCGCGAGCGGTAGCAGATCCCACGGCCAACTACCTCCTTTGTTTGGCGAATTGACTGCCACCGCTGTGGCCTATCAATGTGTCTTGGCGGGGTGTGAACCTGGCGTTTTGCCTCTTGTATTGGCAGCTGCTACCGCTTGTTTAGAAGCTAAATTCAATCTACTGGGGTTATTGACTACTACGGGCACACCCGCCGTGATGGCCATTGTTCATGGTGGTTGTGCCGAACAATTAGGTATGAATGGGGGCTCCAACTGCCTGGGCCCGGGCAACCGGAGCAATGCCACCCTGGGCCGGGCCATCGCCCTAATTATGCGCAACATCGGTGGTGCCCGACCCGGCATTGGCGATATGGCCACCATGGGTCAGCCCGGAAAATATGGCGTCTGCGTTCCCGAAAACAATGAGGGTATTTTTCCTTCTTTGTCCGTGCGGCGGGGATGTGACGGTGACGCCGTCACGGTGCTGGGAATATCGGGTACGATAGAAGTACTGCCTGAAGGAGATGGAAATGCGCCCGAGGTCATACTGACCCACGTGGGCTTGGCCCTGGCGTCGGCACGGACGGCGGCCTCGGCGGGGCAGGTGCGGGATCTAGGTGAGCAGTTCTTCCTGCTGCCGCCGGAACTAGCACGCCAAATTGCTAAACGAGGTTGGGATTTGGCCCGGATTCAATCATTTCTTTTTGGGGAAGCTGAAATTGCCAAATCGCCCCAGGATATTCACCCCATTATTACTGGCGGCCCTGGGGTAAAGATGACCTGCCTGCCGTTGTGGGCNGGGGGCACTTTATCCGTGACAAAACCGTTANTGAGTTTGGGGAGTTAATTTCNATGTCCGTTAAAAATTTAGAGATTTTGAGCTGTGAACCTTATGAAGAGGGCCGTTCGTTTAAAAATGCGGGCGCCTACGANAGGATCAAGGCAATTGCCCATTATGCCGTTGATCCTGATCANCCCGCCAATGCCGGAGTGNTTGACNTGGAACTCGCACAACGAGGTGATGACGGCTTTGTACACTTTAGCGGTGATGTGACAATGCTGCGGCCCATCTCGGGCGGCAGTCGAACTTTNTTGATGCAAGTACCGAACCGGGGCAAACGGAATATCACCCGCTTCAACATGACTGTTATGGGCACGCAGGATACCGCGGATATCGATNCGGGNGATGGTTTCCTTTTNAACCATGGTCTGACTGTAGCCTGGGNAGGCTGGCANTGGGACGTGCCACGCACGACGGAACANATCCGAATTGGGCTGGCGCCACCTCAGGTGCCTGTNCNGGCTCGGACNCCGNTCAGTCAGATGCAACTTCGTCTACAAATCAATGTCGACGCTGCNAGTATTTCCTTAACCGATCACCATGTAGGTGANCTGGGCATGCATGAGCCCATACCCACGGCCGATGTNGATGATCCGATGGCCCGTCTGTTGGTTCGTAAAGGACCTTANGACCCTCCNGAAGAGATTCTGCGAGAGAATTGGTATTTTGGACNCAACGAGCACATNCACCTCGACGGCGGCTTCAAGGCGGGTTCGATTTANGATGTGTTCTACACGCCGCGTGANTGCCCTGTGGTTGGCGCAGGCTTGTTGGCGACACGAGATCTNGCGTCTTTCCTTCGCTATGGGNTTAACACGCCAACAGCTGGGTCCATCGATCACGTTGTCGGCGAGGGACAGTCACAGTGCGGTCGATTTCTCCGGACCTATTTGTATCTCGGATTGAATCTGGATGAAGCAGGTCGGACTGCTATTGACGGTATCCTTGCCCATATAGCCGGCGGGCGGCGAGGAGAATTCAACCATCGCTATGGACAGCCTTCCGTTCAGCCCACACCATCCTTCGGCCACCTATTTCCATTTTCGGATCTCTCACAAAAAGACCCAGTCTCAGGAACCACTGCTGGTTTATTGGACCGTCAGATAAATAAGGGCGGACTGCCGAAGATTTTTTATACCGACACAAGTTCTGAATACTGGCGTGGTGATGCTGGGTTGAGCCACAGTGATATTGGCAGTGGAAAAGACGCGGTATTGCCGGACGTCGTGCGGCGCTATTTCTTTTCGGGCACACAGCATGGTGTGGGTGTCGCGAAATGGTCGGACCGCACTCTGTTTGGCAGTCAAGGCCAGAATCATATGAATGTGATCGACTATCGGCCACTTTACCGTGCGGCGCTGCTTAATTTATTGGCCTGGGTGAGGGAGGATATAAGCCCTCCCGACAGCCGATATCCGACGGGCAAAGACCGCATAAGACGTGAAGATGCTCTCGAAGCGCTTCAGGAAATACCTGGACTGGCCTTACCGGGTGGCTCCGCCATGACCGCCGTTTATCCCATGGATCTAGGCCCAGACGCGCATAAGGGGATAGGTAAAATGCCCCCCGTTCTGGCGGCAGAGCCGTATCCTTGTTGGGTTTCAGCTCTGGATGACGACGGTAATGAGATCGGGGGTATTGCTATGCCCGATATCGCAGTGCCAGTGGCGACACATACCGGTTTCAATCCTCGACATGTGAATACGGGTGGCGCAGGTCAGTTATTGGAGTATATCGGATCCACGGTGCCCTTTGCCGTGGACAAACAAGTCCGCGAGGCCTCGGGCGACCCCCGTCTGTCCTTGGCGGAGCGCTATGACGACCGAAACGACTATCTCCGTAAAGTTCTTGCCGTCGCGCAGGCATTGGCAGCGGAACGATACATCTTGGCTGACGATATAGACCTATGTGTTGAGATCGCCGCTACCCGTTATGACATCTGCTTAGCGCACAAATGAACTGCGGGCACACAATGGCGATAAATCCAGCATGTTGCATTATGAATTTCCCAATGAACGGGAAAGCAAAATGACAACTGACAACATCAACAAACTGTCAGCAATTGATCTGGCTGCTGAAATCAGAGCGGGAGTGATTTCCCCCACCGAAGCGCTGGAAGCCACCTTGGCCCATATCGACAAAACAAATCCAGGCTTGAATGCCTTCATTACCGTCAGTGAAGACCGGGCAAGGCAAGAAGCGGCCGCAGCTGAGGCTTTGTTGGCAAAAGGGGATGCGGTGCCGCCCCTGTTGGGTGTGCCCTACACGGTGAAGGATTTGGTCGATACGGAAGGCGTACGTACCACTTATGCTTCGGCTGTTATGGAGCACAATGTGCCGGCCAAGGATGCTATTGTCGTGGCACGTATGAAGGCGGCGGGCGCGGTTTTGGTAGGCAAGGTTTCAACCCCGGAATTTGGCCACAAGCCCATGAATGAATCGCCTCTGTTTGGCCGCACACTCAACCCCTGGGATCTGAGCCGTACCTCGGGCGGATCTTCGGGCGGGTCGGCGGCAGCACTGGCCTCGGGTATGGCACCTCTGTCCATCGGCACGGATGCAGGTGGATCCATTCGTATCCCTGCGGCTTGTTGCGGCGTGGTTGGAATGAAGGGCACCATGGGGCTGGTGCCGCATGACACGGCGCCCGATGGCTTTGGGAACTTCTCCAACAACGGGCCCATGGCGAGAACGGTGGCGGATACGGCCTTGATGTTGTCGGTGATGGCGGGCCCGCATCCCAACGATCCACATTCCCATGGTCTACCCAGGGATGACTTTTGTGCCGCCGCCGAGGGTGCAGGAGATCTGTCCGGTGTNAAGATTGGTTGGTTATCTTACATGGGGAATGAACTTGTCGATGCAGAGATCATGAGTGCTTGCATAAAGCGCCGGAATGCCCTGGTGGACCGTGGCGCCGAAATTGTTGAGATGAATGAACCCTTTGAAAACACCGAACCCTACTGGCTAGTCATTACTCAGTCCCTGTGGGTGGCGCGGTTCGAAGATAAATTAGCGGAATTTGCCAATCGCATGACGCCGACACTGCTGCGCGGTATCGAGGAGGGTAAGACTTATTCAGCGGTAGAACTTCAGCGCGCAATTACCTTCCGCACCAGTTTGTATCGGCGTATTCAATCCTGGTTTGACCGAGTCGACTTCTTGATGATGCCCACTCTTAGCCGCACTGCCATTGCGGCTGATCACGATTTCTACCAGCCTATCACAATCGGCAATCAGACCGCTGGGGGCATCCGGCAAACCTGGTATCCCTATACCCATCCCTTCAATATGACCGGCCATCCCGCGATCACGGTACCCTGTGGCATCATGGCCGACGGCCTGCCGGCCGGTATGCAAATTGTTGGCCCCATGATGGCGGATGCCGAAATAATACGGCTAGCTGCCATGGTGGAGCAGGCATATTCTTGGGCGCAAAAGTGGCCCCCGGCGATTTCTGGCCCAATTTGATAAGCCCGATCCTTACATTTCCGCGCAGGACTACCCTAATGCGCTCTTCTGCATTATTGGTTACCCCAGCCCAAGGTTTCACGTATGCCGNCAATATCGTCCATGTGTTTCTCGTTGTCACCGGCAAAGCGTAAAACNAAGTGGGAGGCNCCGGCATCCGCNTAGCCTTGCAACCATTGTGCNGCNCCCTCNGCCGGNCCGGCNTAACANGCCATAGTCTTGGCTAGCATGGCAGCGTGTATGCCNTAATATTCTTCCAGGTAACCATCGATCTGTTTTTGGGCCNCGGCGGCGTNATCGCCAATTGCCATGGTTAGGTATAGCGCNCCAGTNAGGTCATCGGGGTCTCGTCCCGCCTCCGAGGCNGCCTGCCTAACAACCTGCCAANCCCGACCCCAACCATCAGCGTCNGGNCCTGTAGGAAACCAGCCGTCGAAGTTTTTGCCGGCTCGCGTCANACTGGCAGNTGCCGAACCNCCACCCCAAATTGGNGGGCCNCCGGGCCTATGCGGTGTTGGNGCNAGNACACCCTGCTCCACNGGCCAACGNCCNTCCCAGTCCACCGGTTCGCCGCGCCAAAAAGCCTGGCACAGACGCAATCCCTCCATCATCCGGCCAACCCGTTTTTCGAACGGTACGCCTGCGGCGGCAAATTCGGCGCGAATGTTCGGNACATCAGCTGCTATGCCNACACCCAAAATNATTCGTCCCNGGCTAATNTGGTCCAAGGTNGCNAATTGATGTGCAAGNACTACNGGATTCCNCAAGGCNGGNAANAACACNGCAGTTCCNANCTCNACTGNNNTNGTACGNGCGGCAATAGCGGCGAGCATGGTGATGGGGTCATGNCGNGGNCGGGCCAAAAGNGAGTCTCCAATCCACACCGANTCAAANCCNAGNCCNTCCGCNCTGCTCGCTAAATCNAGGATTGTCGAGGCATCATGNTNGCCGCGCATNATACGTTCTCTGGTCGGCAGCAAATATCCTATGCGCATTGTCATTTCGGTATCTCCTCTACAACGGCATCAACAAATTCATTGGCCGCACCAAGGTAATTGGCCGGGTCGCGTAGGGCATCCCAATCTACCGGGTGGGTGATACGGGACGACATGACGTCAATAAAATCCTTTTGTTCCCTCTTACACTCCGATGCCGCCCGAATAGCATCCTGGACCAGAAGCTGCGCCTCGGATTTGTGCATATAAGCCGCCAATGCATAAGTTGCTGCCTCCGCTAATAATCCTGGTGTTAGGTTGTCGGTCATGGCGGCCTTGTCCACCTCTATACTTCGCGCTATCGCCAAACCATGCAAAAGGCTGGAGCCCGTTGTGCAGATCATGTCAGGCAAGGTTAACCACTCTAGGGTCCAGGCGGCGCCATCCCGCTCGTGATGATGCAGCGCAGACTGGTGCATTGTGGATAGCAGTCCGGCATTTCGCCGGGCCAGAGCCGGGATGGCCTCGGCCAATACCGGGTTGCTCTTTTGCGGCAAGGCTGACGATCTGCCGGCTCCAAGAAGTCTTACTTCGCCAACTTCAGTTTGCGCCAGCATTAGAATATCTGCTGCAATCTTTCCCAGAGACCCGCTGACACCAGCCAACCAATTGGCGATTTCTAAAACATTATCCCGTTGGTTGTGCCAAGGAAGACGGGGAAGGGAAAGCTGCAACTCACCGGCTAACATAGCTGCCACATCAAGGCCCTTAGGTCCCAGTGCCGCTAAGGTGCCTCCCGCGCCGCCAAATTGTAAATCATATTTTAAATGTCCTAGACGTCGGAGATGTCGTTGCAGCGGCGCTATCCAGCCCACAATCTTTAGGGCAAGGGTGGTCGGCACAGCCTGTTGGTTCCGTGTGCGCGCTGCCAAGATTGTGCCGCGATGGCTTTCAGCTAGGATTGCTAAGTCTTTGACGGTATTTTCCAATCTTTGTTCAAACAGGGTCATAGCCTGTCTGAGCATCAACATCATGGCGGTATCGACAATGTCCTGTGACGTGGTGCCCCAGTGAACATAGTCACGATGTTCCGGGCTTAAGGCTTCCTTCAAACGTGTCAGCAGTGCGGTGACGGGAACACCATCGCGAACGACGCCCTCGGACAACGGTGCGGTGTCAATCTTCAAGGTGGCCGCAACCTTATCAATTTGTGCCGCGGCCTCCCCAGGGATAATGCCCAATCGGCCTTGCACGCGGGCAAGGGCCGCCTCCACATCTAGCATGGCCCTGATCAGGGCTGCGTCGCGGACCAGGTTCTCTGTATCCGGATCTTGAAGATGGGCATCCAGGATCATACTGTGGGTCCAGTCTATGGGTCGAAAAATACCGTTTCCCGTTCGCCTTGCATATGTATGTCGAACCGATAGCTGCCTTCGGCTTCCTGCAGGGCGATCAGGGTGCCTCGTCGGTCCGCGTCCACTAGGGACAACACCGGATCGGCTTCGTTTGCTAATGTCTCGTCGGGAAAATAGATGCGGGTATAGACGTGATTGAGCAGGCCTCGCATGAACACTACAACTGTAATGTGGGGCGCCTGATCATCACTGTTTGCCCCCGGTTTCACAGTTTCAAATTCGTAGAAATGGTCTGCTAGAGTTCCTGTGCCATGCCTGGCAAAACCACTAAACCCAGTGTTTGTCCCTCGTGGGTCGCTAGGATGGGCATAGCGACCCTGGCTGTCCGCCTGCCAAATTTCTAAGATGGCATCGCGGACGGCATCACCATTGCCGTCAAAAACCTGGCCACGAATTTGAATTTTTGCCACGCCGTTTTCGGTTAGAATGTTATCGGTCAGTTGCTTGTAATCGTAGCCGTATTGTTCTGGCGTCAAACCATAGGCGAAATAAGGACCAACTGTTTGTGATGGTGTTTGTTTTGGCGCCATGGTTTATGCCTCCATGGGCGCTGCAGTGCGTCCGCGCAAGCAAATATTGAACTCATATCCCAAAGCCCATTCCGGCTCGGAAATTTCGATGGACAGTTTTGCTACAAGCAAATGACGTGCTGCCTCTGGTACGCCATTGAAGATGGGGTCCAATTCCAGTAACGGATCGCCCGGAAAGTACATTTGCGTTACCAGACGGGTCAGTATGGAAGGACCGAACAGCGAAAAATGAATATGGTTGGGTCGCCAGGCATTGAAATGGTTGCCCCATGGATAGGCGCCAGGTTTTATTGTGATAAAGCGATAGTATCCAGACTGGTCCGTGACACAGCGCCCCGCACCCAGGAAATTTGGATCGAGGGGCGCATCGTGTTGGTCGTCTGTGTGGTTATAGCGCCCAGCAGCATTGGGTTGCCAAACCTCTAGTAAAATATTGGGAATGGGACGGCCATTTTCGTCCGTTACGGTGCCGGCGACGATGATCCGCTCTCCATTTGGTTTCCCTGACTTGGCGGCATTCTGGGTTAAATCATGGTCCAAATGTCCCACTGCATCCTGGCCATAGACCGGCCCTGTCAGTTCCGTCAGGCCTTGAGGTAATATAACTAGCGGCTTTGTCGGTGCCCGCAATGGCGTAGATTTATAATCGGACGACAGATACGGCGGGTGGCTATTCCAATCCCGTGGCGCGAAACCGTTGATCGCTGGCATGGTCAGGCGTTCACGTTGCCGATGACAAGACGTGAATAGTCCTATCAGCGATCAAATCCTTGGTTTTTGAAGCGTATTCTTTCATGTGGGTGGAAGCGGCGTGGGCCATCAAATGTTCCTTGCTTGCCCACTTTTCGATTACAACGAAGGTGTCCTTCCCAAAGGGTGTTTGAAAGCTGCCCATGCCATCCGCATCAATGGCTGGAGCGTATTCAATGCAACCATCTTCGGCATGCACAGCTGGCATGTTTGCTCGAAAGGCCTCTAGAATTGTTTCTCGATGTCCAGGCTTGGTGGTGATAACGGCGATAACACTAACGGCGCTCATGGTGTCTCTCCTACTTTGTCGGCGTACCTATTATTAGCCGCCCAATGCGCAGGTGACCAGGGCATTCCAATGAGGAGAAGAACCTCAACCAGGATAAAACAACTGAATTGCCATCTGATTGGCTACGGTGTCGAATTGATCTCGCAAATCACTACCAGTCTTGCTGGATCAAGCCGTTTGCGTTAGGCCAAAGACTTATGCGTTGGAGATTGAAATGAGCGAACCGCAATTATTATCTGATGTCACAAACCACGTTGCCACGATTACACTGAACAGGCCCAAAGCAATGAATGCGCTGGCGGGCACTATGCGTGAAATTCTGCTAGAAGAGCTAACCGTCTATGCCAGCGAACCAGATATTCGCTGTATAGTGATCACTGGTGCTGGTCGGGCCTTCTGCGCAGGCGGTGATATAGGTGCGATGGCCCGGTGGCAGGAAAATAGAAATTCTTCTGGCTTAGGAAACCATTTGGAAACTGTGTCGAAGATTGTCAAGTTACTTCGCGCCATGCCCCAACCGGTAATCGCGGCTATCAATGGCCCGGCGGCGGGTGGTGGAATGAACATGGCACTAGCCTGCGATATGCGTCTGGGCTGCGAAAAAACATTGTTTTCGGAAAGTTTTGTCAAAATAGGGTTGATCCCTGACTGGGGTGGGTTCGAATCCCTGACCCGGTTGGTTGGTACTGCCAAGACAATGGAGCTGATGATGACAGGCGATCGTGTCGGGGCGGAAGAAGCCTACCGACTGGGNTTGCTGAACCAGATTTTTCCTATGGACGGCTTCATGGAGCAGGTTCAGGCCTTTGCTGAACGTCTGGCCAGTGGTCCTGCCCAAGCCATAACAGCCATAAAGCAAGGTGTTTATGGTGCAGTAGGTGGATCACTTGAAACAGTTTTGGATTTCGAACACCAAAACCAGGCGGCTTTGATCCTTTCAGACGATTCACGTGAGGGAATGCGCGCCTTTCTGGAAAAGCGGCAACCGAAGTTTGGGGCTTAGTCCGGCGTGAATTCCATGAACAAATCCTCAGCATCTGCAATTTGCCGTTGGATCTCGGCCAAAGGAATACTACGTGGCTGACCGCCGCTGCTGGCTAGGTGATTGGCTAAACGCTGCAGGGTCAGGTTGGCAGGAGTAGGGATGCCGTGCAGGCGTCCTAAAAGCACAATCTCGCCGTTCAGAAAATCTGCTTCGATATTACCTGTAGACCGTGCAAGACTTTGCCAGGATGATCCGGCGACCCGGTCTTGACCAGCTACACTGCCCGATTTCATTAAATTCCCTCGGCGCGCCTTTTCCTCTTCGGGTCTGGCGCAGTCGATGCCAGCGGCGGCGAAGCAAGTTTCTGCCTCAGCACGCAATTGCGACCGGATAACCTTGGTCTCCTCACCAGGTGGGGAGATGGCCGACAATGCGTTGCCCAAATTCATGATTAGCTTGCCGTATTTGAACCTCATGACCGTAGGGTTTGGCCGTGCGGAGAACCCATTATCGCGCAAGGCCGCCGTCACTTCTTTCACAACTTTGTTGTTGCCGGTGGGATAGACACTGGCGTCTAGCACGCCAATGGTTGCTGCTGCATGGGTGACGACAGTGCCCGGCTCTAAAAGGGTGGCCGGCAGATAGACCATTTGGGCATGGACGTTTTCGAAGCGTCGGGCTGCCATGCGCTCGTTCGCCACCCCATTCTGGCAGCAGAAGATAGGGATCTGGTCGCCGCCGGCGGCACGCAGATCGTCCAGAGCCTGTTCCGTATGCTGCGACTTCATAGTCAGGATGACAACATCGTTGTCCCGGAATTCAATCTTGCTTGGATGATCCACCGCCGATATGGGGAGGGAGATATCCTGATGCGGCGTTCGGTAGAATAATCCATTGTTCTGAATGGACTGCAAATGATCGCCACGAGCAATCAACATGGTATCCATCCCACCTTGGAACAACTGCGCGCCAATGACGCCGCCAATGCCACCAGCGCCGTAGACAATAATCCGCATTCCGATCTCCTTAACTTTGCGACAATGTTACACTAAACCCCAAAAGCGAAACGGAGGAAGCGTTATGGACGACGACCGTTATGAGATCTTTGCCATTAAATATGGCGAGCGCATGGGCCAGCGGGGTTCGATCTTCGTTCATGGCGATCCCCACGACGCCCCCTTGGCCATGGATTACTTCATCTGGGTCATCCGTAACCATGTGCGCACAATTGTTGTTGATGTTGGTTATGGTCGTGCAGAGGGGGAGCGCCGGGGTCGCACTTATTTGCGATCGCCAACGGAAGGTCTGGCCATGCTGAACATAGATGCCAAAGAGATCAAGGACGTCATAATCACCCATATGCATTATGACCACGCTGGCAATCTAGAACAATTTCCCAAAGCGCGTTTTCACATTCAAGATACCGAGATGGCCCTGGTCACCGGACGCGCCATGACACACCCTTCACTCCGCCATTCCTTCCACCTCAACGACGTAGTCGATATGGTGCGCCTGATCTATGGCGACAGGGTTATATTTCATGATGGTGAGGAGATAATCGCCCCCGGCGTCACAGTACATCATCTGCCGGGTCATACCCGCGGAATGCAGGCCGTTCGCGTCAAAAGCCCGCGCGGACCAGTGGTTCTGGCTTCTGACGTAGCGCACTATTACGAAAGTTTCGAACAGGAAACCCCTTTCCTGACACACGAGGATTTGTTCCAGATGCTAGAGAGCTATCGCAATCTACGTGCCTTGGCCCCCGATAATTGCCATATCGTGCCCGGCCACGACCCGCTAGTCATGCAACGCTACCCTGCACCACGTCCCGAATTGCAGGACGTGGTGGTCCGATTAGACGTGCCGCCAAAGGATGACAAAATTTGAAANAACCAACTAGGAGGATTGACCATGACNGACAAGAAGACCCCCTATGACCTTATCCCACAGCTGGGCAAGTTGCGCGACGAGGTACTATTTGGCGATGTTTGGGAGCAACCCGAATTGTCCAAGCGGGACCGCAGCCTAGCNACGGTGGCCGTGCTCATTGCCCTGTATCGGACCCAGGAATTAANGGGACANATGGTGCGGGCGATCGAAAACGGTGTCACCAAGGAAGAATTATACGGNCTGATAACTCATCTGGCNTTNTATTCTGGTTGGCCTACAGCCGTGAATGCTGGCCGCGTGGCTTTGGAAGTTTTGGAGGGTCAGGACTAGGCTATGGNGAAGATCGGATTTATCGGATTGGGNACNATGGGTGGCTCATTCGCTACAAATATCATTAAGGCAGGCTTTGACGTCACTGTGAACGANATCCGCCGCCAGGTGGCAGANCCCCAATTAGCAGCAGGTGCCAAATGGGCGGATACGCCCCGGGAACTAGCNGCGGGGTCTGACGTTATTCTCACGTCTTTGCCAGGCCCGCCAGAAGTAGAGGCGGTGGCGTTGGATCAAACTGATGGTCTTNTCGCAGGCATGTCGNCAGGTTCGATNTTATTCGATCTGTCCACCAATTCGCCTACNATGATCCGAAAAATTCATGGCGTCATGGCGGAAAAGGGACTGCATTGTTTCGATGCACCTGTTAGTGGTGGGCCGAAGGGCGCGATTTCCGGCAAGCTNGCNATCTGGGTCGGCGGTGACGAGGCAATTTTCAATGCCAATCGCGCAGCCCTGGATGCTTTGGGCGATCAGGTTCGCTATATCGGACCAATCGGCGCGGGTGCGATAGCTAAGCTGGTACACAATGCCGCCGGTTATGCCATTCAAACAGCCCTGGCCGAGGTTTTTTCGATGGGGGTGAAGGCGGGCGTGGAGCCTCTGGCTCTGTGGGAAGCGGTACGCCAAGGTGCGCGCGGTCGTCAGAGAACGTTCGATAGTCTCGCGGATCATTACTTAATCAATCAGTACGAGCCGGCAGATTTTGCCCTGAAGCTAGCGCACAAAGATGTTAGCTTAGCTGCCGAGGTGGGGCGTGAATTTGGGGTGCCAATGCGTTTGATCAATGCCACGGTGGCGGATATGACAGAGGCCCTTGGCCGAGGTTGGGCTGATTGGGATTCTCGTAGTGCCATGATTTTACAACAGGAACGAGCTGGTATCGAATTCGCGTTGGATCCGGCTGACGTTGAAGCTGTTCTCGATAGCGATAGATCGTAGGAGACTGTTTTGAGTATGCGAACCGAGCCCCCGTTTCGCGCCGATCATGTGGGCAGTCTCTTGCGCCCGGATCCGCTGAAGGCGGTTCGTGCCAAAGCAGCTAAAGGCATTATTAGTCGCGATGCATTGAGAGAGGAGGAGAACCGTTACATACGTGACGTCGTGGCGCTGCAGGAAGAAATTGGCCTTCAAGGCATAACGGATGGCGAATATCGCCGGACTTGGTGGCATTTTGATTTTCTGAGCGGGTTCGATGGCTTTGAATTAGGCAAACCTTTGGACAAAGGCACTTTCAAGGGCAGCGATGAACAGCCGCCCCGTGCCATGATCACCGACAAGCTGGCGCGGAATAATCCGGTTATGATAGACCATTTCACCTATCTGAATGAGCTAACCGACCGAACCGCTAAATTTACTGTACCGGGCCCCAGCATGGCGCATTTTCGAGCTGGACGGGAGGGCATTTCCCTCAACGTTTATCCTGATTTGGCGGAATTTTGGGATGACCTAGCTGCTGCTTATCGGGCGGAACTGGCGGATTTGGTGCAGCAGGGTTGCAGCTATTTGCAACTGGATGACATTTCGTACGCCTATCTTTGTGATGACAATATTCGCGACAGTATGAAAGCCAGGGGCGATGACGCCGATGAACTGGCACTGATATATGCGAATGCCCTAAACGACGCGACCCGTGATCTGCCGGACAGTGTCACTACCGCCATGCATATGTGCAGAGGCAATTTTCAAAGCACCTGGGCCGCACAGGGCGGTTATGAACCGGTAGCAGAGCGGGTATTCAACACGGTTAATGTCAAGGCGCTGTTTATGGAATATGACAGCGACCGNGCTGGCGGTTTCGAGCCTTTGCGCTTTGTCCCAGACGATAAGTTCGTCGTTTTGGGTCTTGTTACAACGAAGACTGCGGAACTCGAGGCGAAGGATACTCTGAAGCGTCGGATTGAAGAAGCTGCGCAATTTGTGGATCTGAGCCGCTTGTGTCTCAGCCCCCAATGTGGGTTCTCTTCCACCCATCACGGCAACAAGATCACTGTTGATGATCAGAAGGCCAAGCTAAACCTTGTCGTTGAGGTGGCATCCGAAGTTTGGGGGTNACGTTGTCAATAGGCAATAAAGTTGTGCATTGACAAAAATTAGCCGGTTCGTGAAAACTCCCCATTGCCGTTGTTGCAGAAATCACACCATGTAAAGGAANCGCCGCTATGGAATTTGGCATCCTGTTTACCTCGCATCCTGACCCAGAAACAGAAAAATATCCCCATCATGCAATCCATCAACGGGTAACCAACGAGATAATCGAGGCGGAGGAGTTAGGTTTTGACAGTATATGGATAGCCGAACATCATTTTTCCAATCGCTATGGNATTCTACCNGATCCGTTCAGCTATTTGAGCTATCTGGCGGCGAAGACGACGCGCATAAAGCTGGGTGCCGCGGTAATGGTGGTTCCGNTGCACCAGCCCATGCGGATCGTTGAGAACGCTGCCTTCGTCGATATTCTCAGCAATGGGCGCTTCCAGCTTGGTCTTGGTTCCGGNTATCGGCCCTATGAATTCGAAGGACTGGGCATCGACTTCGATAGCCGCCGGGAACGCCAGGCGGAGGCGATTGACCTTATTCTAAAAGGTTTCCATGAAAAGCGGATGAATGCTGACGGCCAGTACTTCAAATATAAGATGGACGAAGGTTACGAAATATTTCCTCAACCTGTACAACAACCCCATCCGCCTTTTTATATGGGTGCCGGGACCCACAGCTCCATNAAACTAGCAGCCCAAAAAGGCTTTGGACTAATGCAAGGGTCTNTGCCTTCAATCGAGGTCCTTGCCNACAATATTCAATGGTATAAGAAACATATGGCCGAAGCGCCTGAACCTCTAAACCAAAATCCCTGTTTCGGGCAGTTTGATGTAGTCCGGATGGTGTATGTGGCCCCTACAGATGCCCAGGCGAAGGTGGAATCGGAAGCGGCTATTACGTACCATATGAAGACCTTCCTCTCCGGCGATACGGCCGGATACCTTGGCGATGTAACAGAAAAGGACAGCGAATCCCAATTCGCCTACGACAACCTCGTCGAGACCACCATTGTTCATGGATCCCCAGAAACAGTAATTAATAGGATCGAGGAGTTGCGTTCTATCGGCATCAATTCTCTGATGTTGCACTACCCACCTTACTATGGCGTGGAGCAGTGCCTAAATATGCTGCGCTTATTTTCAAAGGAAGTCATGCCCCACGTGCAAAGATAAATAGGATTTACCTTGACCTGGGGGCAGATCAACGATGAAACCCTGGCGGCGGCGGCCGAATTGCTCGGTGTGCCCCTNCGGCGGGATCGTATGCAATGGATAGAAACGGCGACCGAGGATGCCATTCGCCACTTCGCTTGGGGAATTGGCGATAACAATCCCTTATGGTTCGATGCCGATTACGCCGCAAAGTCGCCGGCGGGCAGTATCGTGGCACCACCCTGTATCCTGTATGCGGTTGATTCAACTATCGTTGCGCCTAAGTTGGCTGGCGTGCAATGGATTTACGCCGGTACAGAATGGACTTGGTTGGACCACATCCGTGTTAACGACAGCTTTCAGGTGGATGCGAGGCTGACGAAACAGGAAGTGAAATCCGGTCGCCGATTTGGCAAATGGGCGCTTCAGATTGGCGAACTGGAATACCGTAACCAGCACGGCAAGCTTGCCGCCTTTGCGGTGGGGAAATGCGCCAGAACACCGCGAGGCGATGGTAACCAGAAAACAGATAATGAGACCTCCGATAGGCACGTTTCCCATCGATATCAGCCGTCGGAATTAGCGGATATTGAGGCCCAAATTCTTTCTGAACCTCGGCAAGGGTCGGAGCCCTTATATTGGGAAGACGTCAAGGTTGGCGACGCAGTCCCGCAGGTAATCAAAGGGCCGTTGACGATTACGGACATCATCGGATGGTATTCGGCAGCTCAGGGAGCTTTGCATTACGGCGGCGTTCATGGCGATGCAGTCCGTTATCGACGCCGTCACGACGATTACCATATCAACGAAGAAACTGGCGCAAAGGATTCAGCCGGGCGGGGTCATTTAGAGACATCCACGGGAGTAGATG
>PBHT01000001.1 GCA_002720285.1 Acidobacteriota bacterium | reverse complement strand
TTGGTACGCTTTCGAGAGTTCTGCCTGGCCAACAGCGTCGCCACTGAAAATCAACTAAATGCATTGGACAGTGACGTTGAAGACGAGATTGCCGCGGCTACAGATGCTGCGACCAAGGCACCCTCTCCGGCATCGGACACAGTCACACGTTACATTTACTCCTCGGATGTCGATCCTTGTTCTAAGACTTTCGACGTCGCGGCAGAGCCGTCAGGTGAGCCCAAGACGATGGTCTCAGCCATCAATCAGACACTCAAAGACGAAATGGCTCGGAATTCCCGGATCGTGGTGTTTGGTCAAGACGTAGCTGACAGCAGCCACCCCGAAACGCTATCGGAGGTGCGGGGCAAGGGCGGAGTGTTCAAGGTNACNGAANGCTTGCANCGNNNATTCGGTGCNGAGCGNGTCTTCAACTCNCCNNTGGCTGAGGCNAACATCGTCGGCCGNGCNCTGGGCATGGCNATCCGAGGCCTNAAGCCCGTGGTGGAGATTCAGTTCTTCGACTACATCTGGTCAGCNACAATGCAATTGCGCAACGAGGTNNCGATGTTGCGCTACCGCTCNAATAACACTTACTCCTGTCCGATGGTNNTCCGGGTGCCNATTGGTGGNTATCTCCGCGGTGGTNCGATCTATCACAGTCAGTCNGGTGAGAGTATTTTTGCGCACTTTCCCGGTCTCCGAATCGCGTATCCCTCCAACGCCACGGATGCCTGTGGCTTATTGCGAACAGCGATCCGGTGCGATGACCCCGTNCTNTTTCTCGAACACAAGCATTTATACCGACAGACCTACAATAAGGCAGCCTACCCAGGTGTTGATCACATGGTGCCGTTTGGTNAATCCGTNCTCCGTCGTTCGGGGAACGATGTTGTGGTCATCACGTGGGGTGCTTTGGTTCAACGATNGCTCCTTGCCGCTCAGCAAGCAGAGAAATTGGGAATTGCGGTGTCGGTGCTCGACCTTAGAACNATNGCGCCATACGACTGGGATGGGATCGCCGAGGCAGTTTCCCAAACGAATCGCGTGGTCNTAGCNCATGAAGATCAACTGACGTGCGGGTTCGGCGCAGAGCTGGTCGCTCGTGTGGCAGACGAACTNTTTGATTCCTTGGATGCTCCAGTTAAGCGGGTCGCAGCGCTCGACTGCCCNGTCGGCTACAATCCGGTCTTTGAAGAAGTCGTGCTCCCGCAAACNNCTGACATCGTTCGGGCAATTCAGGACGTTGTCAATTACTGATCNGNAAACTCTCGNNATACAACCCGTTTGAGNATCGTTCGCGCAGCTTATCAGGAACCGTGTNGCNGCCGNACCTTAGTAAGNGCAACACCAGCAATAATACTGNCCGCGCCNCCAATCTGCATGACACTAATCGACTCCCGCAGCCACACTGCAGCCACGATCATNGCNACCACTGGAACCATATTGGAGTAGATGGAGGTGCGNGCGCTTCCGATNCGCTGAACTGCCGTGTACCAAATGAGGTATGAAACACACAACGCAAAGATCGCAGAATACACGAGCCCTGCCCACGCTCCGAAACTAATTTCATGCCAGTTGAGCACGAGNAGNCCAGGAAGCCCTAAAGGAACAAATAATGCGGTGCCAACCGCCATGGACCAAGTTGTCATGGTCAACGGCGAATACCTTTTAAGTATTGATTGCGCGCTCACCGTATAAACCGCCCAACACCAGACCGCGCCCATCGTCAGGAGGTCACCAGTCAACGATGAACTGTTGATTCGAGCGCCTTGACCAATAACCAGGTAAACACCGACCAGNGAGACTCCAACTCCGACCCAGTGGGTCGTCGACAGAGGCTCACGGCCGCTGCACCACATGAGAATGGCAACGGCAATAGGAGTTGCGCCAAGAATCAGTGAACTATTGGCCGCACTCGTCCGTGCAATACCCTCCATGAAGCAGACTTGGTAAAGAAAATGCCCTACAAAACCAAGGGCGATGATGACAGGCCAATCGCGGCGACACGGGCGAGAAGCGGACGANCNNNCCAGCAGGCCNAAGAAGATCGCCGACGCGAGCACCATCCGNAGAGCGTTGAACGGGAGGGGNGGAAACTCTTCNATCGCGGTTTTAACGACGCTGAAGTTGCTACCCCAGATAAGGGTCAAAAGGAGAAGCAACCATTCAATCCGTGTAAATCTTAANGGCATAGACGGANCGGACGGGTCAGCCGTGCAACCCGCCCGACTCACCTTNCCGCTTATCCACTGAACGGCTGTACAAANAACAAAATCAGGGCGACAAGCAACACATAGATAACCAGCGACTCAATCAACACTAGCCCTAAAATCAGCGAAAACCGGATGTCCGGAGCTGCTGACGGGTTTCGTGCAATTCCATTAGCCGCAGCGCTCAGACCAAGCCCTTGAGCCAATGTCCCGAAAGCGGCTGCGATTGCCAGTGCGAATCCAGCGGTAATGATCGACCANTTGACCAATTCACNATCCGCGCTCNCCNNAGCTTCTTGTGCGTGCAACGGCGAAATNAATCCCACCGTCACTATTCCGANCATTAANATCCATACTGCACGTGTATTCACGACCANTGCCTCCTTAAATCGAAGAATGACATCAACCCGTCGACCAACTCTTCCACTAACAGACCTTACNCTGACGCAGCTGCCATCGCATCACCACGTGCATGAACTTTCTCATCATGGTCCTGNTCATGATCGTGGTCAACGGTCACGGCACCCTGTAGATAAATCATTGTCAGCATGACAAAAATGAACGCCTGCAGACTACCAGTGACAATGCCGAGCAACATCATCGGCAAGGGAACAATAAATGGCACAATCGAGAACAAGATTAAAATTACTAACTCTTCACCGAAGACGTTCCCAAACAAACGTACAGATAGCGACAACACCCGTGAACAGTGACTAATGATCTCAATCGGAAAATAGATCGGTGCAATCCACATCGGTGCGCCTGGTGGCGCAGCGAAATGCTTGATGTACGCTACCACNCCCTGTTCCTTCACACCGTGAAAGTGATAGTAAACAAACACCGTGATAGCACATCCGAGNGTCACGTTAATGTTACTCGTGGGGGCCATTAGTCCCGGCACAAGGCCCGATAAGTTACNCAGGAGGATGAAGAGNCCAACCGTCCCGACCAACGTTGCATANCGCCGACCTTTCGGACCGACGGTATCATCGAGCAATCCATAGAGAGCGCTGAGGCCATCCTCAAGGAGCAGTTGAACGCGTCCAGGATGCTCAACGCTCAAGCGCGATTTGATCAGCAGACAGCCGACCATAACCGCCACAACAATAAGCCCGGAGATGACTAGGTAATTCGGAATGACGTGCTCGGCGTGACTCAGGTCGAANCCTAGTAGGCCAAGGAGCGCAGCAATAAATGGCCCGAACACGGCNTTAGCAGTATCNACGATCCACAGGGGGTGTTCGAGTTGTTCCATACNTTAAAATCTCAGNNAGGACAGTCATGAAGNGACTTNACGNCNGACCANCGCTCGAAAACCTTCGAGCGCCACACCCACCACGATCGCCGATACCCCAGCCAGTAAAGCCAGTGGGGGCAGGTGCAAACGCGCAATCGTAACGTACGCTATTCCGGCGAGTAAAGCGTATCGANCAAGAATACGCACCACGAACCANCCGATCGCCACCNGGCGGCCTGCTGGTGACATTCCTAACCNGCTGACGCTACCTTTGATCATCCAGTAGCTGAACGCCACGAGACTGGTGCCCANCATTACTCCAACCGCTGATGCGACCTGTCCCGATACAACCCACGCAGCANNCGCGAAGAGTCCACAAGCGGCCACGGAATTGCGTTCAATCCTGCGGAGACTCGGATCGTGCTCCCTCATCATCACGTAAGTAGGCAGTGGATACCCTGATCACATTGAGGACACCAGCNGCNACACCCAGAAAAAAGAANAAGAGGAATCCCCAAGGAGACGAGCCGAGCCAGCGATCCACCACGTAGCCAGCGCCAGCCCCCATGACAACCGCCAGAACGAATGACAGCCCCACGGCACTCAGTGCGCCGACTGTGCGAATAGTGCGTCCCTGAGATTCGCCGAAACGCCACATGTGCGNACACCCGTNCGACTACGACAGACACGCCGATTCAGATTAAAAAGAGGACACACCCACCCCGGTAATCACACCACCGAGTGACTGTGCCGAGGCCTCAGCAAGCTCGAACAGCGGACCAGGATATACCCCAAAAATAACAGCACCAACTAGTGCAACGGTCANAGCNAGAGCCATGGCCGGACTTGCAACGATTGGNGAACCTAGTGTCTCTTCCCTCAGCCACATGAACACGACGACCCGAACGTAGTAGTAGAGCGAGATGGCACTGTTGATTACACCGATAACGGCGAGCCANATGTAACCCGACTCNATTGCCGCACTAAAAAGCCAGAACTTTCCCATGAAGCCAGCCGTCGGTGGAATACCACCGAGCGATAGCATGAAGAACAGCATCGCGCAGGCCGCCACCGGATATCGGAAATACAGTCCGCTCAAATCCTTCAACTCGTCGCCCACGACGTCACGGCGACGAAGCATCACGACCACAGCGAATGCTCCTAGCTGCATAAAGACATACANCATCAAATAGATCATCAACGCAGTGACACCACGCGACGAATTCGCCACCACTCCGATCANNATGTATCCNGCGTGCGCGATTGAGGAGTATGCCAACATCCGTTTAATGTTGCTCTGCGTCAAGGCTGCCAGGTTACCGAACGTCATCGTGACNACTGCGAGCACCCAAAACATCGGCTGCCANACCTCAGCCAAAAATGGNAAACCNTCCATGAATATCCGCAGTAACATNGCAAANGACGCAGCCTTCGACCCAACNGACAGAAATGCGGTAANCGGCGTCGGNGCACCCTCATAGACATCAGGGGCCCACATGTGGAANGGGACTGCAGCGATTTTGAATCCGATACCGGACACAACCAGCACAACCGCAACAATTAACAAGGNGCTAGNTTCCCCGGTTGCCANCACCGNGGCCAATTCACGGAGGTTGGTCGTTCCCGATAGGCCATANAGNATTGACATGCCNTACANCANGATCCCCAGTGAAAACGCTCCGAGTAGAAAATACTTTACGGCAGCCTCGTTAGACTNGCGGTTCGGCTTGAGANACCCAGTCAAGATGTAGAAGGCCACNGCCATCGTCTCNAGACCGATGAAAATCGTGACGAGATCAATGCCACTCGCCATAAACATCATGCCGAGCGTGGCGCAGAGAATTAGGAAATAGTATTCCCCAGCGCGCAGCCCCTCGACCTCAAGATACGACGACGACATCAANACGGTTACNAGCGCAGTCAGNANGAAGACNAGCTTGAAGAAGAAGGCGAANCCGTCAATGGCAAGGAGNCCCCGAGACGCAAGAACATCGACNTCACTGAACGGCAAGAGCGTCAGCNTNGTCGCCAGAAGAACGCCGATCGTTACCCATCCCAGCAANGGCCGCTGCTGCCGNGATGTTAAAACGTCGACCACGAGNACCAACAGCGCACCGCCCGCAAGCACCAACTCGGGCAGGATGTAATAGAAATCCGCCGCAGAGAACCCAGGTGGCATCGTCTACTGACCTCTCACCTGCATCTCGACAGCAGCCTCTACATTTTGAGGTGCGTAAGTCGAGTTGACGTGCGACATGACATACGTCACGGACGATTCGAGGCGATTCAGGAACGGGGCCGGATACAGACCAATCCAAAACGCGAGCACGATCAAAGGCACAAAGGTAGCCACCTCTCGCGCGTTTAGATCGGGTAGCGATTTGTTCTTCGGGTTTTCAATAGTACCGAACATCGTGCGTTGGTACAGCCAGAGCATGTAGGCTGCTCCCAGTACGATGCCGGTTGCCGCCACGGCTGCCCACATCTTGTTGACCACGAATACACCCTGCAAAATCAGAATCTCTCCGATAAAACCGTTCAATGTTGGCAATCCGATCGACGACAGGGTCATGATTAGAAAAATCACGGCATAAACCGGCATCACTTTTGATAGCCCGCCGTACTCGGCGATCTCCCGCGTGTGTCGTCGTTCATAAACGATGCCAACGATCAGGAAAAGCGCGCCAGTTGAAATACCGTGGTTGAGTTGCTGAACGATACTCCCGGTGATGCCGACAGGCGTCAACGCAAACATTCCAAGCATCACCAGCCCCATGTGGCTCACCGAAGAATACGCAACCAATCGCTTCCAATCACGTTGCGCCAAAGCAACAAGTGCGCCATAGATAATCCCAATGATTGACAGCGTGACGACCATCGGCACGAACGTTGCAGTTGCCTCGGGCAGAATCGGCAAACTGAAGCGAATAAACCCGTAAGTGCCCATTTTTAACAATACGGCCGCCAGAATTACTGAGCCGGCTGTCGGCGCGTCAGTGTGTGCATCCGGAAGCCAAGTGTGAAACGGAAACATTGGCACCTTGACGGCAAAACCCAAGAAGAGTGCAAGAAACACCCACCATTGCAGGTCGACAGGAAGGTCCAATCCGTGGAAACGCGTAATATCGAAACTGTAGATGCCGGTAATCGCATGGTGCTCAAAATAGATTGCGAGAAGGCCAAGTAGCATTACAACGCTACCCACAAGGGTGTACAAGAAAAACTTAATCGCGCTATACAACCGGCGGTCGCTACCCCAAATTCCGATGAGAAAGTACATCGGAACCAACATAACCTCCCAGAACAGAAAAAATAGAAGGGCGTCAAGTGCGACAAAAGCACCAATCATTCCTGTTTGAAGCAGTAACAAAAAGACGTAGTACTCCTTCACACGTTCGGTAATCGCTGTCCACGAAGACAGAATCGCAATCGACCCCATCATCGTCGCGAGCAGTACGAGCAGCGCGCTGAATCCATCAACGCCCAAAAAATAATCGGCCCCAATTGATGGGATCCAAGACAGGCGCTCTACGAATTGCCATTGAGTGCCCCTGGGTTCGTACCAAAACCAGAGAGGCAGTGATACGAGGAAACCAATTCCCGCAACGATGTTCGCTATCCACCTGATTTTGTCTGTGCTCTGGTGATTCACGAATAGCAGGACAATGGCGCCGGCCAGCGGCGTGAACAAGATTAGTGATAACAGAGGAAATTCAGCTACGTTACTCATAAAGCAACCACGTGGGGACGCCTACCGGCAAAAGGCCGGTACGATTACACCCCGTCAACCAACCAATAGATACAAACTCACGAACACGAACACCCCAATTAGCATGGTCAGCGCATAGTTCTGAATCAATCCAGTCTGAATACGACGAAGACTGAAGCTCGATTCCGAAGCCGACCAGCCCACAAGATTTACCGCACCATCGACAACGTAACGATCAAACAATCCCGAACACCAGGAGGACACAAGTGTAAGCCAGCTACTCCCATTGACGGCACCGTCCACCACGCGACCATCGAAACGCCAGAGTCCTCGGCCGCCAGACATCGTGCCACGCACAACAGTACCCTGGTACATTTCGTCCACGTAATACTTGTTGAACAACAGTTGGTGAACTCCCGCCCATCGCGCCTTCCACGCTCCAGCTAATTCTGGCTGCTTAAGGTACAGGCGATGGGCTAGCGCCAAACCACCGAGCGCGACAAAAATCGAGAGAATCATCAGACCCAATTCCACCGCATGTGAGACCTCATGTTCTGCCCCCGCTCCCGCCAGAGCAACACCACTGGCTTCACCGACCTCATGATTGGCACTAACTACAAAACTCGGCTCCAAAAAATGCTCGATCGCATTACTGCCGCCAAGTGCCGCCGGTATTCCCACGAAACCAGCCACTATCGCGCCGATCGCCAAGGCCATCAGCGTTCCGGTCATTGGAGCCGGAGATTCGTGTGGACCGTGCCAAGTTCCGTGGCCATCGTTGGCATCTTCCCCAGCATCAGCACCGTGATGGTCAGCCCCTTCGTGGCCCACAGCGGCCGATTTCCAAGCCGGACCCCGATACTTACCGTAAAACGTCATTGCCATCAGCCGGAACATATAGAAAGAGGTCATCCCTGCAGTCAAGACTGCTATCACCCATAGCGCCCGGTTATGTAAAAAGGTCTGGAAGAGGATTTCGTCCTTGCTAAAAAATCCCGCGAACGGCGGAATGCCAGCAATCGCTAGCGTCCCGACCAACATAGTGACAAATGTGACCGGCATATATAGCTTCAGCCCGCCCATGGCTCGCATGTCCTGCTCTTCATCCATCGCGTGGATAACCGAGCCACTTCCCAGGAAAAGCAGCGCCTTGAAGAATGCATGCGTCATCAGGTGAAACGCCGCAGCCCCAAACGCGCCAACCCCTGTTGCGAGAAACATATAGCCCAATTGTGACACTGTCGAGTAAGCAAGTACACGCTTGATATCAGTCTGCAACAAGCCGATTGACGCCGCCATCAAAGCGGTGAGTGCACCGATTATCGCCACGCCCGTCATCACCATGGGTGCGTGCGTAAAGAGCGTAGCAGAGCGGCACACCATGTAGACACCAGCCGTGACCATTGTCGCGGCGTGAATAAGTGCCGACACTGGCGTCGGCCCCTCCATGGCATCTGGCAACCAAACATACAGTGGAATCTGGGCACTCTTCCCGGTCGCCCCGATAAATAACAAAACACAAATGAGCGAGATAACACCAAACCCCGCGGCCTCAATCGGCATTGCCGCAGCGGATACCATCACCTCTTCAAAATCAATGGTTCCGAACGTAAAAAACACAAGAAAAATGCCAAGGACGAAGCCCCAGTCTCCGATCCGGTTCACGAGAAAAGCCTTTTTCCCCGCATCGGTCGCGCTCTGTTTGTGGTACCAGAATCCGATCAACAGATAGGAACAAAGACCCACGCCCTCCCACCCGACGAACATGACAAGGAAGTTGGAACCCAACACCAACGTCAACATGAAGAAGCAAAATAGGTTCAGATAACAGAAAAACCTCGCGTAGCCTGCCGCAGATTCTCCATGCATGTATGACGTCGAGTACAAATGAATCAGAAGGCCAATGCCGCTAACGATTAGGATCATCATGCCTGACAAAGGATCCAACCGGAAACCCCAGTCCACAGCGAATTCCCCGATCCCACCAGAGGTCTCCAAGGGAATGGCCGGAATCCACGGGGCCACGACGACAAAATAGACACGGGCCTCCGCAGGCAATGCAAGTAATTGGACAAAGGCATAAATCGACAGAAGCGCCGCCAATGCCATCGACGTGCATGCAACAAATGCGGTTTGGGCCTTAGAGAAGAACCGAATCCCAAGGAGACCAGTCACCGCAGCACCGATGCCAGGTAGCAAGGGAATCAGCCAGATAATTTCCATAAGAGGTTCTTACACCATTACGTGATGTTACCAGCGCATCACGTTCATTTCGTCAATGTTCACCGTTTCCTTATTACGGTAAAAAGCCAGAATAATCCCCAAGCCAACTGCCGCTTCGGCGGCTGCCACTGCGATAACAAAAATGGCAAATACCTGCCCCATCACATGCTGCCATTGCTGCGAAAAGGCCGCTAGGTTGACGTTAACCGCGTTCAACATCAGCTCGATCGACATAAAGATAATGATGATGTTACGACGCACCATCACGCCAATCACCCCAATCATAAAAAGGGCTGCTGAAAGTACCATGTAATGCGCTGGAGTGATTTCGAGCACGACGTTTATCCCTCTACAATTCCCGCTTCGCGAGCACGATCGCACCAACCATCGCGACAAGCAGCAGTATCGACGCAACCTCAAATGGAATCAGATAGTCCGTGTAGAGCAACCAACCAATCTGCTCGACATTGCCGCCCTCGACCGTCTGCCCCGCAGCGGCGACGGCAGGTGCGGCAGGGCTAGTGGAGGTGTACACGATTATGGCTGCGAGTTCGGCCAGCACGGCGCCCGCCACAGCCAATCCAAGCCGTGCCTGTCTGCGCGGGTCTTGATGAACCTCGGGAGGCCGCTTCAGATTCACGAGCATAACAACAAACAGATACAGCACGACGATGCCGCCGGCGTAGACCAAGACTTGAATGACTGCTAAGAACTCCGCGCCCAACATGACGTATAACATCGCAACGAGGAGAAAGTTCATAACCAGAAACAGCACGCTGTGAACAGTGTTACGGGTGCTGATAACCAGCACTGCGAAACCCAAAATCAAGGCCGACAAAACATAAAAAATGACCGCTTCGCCCATATCACTACACCGCCTACAACAGAACCTTTGCTATGCCCGTCACCACAACGTTTCCGATTGCGATTGGGATAAGCACCTTCCAACCTAGCCGCATCAACTGGTCGTAGCGGTAACGTGGCAAGGTTGCCCGAATCCAGAGAAAAATATAAAGGAATACGAAGGTCTTAAACAAGAACCAGATCCACGAGGGCACCAAGTCAAGGAAGCTGAGCGCCTCCACACTGGGAAACGGTCTGAGCCACCCACCCAAAAAGAGTGTGACCGCCAAACACGAAATGACGATCATGTTGGCATACTCAGCAAGGAAAAACAGTGCGAACCGCATGCCACTGTACTCAGTGTGGAAACCGCCAGTCAGTTCCTGTTCAGCTTCCGGCAGGTCAAATGGCGCGCGATTGGTTTCTGCAAGACCACCGATGAAGAAGATGACGAATGCTACCGGCTGGACGAACGCAAACCACAGCCCAGCCTCGCGCTGCGACTCAACAATGCCGACCATGCTAAGTGTGCCAGCCATCAGAATCATGCTGACTAGCGTCATCGTCACAGCAACTTCGTAACTGATAAGTTGTGCTGACGCACGAAGGCTCGACAATAGCGGATACTTACTGTTCGACGACCAACCCGCGAGGATGATGCCGTAGACACCCAACGAAGCAACTGACACGATATACAGCAAACCGACATTGATGTCGGTAATGTAAAGCGGCACAGACCGACCAAAGAGCTCCACCTCTGGGCCGAAGGGAATAACCGCGAAGACGATAAGAGCCGGTACCATCACAATGATCGGTGACGCGGTAAAGACCCAGCGGTCCGCACGTGTGGGCGTAATATCTTCCTTCGTCATCAACTTGATGGCATCAGCGATCGGTTGCAAGGCGCCGTACGGACCCACGCGCATCGGGCCTAGCCGCGACTGGACCCAGGCGATCACCTTTCGCTCGAGCAGAACCATATAGGTAACAGCTATAAGCACTGCATTTAGCAGAATGACGATCTTGAGGAGCGGGACCACTAATGTGTCGACCATGATTTCAGCGGTCCACCTCTCCCAGAACGATATCTATGGATCCAATTAGAGCCACAACGTCAGCTACTAAGTGTCCTCGGATGAGACGACGTAGACCTTGCAGATTACAGAACGAGGGCGGGCGCACACGGAATCGATAGGGATTCGTCGATCGCCCATCACTAGCAATGAAGAAACCTATTTCGCCTTTGGGTGACTCGACAGCGTGATAGGTCTCCCCTGCTGGTGGTTTGATAAGCCTAGGCACCTTGCCAACTATGGGCCCTTCGGGCAACCCATCTATGGCCTGTCGTATGATGCGAAGCGACTGCCTAAACTCTTCGAGCCGGACGAGGTAGCGATCGTAGGTATCCCCCTCAGTCCCAATGGGCACTTCGAAATCAAATTCATCGTAGGCTGCGTACGGCTCATCCTTACGGACGTCACGAGGAACACCAGACCCGCGCAGCGTGGGTCCACAAAGACCCATTGCGATTGCCTCGGGTCCGTCAATTACACCAATGCCCTTCGTGCGTTCTAGCCAGATTCGATTGTGTGTGAGTAGTGTCTCGTACTCTCCAAGCTTGGAGTCCATGATGTCGCAGAACTCACGAACCTTCTTGTCCCAGCCTGGCGGTATGTCGAGGGGCAGTCCCCCGATACGCGTCGCGTTATACGTCAGTCGCGCTCCGCAGTACTCCTCAAACAGGTCGAGGATCAGCTCACGCTCGCGGAAGGCGTAGAGAAAAACTGTCATGGCGCCGATATCCATGGCGTGGGTTCCAAGCCATAGGCAGTGGCTGGCAATCCGCTGGAGCTCTCCTAAGATCGTTCGGATATATTGTGCGCGACGTGGCACCTCGACCGACATCAGCTTCTCCACCGTCTCGCAATAACCAAGATTACTGGAAGCTGCAGCCACGTAGTCCATACGATCGGTCAACAGGATGATTTGCGACCAGTCACGATTCTCACAAAGTTTTTCAATCCCGCGGTGGAGGTACCCGACAACAATGTCCGCATCAACTACGCGCTCACCATCAAGGCGGAGCACGATCCGCAGCACGCCGTGTGTACTGGGGTGCTGTGGCCCCATGTTCAGGACCAACTCACTTGTGTCGAACATCGGACGGGGAGCCTCAATCTTCATTGCTGAGGTGCCCTCCCAATCATCCAGTCCAGAACTTTAGACTTCACTCGATCTCCGCCTCATCACGTATATTTCTCAGACGTAACCAGTCCTGAGGATTCTCCATAAGCAATTCACCCGGGCCTTCAAGGGGGTAGTCCTTACGCTGAGGGTGCCCCTGCCACTCATCAGGCATCAACAGGCGACGTCGGTCCGGATGCCCGACGAAATTCACGCCAAACAAGTCGTAGACTTCCCGCTCCAGCCAGTTAGCCGCAGGCCAGATGTCCGTCACCGAGGGCACGGGCTCATCCTCAGCAGCGTGCACTTTGATTCGCACCCGATGACGATGTCGTGTTGAGTACAGGCAGTAAATGACATCAAACCGCTGGTCTCGCGGCGGCCAGTCTGTTGCTGTTACATCCGAACAATAGTCAAATGCAGCGTCAGGCGCGTCGCGCAGATACTTAACTACATCGAGAAGAGAAGACAAAGATACAATCACAGACCAGTCACCCACCCAGTAGCTCACTTTCTGAATAGCAGTTCCGTGAGCGGTACGGAGTTGGGTCAAAAAGCCTGGCTCGCTTACATCCTCGGGAGGTGCTGGATCCGCGGGACCCGTCGGCGCGGCAGGCGGAGCCTTAGCCTTAGGCACAGGCTTCGGAGTCGAGGTCGACGGCACCGGTGGAACCTTTTGGGGTCCAGCCGATGGCGGCGGGTTGGTTGGTTTTTCTGACTTTGATTCGTCAGACATCAAATCCTCTGTGTTCAGGCCGCTACGCCCACTCCAACGCACCTTTACGCCAGGCATAGACATAACCCACGACGAGAATGAACAGAAACACGATCATCTCGATTAGCCCGAACAAGGCCAACTCATCCATCATCACCGCCCACGGGAACATGAAGACGGTCTCCACATCAAAGATGACGAACAACATTGCCACGAGGTAAAAGCGGATACTGTACCGGTCTCGTGCGTCAGTCTCAGGCTCGATCCCGCACTCGTAGGGCNCGAGCTTCACCTTGCTATATCGCTCGGGATGCANCAAACCAGAAAGAAGNAGGGTAAAAATCGCAAAACCAATGGCGACGAGGANGAAGAGNAGAATCGGAATGTAGGCTTCGATCATGATGCNCTTAGACGAACCTAGCTAGGCCGGAGAGNCTGATATNNNGCATTNACTCAGTCGACNCTACNCGACCAGACNACAACCATCGAATGATCTAATGGAGNTTCGCNCGACACGANNGCACTACGGGACNCTCAAACGCAACTCGGGTTGGCCNCAAAGANACACGAAAACTNCGCCGAGTAAAACCCGCTGTTTATAGCATGCGTACCTGGGGGTGTCAAGAAACNGGGGCCGNACAGGGGTCNNNGAGNGATCTCGNCAACCTCTTCTTTTCCAAGGAGTTTCGNCCGTTCGTCGACCTTGACCTCGTGAAACCGCGAGACCTATACTGCCGAGATGACCNCTGNNCAATTGACGNNGTCAAACTGACNTNGGNCANGTTCATGAATGNCCGANTAATGTTTCGTTTTGTCATTGTAGGNGCCGTGTTCACCGTTGGCTTCGCCGTCTCTGTGCTTTCCGAAGCGACCCAAGCGCAGGAACNGCACATGTATGTCAGCGTACAAGACGAAAACGANCACCCAGTCGTTGACCTCACAGTTAGCGANTTTGTTGTGCGTGAGGACGGCGTCCTCCGTGAAGTGCTCCGGGTGCAACGAGCTACCGAACCAATGCAGGTGGCNCTGCTTGTCGACAACAGTTCCGCGGCCGCTCCATATCTTCGCGATCTTCGTGATGGCCTCGGCGAGTTCGTTAAGCAGATTTCCGGAGATCATCANGTNGCGGTGATCACGTTCGGGGATCGGCCCACNATCGTCAAAGACTACACGTGGNACGCCACTGAGCTACAGCAGGCCGTNGGTAGGATATTCCCGCGGCCTAGCAGNGGCTCACTTTTNCTTGATGCGATCTACAGCGCCGCCCAAGGNCTGGAGAGACGCGAGGCAACGCGCCCGGTAATCGTCGCGNTAACAGCCGCAGGTNNTGAATACAGCAACCGCCCCTATCAAGCCGTGCTCCGCCTTATAGAGAGTGCNNNCGCAACATTCCATNCCGTGGTGATGACGACGGATGGNGNTTCATTCGACACAGGNTCACGATACCGAGACATGGTGCTCGACCGAGGCACAGAACGGACCGGGGGCCGCCGGNTTGANNTGTTGCGGGGACAATTCTTTCGTGAGGCCCTANANGAGATAGCGGAAGANCTNCTGTCACAGTACTTGCTGGTCTATGCCCGCCCAGACANGTTGGTACCGCCTGAAGAGATCNCGCTGTCAACAACCCTCCCTTCGTTGACTGTCCGAGGCCGGTCCGTGGGNCCATTGCAATGACTCGACATCGCNGTCGANGNGATCTCACGCTCTTACTAGCGGTGGTAGNTCTAGTAGCGGCGAGTGCAGAGNCTTCAGAAATACAAACGCTGTCGGCCCAGTCTCAAGTACCGTCCTTCAGAACNGGCGTGGANATTGTGTCGGTAACCGTCACGGTNACCGATGCCTCGGGTCGTTATGTTACCGACCTCGAACAGNATGATTTCGCANTTTACGAGGACCGAATACTGCAAGAACTNAACTTCTTCACACGATCACANCTCCCGATCGCGCTCGCGCTCCTCATCGACACCAGCGCCAGNATGGAGCGTCGGATGCANACGGCCCAAGAGGCTGCTATCGGGTTTGCATATCGACTCCGCCCGCAGGATCTNGCATCTGTCATCGATTTNGACAGTCGCGTCAATATCCTCGANGACTTTACGAACGANGGAGCACGNCTCGAGCGNGCGATCCGACGTACCGCCGCNGGTGGCTCAACCTCGCTACATAACGCTGTGTATATTTCACTCAAGGANCTNAGTAAGGTGCGNGCACGAACACCCGATGAGATTCGGCGGCAGTCGATCGTGGTCTTGTCTGATGGCGAGGACACCTCTAGCCTNGTGGCNTTCAACGAGGTGCTNGAACTNGCNAAACGTTCGGAGACNGCNACATACGCCATTGGACTCCGNNCACANGAGAACAGCAGAGGCCGGGGATTCCAAGAGGCGGNGTACGTGCTTCGACAATTGTCNCGAGAAACTGGAGGGCGGGCGTTTTTNCCTGATTCNATCAGTGAACTAACCAGNATTTACAGNCAAATCGCGGATGAGCTCTCAAGTCAGTACACTATCGGCTACGCTTCTAAGAATCCGGTTCATGACGGAGNGTGGCGCCAGATCATCGTGCAGACAAACCGACCNGGNACNACCGCNAGAACAAANCTCGGCTATTACGCACCCACCTCACCGTAAGCTNGCNGATGATTCTAGAACGAACATCATGNTGTATANCNCAGAGGTAGCTTNACACTGTGAACATCGCACCCCTCTTACTCTACGTCGCCGCTTCCANTGCATANGGGTGGCACTTCATGAAGCGCAGTAGTCGAGGCGGCCGCACTGCAACATCGTTTCTCGTCGCTGCTACCTTGGTTCATACCTTCATCATAGGAATGCAGACNACAGAGNTCGGNCACCTNCCNTTAGTCGGNACGACCGGGGCTCTTTCGGTGTTCGTCTGGCTATCATCGATTGCGTACCTCTACACCGAGACNACGAGCAACGAACGCTCGATGGGAGTGTTTATCGCGCCACTNCTTGTGGNGCTCCAGGTCATCCCNACCGTCAGCCGTTATGAGGTTGNGGTTCGTCCTCCCGTGCTGGAAAGTCCTTGGTTCGTTTTGCATATNTCCTCCNTATTGTTCGCGTATGCAAGTTTCGCAATAGCATGCGTAATTGGCATCACCTATATGCTTCTTTTCAAAGAATTAAAAGCAAAGCANGTTGGGTTCTTTTACAACCGNCTTCCATCGCTACAAATTCTCGATGTCATGAACATGAGNGCCATAACAATCGGTTGGCTGTTACTCACTATTGGNGTGGCGGTTGGNGGGGTCTGGGCCCTNCAGGCNCANGCCGAGTTTGACGATCCCCGCGTTCAGGCGATGTCGGTGCTNGACCCGAAGATATTCATCGCCCTGCTGTGTTGGGTTGTGTACTCGTTTGANCTTTATGCGCGGCGCTCCNTTGGGTGGACCGGCTGGCGTGCCGCNAGATTTTCAATCATTGGNTTCGCTATCGTGTTACTGAATTTCTTACCGGTCGGATATTTCCTGACNCGTNCACACAATTTCTAGCTTNAAAAGGAGTGTNAGGTCGTCGTGAGCCAGCTCTTCCTACTNGGAATCAATCATGANACAGCGCCTGTCGNTCTGCGGGAGCGTCTGAATTTTTCAGAAGGTGACCTGTCAGANACGCTGGTGGCGTTGAGNACACGACCAGGTTGTGGTGAAGCGGTCGTGCTGTCCACATGTAANCGGGTCGAGCTCTATGTACGCTGCGACGATTTAGNTGAGGCTCGNACCGAACTGACCAGNTTTCTAAGTGATTTCCACGGGGTNNATCCGGCCGCTCTCGCNCCCCATCTCTATNGTCTTGCTAGCAGNGANGCGGCNCANCACCTCTTTCGTGTCGCGGCTGGACTTGATTCGCTTGTTNTCGGGGAGCCACAAATCCTAGGACAAGTTAAGGANGCTTATACGACAGCGTCNGAGNNCGGCTGCACTGGTAGNCTTCTGAACAAACTGTTTCATTGTTCGTTTGCGGCCGGGAAGCGTGTCAGATCAGAAACCGAACTAGGTGAAGGTGCAGTTTCAATCAGNTANGCAGCCGTGGCCTTGGCTCGAAAAATCTTCGGTAACTTNGCAGATCACNACGTGCTCTTGGTTGGTGCTGGCGAGATGTCCGAATTGACGGCTGTGCACCTGAAGGCGCAGCAGGTCAGNCGGATTGTTGTNATTAACCGAACGGCGNCCCAAGCTGAAAACCTAGCGNAAAAAATAGGTGGNGAAGCNATTCCCTGGACCGAGATGCAGCAAGTCCTAGCAACGACCGACGTAGTGGTCACAGCAACTGGATCACCAGCGCCTATCATTACGAGCANTCAAGTCGAAGCCGTCATGCGCACTCGNCGAAATCGTCCCCTTTTCATCATGGATATTGCTGTGCCTCGGGACGTAGAGGCATCGGCCGGGACNATTGAACAAGTCTTTCTCTATAACATCGACGACCTGCAGGNAATCGTCAGNGAAAATTTGGCTCGGCGTAGCGCGCANATTACAAAGGCTGAAGTAATTGTCGCNGAAGAAGTCAACGGCTTCATGACTTGGTTACGCTCCCGCCGAGCGGTGCCNACTCTGGTCGCGCTACGCCAGCGTTTCGAAGTGATCCGCCANGCTGAATTGAAACGACTGGAANNAAAACTGGCGTCTTTGGCACCCGCCGATCGAGCTAGAGTTGAGGACGTGACACGACTTATCGTTGAGAAACTACTTTCAACCCCGACTGAACGCCTTAAAGAACTCTCGAATGCAGAAACCGTACGGATGTACGGCGACGCGCTGAATCAATTGTTTGACCTTGAATCATCGCAAGTGCTAATTGAACAACCCGATGACCAGGTGGTTGCTTCCCCAAACCCTTCTGTCCAAAAGACATCGGTACCATCGTGAACGCATTACGTATTGGCACCCGCGGCAGTGACCTCGCGCTGCAGCAGGCGCGTGCAGTAGCGTCGGCAATTGAAAGTGGTGGTGCACCACCTTGCGAACTGCGAGTCATTCGTACAAGCGGAGATCGCCTCGAAGATAGGGTGCTCTCCGAATTTGGTGGTAAAGGCCTATTTGTTAAGGAAATCGAGGAGGCGTTGTCTGGGAATGAAATTGACATAGCCGTACACTCGGCAAAAGACCTTCCGACTGTGGTGCCCTCTGGACTGATCGTTCAAGGATATTTGTCGCGAGAAGATGCCCGAGACGGATTCGTGCTGCCTAGTGGGGTAACCGTGCGCAAGTCCGCAACAGCCTTGGAAATACTGGAACAATCTGGTCCGGCGCCGCGCATCGGAACAAGTAGCGTCCGGAGGATTGCTCAATTGGTCACTCGTTTTCCAAGTGCTGTGTTCAAGCCCATCCGTGGAAACTTAGGCACCAGGTTACGAAAAGTCGATGGTGGAGAATACGACATTATCGTGCTGGCAGTGGCAGGGCTACGTCGGCTAGGTTGCGAGCATCGGCTTTCTGCAACATTCACAGTTGGCGAGTGTGTACCAGCGCCAGGCCAAGGTGCCATTGCAATGGAAACGAGGATAGATGATACGGCCGCGAACGAATCCGTGGCACGAATTGATGACCCGAATACCCGAATCGCGGTTACAGCGGAACGAGCGCTCGTTAAAACGTTGGGCGGTGGTTGCCAGATGCCGATTGGCGCATACGCTGTCGTAGAGGGATCAGAGTTGCACTTGGACGCGGTGGTGAGCTCGCTCGATGGAACCTACGCACCACGTTTCCGCCTGTCCGGTGTCTGCGACGAGCCAGAAAGGTTAGGCCGCGCGGTGGCGGAGAGACTCCTCGAAGCGGGAGCTGCGGACATCCTTGGAGATTTGCGCCGTAGTCAAGTCTCAGAAACGGGCGGGTCGTGACAACACCCGTAGTGTCCATTGTCGGCGCGGGTCCAGGCGATCCCTCGCTCATCAGTGTGCGAGGCTTGAGGCGCTTATCGGATGCCGATGTCATCATCCATGACCACCTCGTACCACGCCGGTTAGTACAACTTGCATCGCCAGAAGCAGAAATCATCGATGTGGGAGCGGCTTCTCCCACAAAGACTATCGAACAGGACGCCATTAGCATCTTGCTCGCGGAGAAGGCTCGGGAAGGCCACAAGGTTGTCAGGTTGAAATGGGGAGACCCGTTTGTATTTGGTAGTGGCGCAAAAGAAGCATTGTTTCTCGATAAACAAGGTATCCCATGCGAATTGGTACCGGGCATCCCAACGACGATCGGTGCGACGACCTATGCTGGCATTCCAATCACCTACCCTGACGCCGGTGATACTCTGGTGCTGGTACGCGGACACGAAGACGGAACCGACGTACTACCTGACGTCAAATGGAAGAGCTTGGCACACCTAACCGGTACACTGGCATGTTACGCTGGCGCGCGACAATTGCCGAAAATCGTTGATGCTCTCCTCAGATATGGCCGACCTGGCGATGAATTGGCGGCAGCGGTCTATCACGGCACTTTGCCTAGCCAACGTACAGTGGAAGGCACCCTAAAGGAACTCAAGACCTTAATGAAGGATACCGATGAGCATGGCTCCGCGGTTTTGATCGTCGGTCCTGCCGTGAGCCTGCGCAAACAGTTACGATGGTTTGATACCCAGCCGCTCTTCGGCCGTCGGATCATCGTCACCCGTGCCAAAGACCAAGCCTCCGATCTTGTGGAACGTCTCGTGGACCTCGGTGCCGAGCCGATTGAGGCTCCGACTATCAGTATCGCACCGCCGGTCGATCTCGAACCCCTTGATGATGCGTGTGCTCGTGTCGAGAGTTTCGACTGGATCGTTTTCACGAGTGTAAATGGAGTCGAATACTTCTTACGGAGACTAGTCGCCGGCCGCGGTGACGTCCGTAATTTAAAGGGCGTTAGGCTGTGCGCCGTCGGTCCCGCAACGGCCGAGCGTCTGACGCGCCATGGTATAAAGGTTGAGCTTGTGCCTGACGAACATCGATCTGAGGCGGTTGTTGCAGTACTGTGCGCCAAGGACAACCTTCGAGGTAAGCGAGTTTTGCTGCCAAGAGCTGAACAGGCACGTGAGGTATTGCCACGTGAACTTGAGGCTGCTGGAGCCATCGTCGAAAACGTAACGGCCTACCGCACAATCTTCGAATCACTAGAGCAACCAGGTACGCCCGACATCTACAAGATGTTGCTAGAACATCGCGTCGACGCCGTGACCTTCACGAGTGCCTCTACTGTCAGGAGCTTTGCACAGCAACTTGGTGCTGAACCTGCTGCCGACCTTTTACAAGGAACTGTTGTCGCTGCCATCGGTCCGGTAACGGCGGAAGCAGCGAAACAGTTGAACATTAGGACCCACTTGATGCCATCGACCTACACGATCCCAGCCCTAGTTGATGCACTAGTAGAACACTTCGCAAATTCGATCCCATGACCAATAAACAATCCAAACGCCGGACACTAGTCCTTGACCTCATCCAGCGTCCGAGGCGTCTCCGCCGCACTCCAGCAATGCGTGCATTAGTTAGGGAAACGCATCTGCTTCCACAGCATCTTATCTACCCATTGTTCGTCTGTGCGGGAACTGCCATTCGCCGAGAAATTCCATCGATGCCAGGAGTGTTCCAGTTGTCAGTGGACGAAGTCGTTCGAGAAGCCGAGATGGCCAGAAATGACGGGCTCGGCGGCGTACTTCTGTTTGGTCTTCCTGAAGAGAAAGACGAACGAGGGTCGGCAGCCGACGATCCGGAGGCACCCGTGCAGACGGCGGTGAGAGCAATCAAGGAAACGGTCACCGATCTCGTTGTTATGACAGATGTCTGCCTATGCGAGTACACCTCTCACGGACACTGTGGTGTCGTCGTTGACGAAGAAGTTATCAATGACATAACCGTCGCCCGGCTCGTGGATGTTGCGTTATCGCATGCGGAAGCTGGTGTCGACGTTGTTGCCCCCTCAGATATGATGGACGGACGAGTCGGGGCAATCAGAGGGGCGCTTGATGAGGCCGGTCACCAGCGGGTTGCGATTATGTCTTATGCTGCCAAATATTGTTCTGCCTACTACGGTCCATTCCGTGAAGCGGTCGACTCGGCGCCAGCCTTCGGTGATCGCCGGACCCACCAGATGGACCCAGCAAACACCGATGAAGCACTCCGTGAGGTGGGTCTCGACCTAGAAGAAGGCGCTGATATCGTGATGGTTAAGCCTGCCCTGCCCTACCTCGACATCATCCGGGCAGTTAAACAGGAGTTCTGCTGTCCCACGGCCGCCTACCAAGTGAGCGGGGAATATGCAATGGTCAAGGCCGCTGTGGCCAACGGCTGGTTGGACGAGCCGAGAGTGGTCATGGAAGCTCTCACCTCAATCAGGCGTGCCGGGGCAGATATCATCATCACTTACTTTGCACGATACGCGGCCAGCTTACTGAAGTAACGCGGTGACGGCCCCGTCACCTCTAGAACACCGTGATATCTTCTGCCCATGCCTAGCTCCACCCCTGGCTCATCGCGACGTTTGTTTGCGCGTGCACGACGAGTGCTTCCGGGCGGCGTTAACAGTCCAGTTCGTGCGTTCAAGGCTGTTCAGGGTCAGCCTCCGTTCATCGCTCGAGGTACCGGCGCGCATATAACCGACGTAGACGGTCGGCGCTATGTCGATTACGTCATGTCGTGGGGACCGTTAATCCACGG